>CBDDRM010000028.1:0-175064 GCA_965233135.1 uncultured bacterium | reverse complement strand
TGCTCGCGAATGCGGTGTGTCAGTCAATCCATGTGCTGACTGACACACCGCATTCGCGAGCAAGCCCGCTCCCACACAAGCTCATTCCACATTTGATCTGCGGTGTTACTGCAATTGCAGTGTCGAGTTGAACTGACTGATCGCATCCACCACATGCCGTGACCCTTCCTGAATCTCCAGGATCACCTGCCCCGCCTCATTCGCCAGCTCCACCCCAAGCCCCGTGCGGCTCAGGCTCGATTGCATGCTCGACACCGCGCTGATCGACAGGTCGTGGTTCTTGCGCACCACATCCACAATCTCGATCGTCGCCTGGCTGGTTCGCGCCGCAAGGCTGCGCACCTCATCCGCCACCACCGCAAACCCGCGCCCATGCTCGCCCGCCCGGGCCGCTTCGATCGCCGCATTCAGCGCCAGCAGGTTGGTCTGGTCGGCGATGCCGCGGATGGTCTGGACGATGGTGCCGATGATGTCCGACTGCTTGCTCACTGCGTCGATGCTCACGGCCGCTTCGTTAAGGTCACGGGAAATTTCTTCGATGATCTGCACGGTCTGCTGCACCACTTCCGACCCCTTGCGGGCGCAGGCGTCGTTTTGCACCGAGGTGGCGTGAGCCGAGTCGGCAGCCGTGCGCAAGGTGGTGACCTGGTCGGTGATGTCGCTGGCGAACTTCACCACTTTGTACAAGCGCCCGTTGGCATCGAAGATCGGGTTGTAGGAGGCTTCCAGGAACAGCGTTTGGCCGAATTTATCTTTGCGCTCAAAGCGGTGGGAGTGATATTCGCCGCGGTTGAGCGAGGCCCAGAATGCCTTGTAGGCCGGCGAATCGGTCTCACCGCGATGACAAAACAGACTGTGGTGCTGGCCGACGATTTCACTGAGGGAATATTTCACCGTCTTCAGGAAGTTGTCGTTGGCATTCAGGATCTGGCCTTGCGGGGTGAATTCAATGACCGCCATGGAGCGGCCGATGGCGTCGATCAGGCTCTGGTTTTCATGCTCGCGGTGAATCCGCGCCGAGATGTCCGAGGCCACCTTGATCACGCTTTGCACCTGGTTGTCGGCACCGATTACCGGCATGTAACTGGCCTCCAGCCACACTTCCTGACCATGCTTGTTCAACCGCATGAAGGTGCCACTGAGGGGCTCGCCCCGCGCCAGGTCGCGCCAGAGCTTGGCGTAGGCGTCGGTGTGGGTGTAGGCCTCTTCGCAGAAAATCCGGTGATGCTTGCCGCGAATTTCTTCGGCGCGGTAGCCCATGGTCTTGCAGAAATTTTCATTGGCATCCAGCACGATGCCGTCGCGATCAAACTCGATCATTGCCATGGAACGGCTGATGGCGGCCAATTTGGCTTTGGCTTCGGTAAGGGCGCAGGAGAAACGTTCGATTTCCAGCAGGTCGGATTTGTGTTGGCGGTTGAACATGTCAGATCACCCTTTATTTTCCCGACGCCCACGCGGGCGCATTCCATTCACGGTTTGAATCTTGATCGAAGACCTTTATGGGGAAACCTATCCGAAACGCTTTATATGCCGAGCGTCATCAACGGTTCTGGGTGAGCATAGACAGGCGTTGGCGCTATGCAAGGCCACTAGTCAGCCAGCATTTGCAACAAAGCATTAACCACTGCTGAAGGCGGTTGGTGGCGTGATGTCACCAACGCAAACTCGCGATGCACCGGCTCCGCCAGGGGCATGATGCGCAAGCCTTGGCGCTGGGCCGGCAGGGTCATCTCGGGCACCAGCGTCACACCCACGCCTTCACGCACCAGGCTGAAAGCGCTGTTCCACTCGCGCACCTCCACCCGCACCTCGCGCAGCACCAGGCCGGCTTCCTGCGCCAGGCTGCGGGCGTTGACGGTGCAGCCGCCGGTGGCAAGCACGAACGGTTGCTCCACCAACTCTTCCAGCGTGACCGTTGCCTGCGCCGGGCGCCGGGAAAACCCGTGGGCCATCGGCAGCACCGCCACCCAGTTATCGCGCCCCAGCACGGCGGCATTGCGCTCGGACGGCGGGTTGAGCACCACGCCCAGGTCGATCAGATTCGCGTCGAGCAAGGTGTTCACTTCATCGTCGGTCACTTCCAGGGCCGTGACCTCGATGCCGGGGTAAAGCTGGTTGAACCGACGCAGCAGCGGCGGCAGGAACACCGCCAGCACCATGGGGAAACTCGCGATGCGAATCGTCCCACGCAGCATCGGCCGCGCTTCGTCCACGGTGGTGCGAATCGCCTGCAAGGCCCCGAGCATCACCCGCGCCTGCTCGATCACCTGCAGGCCCAGGGCGGTAGGCACGGTCTGACGCGCCTCACGCACAAACAACTGCGCACCGAGGTTGGCCTCCATGGCCGCCATCGCCTGGCTGGCGGCGGACTGAGTCATGCCCACCCGTTCGGAGGCCGCAGTGATGCTGCCGTTGTCCGCCACGGCCACCAGCAGGCGCCAGTGCATCAGGTTCATCATGGCAGTAGCTGTCCTTATGGCAGGATTCTGAAAGATTAATTTTACCCAAGGTGCCATGCCCACGAGACTGAAGGCAACTGTCCTGCGGAGTTGCCCCGATGAAGCTGTATTTTTCCCCGAATGCCTGTTCCCTCGCCTCCCATATCGCGCTGCGGGAATTGGCCCTGCCGTTTGAATTGATTCGCGTCGACAACCAGAAAAAGCTCACGGCTGACGGTGATGATTTCCTGCAGATCAATCCCAAGGGCTATGTGGCCGCACTGCAACTGGACAACGGCGAGGTACTGACCGAAGGCGCGGCCATCCTGCAATACCTGGCCGACCGTGTACCCGCAGCGGGCCTGGCGCCGGCCAATGGCAGCTGGGAGCGGGTGCGTTTGCAGGAGTGGCTGAACTTTGTCTCCAGCGAGATTCATGGCGGGCTGGGAGTGTTGTTCAAGGACGCGATTCCCGATGAGGTGAAGGCGCTGTTCAAGGCCACGCTGTTCAAGCGTTTTGCGATTCTGGTACAGACCCTGGAGCGCCAGGATTACCTGCTGGGCGCGCAGTACTCAGTGGCGGATGCGTACCTGTTTGTGGTGCTGCGCTGGGCGGGGTTGTTTGATATCGACTTGCAGCAGTGGCCGGCGTTGGCCAAGTTTCAGCAGCGGGTGGGCGAGCGGCCGGCGGTGATTGCCGCCCTGGCCGCTGAAAATCCATGACCTGAAATGCGATCAACCTGTAGGAGCTGGCTTGCCTGCGATAGCGATGGTGAATCCAACACCGCTATCGCAGGCAAGCCAGCTCCCACATTGGGTCTTCATAGTTTTAGAGAATGGGTTTCAAGCCATCGTTTTCGATGAATGCACTTAACGCCAACACATCCACCGACCCCGAACGGTCCTGATCCAGGTGCGCCACCTGGCGGCGCACCGCCTGATGAATACGCCGGGTGCCCTGCCCCAGTTGAACCGTGCCGCACAGGTCCACCGCCTGCGCCGCCACGATCAACTCAATGCTGCCCAGCCACACCACGCGCTGCACCAGTTGCCGGGTTTTCTCGACCACCGCCAGCGCCTGCCCCGCATAATCTTCCACGCGATCCGCTACCGGCACGCTCACCGCCGGGATCGGATTGGCCAAGTGCCCGATCTCCGCCACCAACGCCGAACCGGTGCGCTGCAAGGCGGCCATGCCCACGTGCCCGGGCTGGTCGATCAGAAAGCGCGGCAGTTCACTGGAAGCCGGCGACAGCAACTTGGCAATCCGCTCGGCGCTGCACACCGCCACACGGCTCAACGCCAGGCCCAAGCCTTCGGCCGCCAGCGCGAGATGGGTGCTGTCGAAATTGGCCGTGGCCAGCACCAACGCGTCTTCGCTGATCAACGCCGGATTGTCCGCACCGCTGGCAAGCTCCAGCTCAACCAGTTCACGCAGTTGCAGCATCGCTTGATGCGCCGCGCCTTGAACCACCGTGGCACAGCGAAAGCTCAGCGGGTCCTGTAGCCGACGCGGGTTATCGGCCAATTCGCCGCCCGCCAGCAATTCCAGCAACGCCGCTGATTGCCCGCTTTGCCCCGGCGCCGGGCGCAACCGCGAAGCCCACGGCTGGAAAGGACTGAGGTTGGCCCGATAGCCTTCACACGACAACGCCAGCCCCGCCAACACGGCCTGCAATGCCTGTTCGGCCTCGGCCACCAGCAACGCGCCAAGGCCGATGCTCGCGGAGTTGGCCGACACCAGCGCCAGGCCATCCTTGCCCGTCAATGGCACGTTCAGCGCCAGGCTCAAATGCGCCAACGGCGCCAGGTCGCTCTCGCCCAACGAGCCGAGCAACGGCACCGCGGGCTCCATGCCGCAGTTGAGTAACACCAACAGCGCCTGCGCCGCACCCGGCGAAATACCCGAACGCCCCTGGGCCAACCCCGCCAAGCGGGCTGCGGTGATCGCGCGTAATTCCTCACGCTTGGCCAGGCGGCCAACGCCCACCGCACGCCCCAAAGGAATGTTTGCCTGCACCGGCGCAACCTGCGTATCCACCGCCGCACCGAGGCCCGTGGTCACCCCGTAAATCGGCGTGCCTTCAGCCACCAGGCGCAGCAACAGTCGATGCCCTTCGTCGATACGTTGGCGCGCCGCATCGCTGAAGTCAGCCGGTGCGTCTTGGCGGGCAATCGACAGCAAATCCTCAATCGTCAAACCGGCGGGATCGAAGTGAATCATGCCCAGCGCAACCGCTGGCCGATCCCCAGGCGTCTGGATTTTTCCAGCAGTGCGTGGCCCAGGGCGATATCGCTGAGGCTCAAGCCACGGTGCCAGAACAGGATGGTTTCCTCGGGGGTTTCCCGGCCGGTCTTCAAGCCGGCGACGATCTGCCCCAACTCGGCATGCAAGGTCTCGGCGCTGAGTTTTCCGGCGTCGACGTGGGCGCGCAATGCGCCGAACATCCCGCCCTTGCACTGGCCCCAGTCGTCCACCACCAGCTTGTGCATGATGTCGGTCAACGACAGTTCCACCGCGCTCATGGTGCCGTAGGGCAAGACGAAGGCACCGGGCTTGATCCACTCGGTGTGCAGCAACGGTTGCGGCTGATCCAGGCGTGAAGCTTCCACCACGATGTCGGCGCCGCGCACCGTGGACTCCCAGTCGTCGGTGACAATCACCGGCTTGCCGAGGTCGCGGCGCAGGCGTTCGGCGAAGGCTTCGCGGCTTTCACTGCGGCGCGAGTGCACGCGGATTTCGTCGAAGTCGAACAGGTGGTCCAGCAGCCGCACGTTCCAATACGCCGTGCCACGGGCACCGATGTGCGCGAGGACTTTACTGTCGGGACGGGCCAGGTATTTGGCACCGATGGCGGTGACGGCGCCGGTGCGCATGTCGGTAATCGCCGAGGCGTCCAGGATGGCCTTGGGGATGCCGGTGGCCGGGTCCAGCAGGTTGAGAATCGCCAGTTCCGAGGGCAGGCCCTTGCGGTAGTTATCGACAAAGTCGCCCACCACCTTGACCCCGGCGTAGCCGATTGCGCCGCCCAATACACCGCGCAGCACGTTGAAGTGGCCGTTGATTTCACCGCCGGGAATCAGGTGCATGCGCGGCTCGATCACCGCCTCGCTGCGGCCCTGGATCGCCAGGCTGGATTCGATGGCGTTGAGGATTTCGTCGTTGGTCAGGGCCAGTTCGTCGATGTCCAGGCCGTTGAGGAAGTCGATGTAGATCGGTTGCATGGTCTGCTCACTGATGGGTGCGAAGGTCGATGCTGAAGATGCTTTTATGGGGTGAGGGAGATTGCTGTGGCGAGGGAGCTTGCTCCCGCTGGAGTGCGCAGCGCTCCCGCTTTTTTTGGGGCCGCTACGCAGCCCAGCGGGAGCAAGCTCCCTCGCCACAGCAAGCTCCCTCGCCACAACAGCTCTTTCCCTAAAGCAAGCTCCCCTGCCACAGCAAGCTCCCTCCCCACAGCAAGCTCCCTCTCCACAGGGATCAAGTTATGGAGCCTTGAACACAACCTGCTGCACATCGACCTTTTTCGGGATCAGGCCGTTGGCAAAAAACGCGTCGGCGGTACGTTGCTGGTTGGCGATATCCACCGCTTCCAATGGCCGGCTCGGCGTCGGCGAGCGGTGCTGGAAGTAACTCTCCACCACCGCCGGCTGCAAGCCCAATGTCTTGGCCATCAGCGCGACGCTTTCGTCATGCTGGTCCAGCGACAACCGCTGCGCCTGGGCAAACACCTTGAGAATCGCCGCAATCGCCTGCGGGTGCTGCTTGGCAAACGGCCCGCTGGCGATGAAGAAACTGCCCGCCGGGTTCAGCCCCTGGCCATCCCCCAGCACCTTCGCCGAACCGTCCACCACGGCCGCCGAGTAGTACGGGTCCCACACCACCCAGGCGTCGACCTTGCCTTGTTCAAACGCGGCACGACCGTCGGAGGGCGACAGGTACACCACGTTCACGTCCTTCCACTGCAAGCCGGCACGCAGCAAACTTTTGAGGAACAGGTTGTGGGCGCTGGAACCCTTGAGCAACGCCACGCGCTTGCCCTTGAGTTCGGCCACGCTTTGCACGGTGCTGTCCTTGGGCAGCAGGATGGCTTCGGTGCGCCCGTCATTGGGCTCGACGCCGATGTAGCGAATGTCGATGCCGGCAGCCTGGGCGAAGATCGGCGGGATGTCGCCGATATTGCCGATGTCGATGCTGCCGCCATTTAGGGCTTCGATCAGCGGCGGGCCGCCGAGGAATTCGATCCACTCGACCTTGGTGCCCGGCAACCCTTGCTCGAACAGGTGATGCTCACGGGCGAGCACCATGCTCACCGAGCTTTTCTGGTAGCCGACGCGCAGGGTGGCCGGTTCTGCCGCCAGCAGCGGCCCGGCGCACAGTGCCAGCAGTGTGGCTGCGATGAGCTTGCGCATCAGAGACTCTCCTTGACCTTGACCGCGACGTCCGCCGGCACCCATTGCTGCCAGACCTGCGGCTGTTCTTTCAGGAACGCTTCGGCCACCTGGCGCGGCGCGGTGCGTTTCTCGGCCATTTGCGCGAGGATGCCGTTGAGCAGGTCAATCGGCAGGTCGACTTTTTCAAAGAACGTCACCAGTTGCGGGTACTGCGCCTTGAACGGCGCCGACACGCCAATCGCCAGGTGCGCTGGCATCGAACGAGTACCGATGGGGTGCGGGTTGTTGGCGTCGGCCAGGGTCTTCCAGGCTTCGGCGTTGAACGGTGGTTCTTCCAGTTTGATCAACTTGAAGCGCCCCAGCAGTGGCGTCGGCGACCAGTAGTAGAACAGCACCGGCTTGCCGCGACGGATCGAGGATGCAACCTCGGCATCCAGCGCCGCGCCGGAACCGGTGCGGAAGTTGACGTAGGTGTCGGTCAGGCCATAGGCCTTGAGCTTCTGGCTGTTGACGATCTCCGAGGTCCAGCCGGTGGGGCTGTTGAGGAAGCGCCCACGGGTCGGGTCTTCGGGGTCGCGGAACACGTCTTTGTAGCGGGCCAGGTCGGCGACGGATTTAAGCTCCGGGGCCAGGGGTTTGATGCCCCGTTCGGCGTCGCCCTTGATCACGTATTCCGGCACCCACCAGCCTTCGGTGGCGCCTTTGACGGTGTCGCCCAGGCCGAACACCTTGCCTTCGCTTTCGGCCTTGACCCACGCCGGACTGCGCCCGGCCCACTCTTCGCCGATCACCTGGATATCGTCCTTGGCCAGGGCGGCCTCCAGGCTCACGGTGCTGCCGGGCAAGGTGTCGGTGGGCAGGCCATAGCCTTTCTCGACGATCAGGCGCAGCACTTCGGTGATCAGGCTGCCGCTTTCCCAGGTGATGTCACCGAAGTGGATCGGTTTGGCAGGTTCAGCGGCCGTGGCTGATTGTGCCAGGACGGTGAGTGCCAATAGCGAGCCACCGAGCAGGTTCTTGATTGTTTTCATGTGTTACCTCGTGGTGATTCCATGAAGAGTGCTCTTGTGGCGAGGGAGGTTGCTCCCGCTGGACTGCGCAGCAGGCCCAAAGTGCTTGGGGCCGCTACGCGCCCCAGCGGGAGCAAGCTCCCTCGCCACAGGTTTTGCATCAGGGTTTAAAAGTCATAACTGAGCCGCGTGTAGTAAAACGCCCCTTCCGGCGCCGTCGGCGACAGGTAGCTGTATTGCTGGCCCGGGGTCTGGCGCAAACGGGTGTTGTAGTCGTCAGGCTTGCTGTCGAACAGGTTGTTGACGCCCACCGACACCCGCAGTTGTTTGGTGAAGGCGTAGTTCACGTCCAGGTCGGTGGTCCATTGCGCGCCGAAGGTCTGGTCGTACTGGGCGTTGGCTTCGCTGGACGCATATTTGCGGTACTTGCCGTAACGGGTTTCGTTGAGGGCGATGGTCCATTGGTTGAGCTTGTGGACCGCGCCAAACACCAGCTTGTCTTCCGGGTAACCGTGCTCCAGGAAGCCACGGGATTCACGGGTCAGCACTTCGAAGCCGTTGGGGTTTTCGTGGACCTTCTCGATGGTGGTGCGGGCCTTGGTGTAGCCCGCCGACAGGTTCAGGTTGCCGAACTGCTCAAGGTCCAGGTTGTACTTGCCCACGATGTCGACGCCACGGGTGCGGGTGTCGGCGGCGTTGGTCATGAACTGCGCCCAGGAGTACTGGCCGTAGCCGGCGTCCTTGAGGATCTGCTCGGCCAGCGGCCCGGAAATGCCACCGCTGAACAGCAGGCGGTCACGAATCGAGATCTGGTAGGCGTCGATGGTCAGCGAGGCCTGGTCGGTTGGGCGCAGCACCAGGCCCAGGGAGAAGTTGGTGGACTTCTCGGGCTTCAGCGGCTGCGCACCGAGGGCACGGGCGGCCGGGTTGTCGGCCGGCAGCATGCGGGTCAGCACCGGGTTGCCGTTGGCGTCGAGGTTGGTGGTGGTGGTCCAGGAGGTGCCGATCTGGCCCAGGCTGGGCGCGTGGTAGGCATTGTTGACCGTGGCCCGCAGGCCGACTTTCGGGGTGAAGTCATAGCGCGCCGAGAGTTTGCCGGTGGTGGCTGAACCGAAGTCCGAGTAGTGCTCGGTACGCCCGGCAATGCCCACCTGGAGCTTGTCGGTGACCTGGTTTTCCAGGCCGAAATACACGCCGCCCACATCACGCTTGAAGGTGCCGGCGTCATCCGGGGTCAGGCCCGAAGCCTGCACCGCGCCAACCTGCACGCCGTCGATGCCACCGTAGGAATAGGAATCGTAGTCGCCGGCCTCCAGCCGGTATTGCTCATGCCGGTAGGCGACGCCCGCTGAAACGGTGAGTGGATGGCTCGACCAGTCGACGTTCAGATCCTTGGCGTAATCCAGGGTGATGTTGGTCTGGTCGTTGACCAGGGTGGCGACGTTGAACTTGGTCGGGCTGTTGATCCCGTAGCTCGGGTTGACGGTGTTGAAAGCCAGTTCGTCGTGCTCGTCGCGGCCATAGGTGGCGCTCAAATCGAAGCGGCCGATGCTCTCGTCTTCATAGCGGGTGCCGACGGTGACGGCGCCGTCTTCATAGCGATAGCGGTATTTCGGGATGGTGCCGTTGGGGTAGATCCCGGCCACGTTGTTCGGGCTGCTGGCCAGCAGCGGCGGCGTGTTGTTTACCGAAGTGTCCTGGCCGAAGGTGGCGAAACTGTAGAGGCGCCATTGGTCGTTCAGGCCGATTTCGGCGTTGGCCGCCAGGTTGTATTTGTCGCGCCCGGCACCGCCCCAGCGCGGGTCTTGTACCTGGCCGTCGGCGACGTATTTGTCGCCGATGTCATCGGGTTTGTTGTTCAGGGTGTTGAAGCTCAGGGTCAGGAAACCATCCCCCGGCAAGCCGATGCCGTACCAGCCATCGGTGGTTTTGCTGAAGCCGTCGCCCTGGGCGTATTTGCCCAGTTGGGTGTTGATGCCGCCACCGCTGTCGCGCTCCTTGAGCACGATGTTGACCACCCCCGCCACCGCGTCCGAACCGTATTGCGCCGAGGCACCGTCGCGCAGCACTTCGACGTGGTCGATGGCGCTGATGGGGATCATGTCGAGGTCCACCGGCTGCGCGCCAATGAACGGCACGCCACCGGAAATGTTCACCACCGCCGAGGTGTGCCGGCGCTTGCCGTTGATCAGCACCAGGGTCTGGTCCGGGGACAAGCCGCGCAGGGAGGCGCCTTTCGGATCCTGGCCGCGGGTGGCGCTGTTGTTCTGCGGAAAGTTGAACGAGGGCAGCAGTTGGAACAGCGCCTGGTTGAGGCTGGTGGCGCCGGTTTGCTTGAGTTCTTCGGCGTTGATCACATCCACCGGGGCGCTGCTGGTGAGGGCCGTGGCGTCACTGCGACGGGTACCGATGGCGACCACACGGTCGAGGGTCGGCGCCTGGGCTTCGGCGGTTTGCGCCTTGATGCTGTTGCTGGCAGGCGCGACTTTGGCGCCTTCCTTGATGATGAATGCACCGTCCGGGCTGACCTGGACTTGCAGGCCGGTGCCCTTGAGCGCGGCGTCTACCGCCTGTTGCGCCGACAGCGAACCGTCGACCCGCGCCGAGGAATAATTGCCCAGCTGCGGCGTGAAGGAAATCACCTGGCCGCTCTGGCGGCTGATGTTCAGCAGCACTTCGTCCAGCGGGCCGGGCGCGATGTGGTAGACCTGGCGCGCCTCTTCGGCGCTGGCAGCGAAAGACAGGAACAGACTGGCCAACGGCACCAGGGCAAAGGTTCGAAGCGGTGTACGGTTGAATGGGCTCACGTTGGCTCCCCCCAAGGAAACTCCTGAGCGCTGCTCCCCGCAGCGCTTACGGGAGTGATGTGGGATGGCCGGGGGAAAACTTGCAGATCGTTTGGTTATGTCGTTAGAACCGACATTCGGAAACGACGCGGTCAACTGTGGGAGCTGTCGAGCTTTAGCGAGGCTGCGATGGTATCGCTGCGGTACATCTGCGAGGCCGAGGTGCTCGCATCGCAGGCAAGCCAGCTCCCACATTGACCGAGGTGAACCGTTTTCAGGCGGCACTGACGGTCACCCACAACCCGGTCCGGCGGGTGATGTGGATCGGCAGGGTGCGTGCCAGGGTGTCGAGGATCTGGTCGGGATTGTCGAGGCGGTACAGGCCGCTGACCCGCAACCCTGCCACCGCCGGATCGAGGCGCAGCACACCGTTGTGATACGGGCGCAGTGCGTCGATCACTTCCACCAGCGGGCGGTCGCGCACTTGCAGGAAACCGTCGATCCACGCCGTCGCCCCCGAGGAACTGGCCAGCACCGGGCCGAAGCCGAAGCGGTCGTAAGTCACCTCGTGCCCGGCCTCCAGTTGCAGGCGTTCGCCGTTCTGGCCATCGATCTCCAGGGCGCCGTTGAGCGCCACCACATGGCCCTGCCCTTCGCGCTCGCGCAGCAACAGGCGATTGCCCAAGGCATGCAGTCGAGCTTGATCGGTCTGAATGAAAAACGGTCGGTTGCTGTCCCTGGCAATCTTCACCAGCAACTCGCCATCGCGCAGGCGCACCACGCGGTGTTGTGGGTCGAACTGGATGTCGGCGGCACTGCGGGCGTTGAGCAGTAACTCGCTGCCATCCGCCAGCGCTACAGTGCGCCGTTCGCCGGTGCCGGTGCGGATATCGGCGGTCAAATCCTCCACCACCGGCCGGGCCAGCCAACCGGCGCCCAGCATCAGGCCAGCGCCCACCAGGGCACCGCGCAATACGGTGCGGCGGCTGGATGGCGCGTCCAGTGCCTGCTGCAATACCTTGCCGCTGACGCCTTGGGCCTGCGGAATTTGAAACACACCGAGGCGGGTTTCCAGTTGTTGGCACAAGGCTTCGTGACGCGGGTCTGCGGCGCGCCACTGATGGTAACGCTGCCAGTCGGCGGCACTCGCCTCGCCGGAGCGCAGCAACACCACCCAGCGAGTGGCGCTGTCGATCAGGTCGTCGCTCATTCCAGGCACAGCCGCAGGCAGCGGTTGACGGCACGGGTCATGTAGTCGCTGACCGAGCGTTGGGAAATGCCCAGCTCGGCCGCAATTTCCGGGTAGGTCAGGCCATTGAGTTGCGACAGCAGAAAGGTCGCCTTGACCTTGGCCGGCAAGCCGTCGAGCAACTGGTCGATGGCCTGCAGGGCTTCGAGCATCTGCGCCAAATCCTCAGGGGATGGCGCGGGCGAGGTTTCGTCCTGGTCGAGGGCGTCGAGGTAGGCGCGCTCCAGGTCACGGCGACGCCATAGCTGGTACATCAGGCGTTGGGCAATGGTGGTGAGCAAGGCGCGTGGCTGGCGGATCGGCGCCACGCCCGGGGAACTCAACAGTTGGACGAAGGTGTCGGCGGCGATGTCTTCGGCGTGGGCACGGGAATCGAGATGGCGGTGCAAACGGCCGCACAGCCAGTCGTAATGACTGCGGAACAATCCGCCCACGTAATCGCTGTGAGAAGTGTCGGCGCCGGACATAGTGGCTCCATCTGAGTAGGTTGCGCGTTATGTCCGGTGTTCCGGTGGAGCGATCCTAGCAAGGCTGCTTATTCTTTAATAATATTTAAAAGGTATTTTTATATAACCGATCGCTCACACGCTCTGCGTGGGAATGCCGCCTTGGACGCTCTGCGTCTGCTTTGAAATGGTGACGCAGAGCGTCACAGGATGCGTTCCCACGCGGAGCGTGGGAACGATCATTGGAGGCGTGGATAACCCAAGGCTTCCGCCTGCTGCCGGTAATCCAGCAGCACCTGGTAATCCGCTTCGGTGGCGGGCAGCACTTCGTGTACGCCGAGGGTTTGCACCACTTCGGGCAGATCCTGCAAGGCCAGGTTCATGACCTCCCGCAGGTGTTCACTTGAGCCCGACGCGCTGATGTAAGGCAGCGTCGGGCTGGGCGCGCTGCGGGTGACGACCCTCAGCCCGGCCACTTCCTCTGGCGCAAAACGGGCGAGGTAGTCGTAGGTCACGCTGTCGATGGCGGCAAGGTCAGCGCGGTTTTCCCGCAGCCAGCGCAGGCTTTCGCGATGGGCGCCGCTGATGCCGACTTCGGCAAAGAACCGACCGCCCTGCTGCAGCGGCGCCAGGCGTTCGCGCAGCAGGTTCATGCCGCTGTTGGAGTCATGGCCGTTGATCACACCGCGGCTGTCTTGGAAGTCCGCCAAGGCAACGCGGGGATTGTCGTCGCGGGTCAGCAGCAGGCTGCAATGCTGGCCGCCGCTGCTGTGGGGCAGTTCGTAGCGCGGGCGGCCAATCACCTGGACTTGCCCGCGCAGCTCGGTCATCAGCGGGTAGCCGCAGGTTTGCGTCAGCAGCAATTGCGGGGCACGCCACAGGCTGCGCAGGTCGAGATGATCAGCCTTGCGGCGGGTCGCGCCCAGGCGCTCAAGGATGCGCGATAGCCAGCGCTCATTGGCCTGTTGCACCTGCTGCGGCGCCACGTACATCAGCAGTTCGGCGTAGCGGTCACTCATGGTCGTCTCTCAAGCAAAGGGGTGCCGTGGGCTGTCGATGGCCTTGAGCCCGTGACGGCCGATCAACTGGCCGTAACCCTGCACCAGGAACCCGCCGCTGCGCGCCACCCATTGTTCGCGGCGCGCGCGGTACACGGTGGGCAGCAAATACCACGGCAGCTTCGGCAAGTCGTGATGCACCAGGTGCAGGTTATTGTTGAGGAACAGCCAGGTCCACGGCCAGGCGGCTTCGTTAAGCACCGTGCGCTGTTCCGGTTGTGGGTGCGGGCGATGCTCATAGTAGGAACGGATCGCCGCCACCGACAAGGCCGGCACGCTGACCAGCGCCACGTAGTGCCACACCGGCAGCACGCTGTAGTGGGCGATGAAGGTCAGCATCAGCACGGTCACAGTGCCATGGCTCAGCCACATCAGCCACGCCTGGCGCTGGCCTTTGCGCAGGCGCCTGACCTCGTTGCGCGCCAGCTTCCACAGCGCCAGCGGCGAACCCAACAGGAAGCGCCCCAGGACGGTCTTGGTCAGCCAATGCAAGGTGCGCTCGAACAGCGAACTGTCATCCCACTGCCGCTGATTCAGGTAGCGGCTTTCCGGGTCGACACCGGGCACCGTCAGGTCTTCGTCGTTGTGGTGCACCAGGTGGCAGTTGCGGTACAGGGTGTAGGGGTACCAGACGGCAAACGGTGCGTAGCCGAGGAGTTTGTTCAAAGCAGTGAAGCGCGTGGGATGGCCGTGCAGCAGTTCGTGTTGCAGGGACATCCACAGCGTCACGAGCGGGATCAACAGTGCGGTACTCAGCCACAGGCCAAGCCAGTGGCTGGCGAGGATCACGGCAAACCAGCCGGCATAGACGCCGATCAACAGCAGCCAGGTCGGCCACTCGGTGCGGGCGGTAAAGGTCTGGGCCAGGGCTTCGATTTCCCGGCGCTGGGTTTCATCAAGGTAGTTGGACATCGGCAGCTCAGGGCAGGCGTGGCCGACGAAAAAGTCGGCTTCATCCTGCTCTGTGCAATGGGGCGGGAAAACCTTGCAGATCGTTTGGTACTTAGCTTAGAACTTAATGACCGAACAGGTTGCTGTCGGTTTTCTTGGCCTTTTTCTCGGCGCGTTTTTCATCGGCGGTCTTTGCCGGTTTCTTCTTGTCAGCTTTCTTGGAATTCAGACCTTTGGCCATGATGCGTGCTCCACTTACAGGGGATGTAACACTGGGTATAACACCGATTGCCCAACAGAAGGCGCTTTGCCCGACTTATAATCTGCACCCCCTGGATTCGCGTGTTTGAAAACCATGCCCGAGTTGCACATCGACCGACTGGCAGAGCCGTTGTGGCCGCTGCTGAACAAGTTCTATCGCAGCCATAACTCACCGATGAAGGCCCTCAAGGGTGGCCAGTTGTGGGTGGCCAAGGGCAGCGAGATTGTCGCGGGCCTGTGCCTGACGCCGGTGGTGGGTGGGCAGTGGTTGACCGGGCTGTTTGTCGACCCGGCGCTGCGTGGCCAGGGGCTGGCGGCGCAATTGATTCGCGCCTCGGTCGCAAGCGTTGAAGGCACGGTGTGGCTGCTGTGCCATCCGGACCTGGAAGGCTTTTATCAACGTCAGGGTTTTACCCAGGACACGTTGCTGCCGCAGTCCTTGTCGGAGCGCCTGGTGCGCTACAAACGCAACAAGCCGATGATCGCCATGGGCTTAGAACCGTTGGTGAGGTCGACCTTCAATAAAGTGTGATCAGCCGTTGTGGGCCCCATGCTAGCCTCGGCGGCACCAGCGGCCCATTACAGGATGATCATGAAAGCGACCCTTGCAGCCTTATCCCTTGCAGCCCTCCTCGCCCCGGCCTTGAGCCAGGCAGCCGAAGCGCCGGTTTCCGCCGAGCAGTATGCAACCGTGCTCGCCGGCAGTTGGCGCGTGCCGGCCAACAGCGCGCGCGATGTTTATCGCCACCCGCAGCAGACCCTGGAATTCTTTGGCCTGCGGGCCGACCAGACCCTGATCGAAATGACCCCCGGTGGCGGCTGGTACAGCGAGCTGCTGGCGCCGCTGCTCAAGGATAACGGCCACTACATCGCTGCCGTGCAGGCGCCGAACAGCAGTGCCTACGCGCGTACATCAGAAGAAAACCTGAAAAAGAAATTCGCCGCAGACCCGCTGCATTATTCCAAGGCCGGCTTCGCCGAGTTCGACCCCAAGGCTCCGTTGCTGGGCAAGCCTGGTTCGGCCGACACCGTGCTGACCTTTCGCAACGTGCATAACTGGGTGATGGCGGATACGGCGCCGGCGATGTTCGAGGCGTTCTTCAAGGTGTTGAAACCGGGCGGCGTGCTGGGGGTGGTGGATCACCGGGCCAAGGACGGGGCATCGCTGGAAGACATCAAGCACAGCGGTTACCTGACCACCGCGTATGTGGTGAAACTGGCGACGGATGCGGGGTTCAAGCTTGAGGGGCAGAGCGAGGTGAATGCCAACCCGAAAGATACCAAGGACTACCCGGATGGGGTCTGGACCTTGCCGCCGGCGTTGACGTTGGGGGAGAAGGACAAGGCCAAGTATGTGGCGATTGGTGAGTCGGACCGGATGACGTTGCGGTTTGTGAAGCCCGCAAAATAAGCTGAATGCACGCAGAACAAATGTGGGAGCGGGCTTGCTCGCGAATGCGGTGGATCAGTCTATATCTTCGGTGACTGGCACTCCGCTTTCGCGAGCAAGCCCGCTCCCACAGTTTGAGGTGTGTTTTGCCTGAGGGTTATTCGTCTGCCGTCGGATCCATATCCGGGAACATCACTTCGATAAACCCGAACTTGCTGAAATCGGTAATCCGCGATGGGTACAGCCGGCCGATCAGGTGATCGCACTCGTGCTGTACCACCCGCGCGTGAAAGCCTTCGGCAATCCGCACAATCGGCTCGCCCTTGGGGTCAAACCCTTCGTAGCGAATCTGCTGGTAACGGTCCACGGCCCCGCGCAAACCCGGCACCGACAGGCACCCTTCATAGCCTTCTTCCAGCACCGGGCTGAGCGGCGTGATCAGCGGGTTGATCAGGATGGTCTGGGGCACGGCGGGCGCGTCCGGGTAGCGTTCGCTGCTCTCGAAACCGAAGATCACCAGTTGCAGGTCCACTCCAATCTGTGGCGCGGCCAGGCCGACGCCGCCGACGTGTTCCATGGTCTGGAACATGTCATCAATCAACTGCCACAGCTCGGGGCTGTCGAACATTTCCGGCGGAACCGGCGGGGCAATACGCAGCAGGCGCTCATCGCCCATTTTCAGGATTTCACGGATCATCGATCAGACTTCATCGGTAGTGGGCTTGAGGGAAGGTTCGCGGCCAAGGCCTGAGACATGCTTTTTTTCGTCGTGCTCGCCAAAGTCCTTTTCACCAGGATCCTTGCCTTCGGCCGACATGTGTTCGATCACCGCGTTCATCTCCGCCCCCAGCAACAGCACGGCAGCCGAGATGTAGAAGTACAACAGCAGCACAATGATCGCGCCGATACTGCCATACATGGCGTTGTAGTCGGCAAAGGTTTTGACGTAGTAGCCAAACCCCAGGGAAGCGACGATCCAGACCACCACCGCCAGCACCGAACCCGGTGTGATGAAGCGAAACTTCTGCTTCACGTCAGGCATCACGTAGTACATCAACGCCACGGAGAACATCAACAGGATGACGATCAGCGGCCAACGCAGGATGGTCCACAGGGTGACCACGAATTCCTGCATGCCGATCTGCCCCGCCAGCCATTCCATCACCTGGGGCCCGAGCACCATCAAGGCGGCGGCGGCCAACAGCATGCCGGCGAAGCCTACGGTGTAGAAAATCGACAGCGGGAAACGCTTCCAGATCGGTCGGCCTTCCACCACGTCATAGGCGGCATTCATCGCACTCATCATCAGGCGCACACCCGCCGAGGCGGTGTACAGCGCGATCACGATACCCACCGACAACAGGCCACCCTTGGATTGCTGCAACTGGTCGATCACCGGGTTGACCTGCTCCAGGGCCTGGGGCGGCAATACCAGTTCCGATTGCATGCGCAGCCAGGTGAAGAAGTCCGGCAGGTGCAGGAAACCGATCAGGGCAATCAGGAACAGCAGGAAGGGAAACAGCGAGAACAGCATCTGGTAGGCCAGCGCCGAGGCGTACGTAGGCATCTCGTCATCGAGGAACTCTGTGACAGTGCGCACCAGCACTTTGTGCAGGGGCAAGCCTTGTAATACCGGAAAAATCATAGCGTCTCCTTTCGCCGCAAAAAGTTGAGTTCGTGGGCGACTCAGGGGCCGTTTTCTACATCAAGGTAGCTTATTTGGCGACCTTGAAACAATTTCCAAACTTTAATCACTGCAGGTGACACAAAAACGGCCATCCGTGGATGGCCGTCGGGCTGCTGGAGTGCAGGCAGCCAGGTCGGGACTATTTGACCGCTTTCTTTACTGCGTCCTTGGTGTCGCCGACTGCTTTTTGCACTTCACCTTTCTTTTCCTGAACCACGCCTTCAGCCCGCAACTTGTCGTTGCCGGTGACTTTGCCAACACCTTGCTTGATGTTGCCTACGGCTTCGTTCGCCAAACCTTTTGCCTTATCCGATGTGCTACTCATGGTATTTCTCCTGGGAACAATCAAGGATTTTGGTCACTACGTAATCGTTGACCCTTGGCCTTTCCAGAGAGTTTCAATTATTTTTTCAGCGGCATTTCATCGCGCCGTACAGGTTTGGCTTTATGTTTTGCGGCCAACCCACGAGAATGCCGGGCACATCCAGGCGCAAGCGCTGGGTAACAGATCCCGTAGGAAGGTTATGAAACTCAATAAAGCACAGGCCATTGCCCGCAGAAACCAGGAACTGGGCGGTGCCGTACTCGGTGTCAACAACTGCCACTTCACCGACCTGGACCGCAAACGCAACATCTGGTGGTTCGACCTGCCGGTGGGCCGGATTGCCGTGGGCCAGTACGAGTGGATCCACTTGTTGATGCACAACGCCGAGAGCGACCAGTTGCTGCACCTGAAGGTGCCAACGGTGTTTTTGCGCGAGAAGCTGGAAGGCCTGGTGGTGCGCAATGCCGGCAAGCGCAAGCCGGAGATTACCCTGGAGCTGAGTGCCGACAAGGACTCGTTCCTCAAGGACGTACGCCCGGCCGGTGCCGGTGTGAGCTTCGCGCAGTTCGCACTGTAGGAATACGGTAAAAACTGTGGGAGCGGGCTTGCTCGCGAAAGCGGAGTGTCGGTCACCGATATGTCACTGATACTCCGCTTTCGCGAGCAAGCCCGCTCCCACATTGGATTGCATTCCAAGTGGCGGAATCAGCGTTCAATAAAAAGCCCCGCATCTGCGGGGCTTTTCGTTGGGGCCGATTTACTTCTTCAAACCCAGCTTTTTCAGTTCTTCGTCCCGCAGTTCGCGGCGCAGGATCTTGCCGACGTTGGTAGTCGGCAGCGCATCGCGGAATTCCACGGCCTTGGGCACCTTGTAGCCGGTGACGTTGGCGCGCATGTGCTCCATCACCTGGTCTTTGGTCAGGCTGGCACCCGGCTTGACCACGATGAAGATCTTGATGTGTTCCCCGGACTTCTCGTCCGGCACACCAATGGCCGCGCATTGCAGCACGCCCGGCAGGGTCGCCAGCACGTCTTCCAGCTCGTTGGGGTAGACGTTGAAACCGGAGACCAGAATCATGTCCTTCTTGCGGTCGACAATGCGCATGTAGCCATCCGGCTGGATGATCGCGATGTCACCGGTCTTCAGCCAGCCTTCGCTGTCGAGGATCTCGGCGGTGGCGTCTTCGCGCTGCCAGTAGCCCTTCATCACTTGCGGGCCCTTGACGCACAACTCGCCCACTTCACCCAGCGCCAGCTCGACGCCGTCATCGGTGATGACCTTGCACAGGGTCGACGGCACCGGAATGCCGATGGTGCCGATCTGGATGTTCTGGATCGGGTTCACGGTGGCCACCGGGCTGGTTTCGGTCATGCCGTAACCTTCGCAGATGGAGCAGCCGGTGACCGCTTTCCAGCGCTCGGCCGCCGCCAGTTGCAGGGCCATGCCGCCTGACAGGGTGACCTTCAGCGCCGAGAAATCCAGCTTGCGGAAGGCATCGTTGTTGCACAGGGCAACAAACAGGGTGTTCAGGCCGACAAAGCCGCTGAACTTCCACTTCGACAGTTCCTTGACCATCGCCGACAGGTCGCGCGGGTTGCTGATCAGGATGTTGTGGTTGCCGATCAGCATCATCGCCATGCAATGAAAGGTGAAGGCATAGATGTGGTACAGCGGCAGCGGGGTAATCAGGATCTCGCAACCTTCATTGAGGTTGGAGCCCATCAGCGCCTTGCACTGCAGCATGTTGGCGACGAGGTTGCGGTGGGTCAGCATCGCGCCCTTGGCCACGCCCGTGGTGCCGCCGGTGTATTGCAGCACGGCGACTTCGTCGCTGGCGGGGCTGACTTCGTTCACCGGCTGGCCGTGGCCCTTGGCCAATACGTCGTTGAACTTGATCGCCTTGGGCAAGTGATAGGCCGGGACCATCTTCTTCACGTACTTGATGACGCTGTTGATCAGCAGGCGCTTGAGCGGCGGCAACAGGTCGGCGACTTCGGTGACGATCACGTGCCGGACGGAAGTCTTGGGCACGACTTTTTCAGCCAGGTGCGCCATGTTGGCCAGGCAGACCAGGGCCTTGGCACCGGAGTCGTTGAATTGGTGTTCCATTTCCCGCGCGGTGTACAGCGGGTTGGTGTTGACCACGATCAAGCCGGCACGGATGGCACCGAATACGGCGACCGGGTATTGCAGGACGTTGGGCAGTTGCACGGCGATTCGATCACCGGGCTGCAAGTCGGTATGCTGTTGCAGGTAAGCGGCGAAGGCGCCGGACAGTTCGTACAGTTCACCGTAGGTGATTGTCTTGCCCAGGTTGCTGAAAGCCGGTTTGTTGGCGAAGCGTTGGCAGGACTGCTTCAGTACCGCCTGAATATTCGGATACTCGTCTGGATTGATTTCTGCAGCAATCCCGGCGGGGTACTTATCCTTCCAAAAGTCTTCGATCATGGAAGCCCACTCCTCAGCGACGCGAATTCATTCATCGCATTTGATGCGATTATTATTTGTTTGTTTTTGGGTGAGTCTGGCGGTTAAAAGCAGGCCAAGAGGTCACAAAGCGCGCCGAGAGTAGCAGCTTTGCCAAGGGCCGCCTAGAGCCAAAAGAGGCCCCTACGGTCATAAACATGACTCAAGAATATCTAATGGTCATTTTTAGAGCAAAGATTCTATAAGCCAAGAAAGGGCTCTGGAATGGGCTTCTACGCATTTAAACTGAATGAATAAAAACCAAATGTGGGAGCGGGCTTGCTCGCGAAAGCGCAGTGTCAGTCACAGGATATGTCGACTGGTACACCGCTTTCGCGAGCAAGCCCGCTCCCACATTTTTTGACCTTATTTCAAATCAGGCTATGTCGCGCAATTCGCGCCGCAGGATCTTGCCCACCGGCGTCATCGGCAACGACTCACGCAACACAATATGCTTGGGCACCTTGTAGCCGGTGAAGTTGGCCTTGCAGTAGGTCTTCAGCTCTTCAAGGCTCACGCCCTGGGCACGGGCCACCACAAACAGCTTCACCGCCTCGCCGGTACGCTCGTCCGGCACGCCGATCACCGCGCAGCTGGCCACCGCCGGATGCGCCATCACCACGTCTTCGATCTCGTTGGGGTACACGTTGAACCCCGAGACGATGATCAGATCCTTCTTGCGATCAACGATGCGCACAAAGCCGTCCGGGTCGATCACCGCTATATCGCCGGTCTTGAGCCAGCCTTCGGCGTCCAGGGTCTCGGCGGTCGCCACCGGCTGCTGCCAGTAGCCCTTCATCACTTGCGGGCCCTTGATGCACAGCTCGCCCCGCTCGCCCAGCGGCAGCTCCGCGCCGTTGTCGTCGATGATCTTCATCGCCGTGCCCGGCACCGGAATGCCCACGGTGCCCAGCTTCGATTTGCCGCCATAGGGGTTGGTGCTGGCCACCGGTGAGGTTTCGGTCAAGCCGTAGCCTTCACCAATCGCGCAGCCGGTCAGTTGCTGCCAGCGCTCGGCCGTGGCCTTGACCAGTGCGGTGCCGCCGGAGTTGGTGAGCTTGAGGTGGGAGAAATCCAGGCTCTTGAAGTCCGGGTGGTCCATCAAGGCCACGAACAGGGTGTTGAGCCCCAGCAGCCCGGTGAAGCGCCACTTTTTCAGCTCCTTGATAAAGCCGCCAATGTCCCGGGGATTGGTGATCAGTACGTTGTGGTTGCCCGATACCATCATGCACATGCAATTCGCGGTGAAGGCATAGATGTGGTACAGCGGCAGCGGCGCCACCATCACCTCCTGGCCTTCCTTGATCAGCGGATGGCCGTCGTCCCCCAGTTGCGACATGCACGCCCGCACTTGCTGCATGTTGGCCACCAGGTTGCCGTGGGTAAGCATTGCGCCCTTGGCCAGGCCGGTGGTGCCGCCGGTGTATTGCAGCACCGCGATGTCGTCGAGGGTCACCGGATGGCGGTTGAGTGCCTGGCCGGCGCCCATGCGCAGGGCGCGCTTGAAGGAGATGGCTTGCGGCAGGTTATAGGCCGGGACCATCTTCTTCACCTTGTCGACCACGGTGTTGATCAGCCAGCCCTTGGCAGCGGGCATGAAGTCGCCCATCTTCGCTTCGATCAGGTATTCGATCTCGGTGTCCTTGCTGACTTCTTCAACACGCGAG
This sequence comes from uncultured bacterium, assembly GCA_965233135.1. Lineage (GTDB taxonomy): Bacteria > Pseudomonadota > Gammaproteobacteria > Burkholderiales > JACQAP01 > JACQAP01. The sequence continues at coordinate 152,995 of CBDDRM010000028.1, read as the reverse complement.
CCAAACAGGTTCAGGTACACCAGCGCACGAATGCCGGCATCCTTGAATTGGTGACGCATTTCCCGCGGGGTGTACAACGGGTTGGTGTTGACCACGATCAGCCCGGCGCGCAGGGCGCCGAACACGGCAATCGGATAATGCAGGACGTTGGGCATCTGCACGGCAATGCGGTCACCCGGCTTGAGGTCGGTGTGCCACTGCAGGTAACCGGCGAACGCGGCGCTGCGCCGATCCAGCTCGGCGTAGGTCAGGGTGATCCCCATGTTGCTGAACGCCGGACGATCGGCAAAGGTCTTGCAGGAACGCTCGAAGACTTCGATCACCGATTTATAGGCTGTGAGGTCGATCTCGTTGGGAACCCCGGCTGCGCGTTTGTCATTCCAGAAATCAGGTTGCATTATTCTTGTCCTCTTACCTGAGTGGTCCGGCCGCTTTTGATGTTGCGATGAAAGCGGAGCTTTGGGGACGTTAGCAGCTATGGTCAATCAGGCAAATACAACAAGATGCGTCATTGATTGTGTGAATCTCCCCGCCAAGGCCAGCGCTGATCCAGCGGCCTGCGGTGAATGAGCTATACACTGCAACGACCCTGAGCAAAGGAAGCGCCATGAACCACACCACTTTCTGGCTGACCGCGAATGACCGCAGTCGGGTGTACGTCAACCAGTGGCTGCCGGACGGGCCGCCCAAGGCGCTGATCATGCTGGCCCACGGCATGGCCGAGCACAGTGGCCGCTATGCCCGCCTGGCCCAGGCGTTGTGCGATGCCGGCTACGGCCTGTACGCCCCCGACCAGCGCGGCCACGGGCGTACCGCCGACGAGGGCACCCTGGGGCTGTTCGCCGAGAAAGACGGCTGGAACAAGGTGGTGGGCGACCTGGCGAGCCTCAACCAGCATATCGGCCAGCAAGCGCCGGGGGTGCCGATCATCCTACTGGGCCACAGCATGGGCAGCTACATTGCCCAGGCGTACCTGCTGCACCACAGCGCGAGCCTTAACGGGGCGATTCTCAGCGGCTCGAATTTCCAGCCGGTGGCGCTGTACGGCGCGGCCAAGGTGATTGCCCATGTCGAACGCCTGCGCCAGGGGTTGCGCGGGCGCAGTGCGCTGATTGATTTCCTGTCATTTGGATCGTTCAACAAGGCGTTCAAACCCAATCGCACCGCTTTCGACTGGCTCAGCCGTGACCCGGCCGAGGTCGACAAGTACGTCAGCGACCCGCTTTGCGGCTTCCGTTGCACCAACCAGCTGTGGATCGACCTGCTGGGCGGCTTGCAGCAAATCAGCAAAGCGTCCAATCTCGCTCAGATAGACCCGGGGCTGCCGATCCTGATAATGGGCGGTGAATGTGATCCGGTCAGTGAAGGCAAGCGTCTCAAAAGTCTGGCCAACGCGTTGCGTGAAGCCGGCTGCCAGCACCTGGAGCTGAGCATTTACCCACAGGCGCGCCACGAATTATTCAACGAAACCAACCGTGATGCGGTCACAGCCGACGTGCTGACGTGGCTGGCACAGGCAGCAGTGCTGCGCCGCCCTACTCGCTGCGAATGATTTTTCGTTTAAAATCAATATATTAAGATTTCTGATTAGCCACAGGATGCACCAACTGATGACCCAGGTTACCAACACGCCTTACGAAGCCCTCGAAGTCGGCCAGACCGCCAGCTACAGCAAGACCGTCGAAGAGCGCGATATCCAGTTGTTCGCGGCAATGTCCGGCGACCACAACCCGGTGCATCTGGACGCCGAATTCGCCAAGGCGACCATGTTCAAGGAGCGCATTGCCCACGGCATGTTCAGCGGCGCCCTGATCAGCGCGGCGGTTGCGTGCGAGTTGCCTGGGCCCGGCACGATCTATATCGGCCAGCAAATGACCTTCCAGAAGCCGGTCAAAATCGGCGACACCCTGACCGTGCGTCTGGAAATCCTCGAGAAGCTGCCGAAATTCCGCGTGCGCATCGCCACCCGCGTATTCAACCAGCGCGATGAACTGGTGGTGGATGGCGAAGCCGAGATCCTCGCGCCACGCAAGCAGCAGACCGTGACCCTGACCGAACTGCCGGCCATCAGCATCGGTTGAACGAACGCCCATGAAAAAGCCCCGCATCTGCGGGGCTTTTTTATTCAGGCGGGGCTCAAGACTGAGCGCGAGCCTGGTTACGCAGGGCTTTCACCTGGTCGTGGTTGCGTTGCGCGCCGTGGAACTGACGCTCTACCAAGTCACGAATGCCCAGCAGGTTGTGCTTGTTGATCTTCTCGATCGCTTCTTTGTAAGCCTTCAGTGCGTGGTCTTCACCGCGCTCGGCTTCGTTCAGCACGGCTTCTTCGTCTTTACCGGTCACCATCGACTTCACGTCGACCCAACCACGGTGCAAGGCACCGGCGACGCTGCCGGAATCTTCCGGATCGCCACCCAGTGCTCTTACTGCGGTCTGCAGTTCGGCAGCGGCGGTACCGCAATCAACGGAACGTTTGGCAAACAGGGCTTTGAGTTCAGGGTGCTTGATGTCTTCTGCGCAGGTCTTGAAGCCTTCCTGGCCGTCTTTGCTGGTCTCGATCAGGTCGTTGAGTACGGAGATCGATTCTTTGTTGATATCAGTCATTTTTCAATTCCTTCGCGGGTTAAGAAACGTGTATTAGTAATTGCAGCGCCCGTGCCAGCTTTTGAAAAACAATTTATTACTTAAATTTCAATAAGTTAGCCAATACACAAAAATCTGTATCCGCTTTATTTGCATGATCTGTCATTTGGCCTCCATGCAGAATGCCTGTATTTTCCAAAGCACCGACTCAAACACCTGAAGCCGCAATGAACCCTGAAAAACTTGAACTGCTGATCACCCGCGAAATGCCCTTCGGCAAGTACAAGGGCCGGATCATTGCCGACCTGCCCGGCCCCTACCTGAACTGGTTCGCCCGTGAAGGTTTCCCCCACGGCGAACTGGGCGGGTTGCTGGCCCTGATGCAGGAAATCGACCACAACGGTTTATCCGAACTGCTGGAACCCCTACGCGCCAAACACGGCAAGCCTGCCCCTCGTCATTAATAGAGCACGCACATGGACAGTACCCGCGACGAACAACACTGGCACGCCATCGCCCAGCGCTACGACCTGGAGCCCGGCCCGATCAACCTCGAAAACGGTTACTTCGGGCGCATGAGCCGCGCGGTACTTGAGCAGTATCAGGACAACGTCGCCTTCATCAACCGCAGCAACTCGATCCATGTGCGCCAGCGTTTCGAGCAGGGCGAAAACGTCGAGATCCGTAACCAGTTGGCGCAGTTGATGGACGCCGATCCTGAAGCCATCGCCCTCACCCGCTGCGCCTCGGATGCGTTGCAGTCGCTGATCCGCAACTACAACCGCTTGCAGCCCGGCGACCAGGTGCTGATCAGCGACCTGGAGTACGACACCGTCAAGGGCGCCATGCGCTGGCTGGCGCAGAATCGCGGTGTAGAAGTGATCGAAATTGCCCACGAACACCCGGCCAGTTTCGACAGCCTGGTGCAGACGTATCGCGATGCGTTCCTGCGCTATCCCCGCCTGAAACTGCTGGCACTGACCTACGTGACTCACCGCACCGGGCTGGTGATGCCGGTGGAGGCGATTGCCGGCGCTGCCAGGGAACATGGAATTGATGTGATCCTCGATGGCGCCCATGCGCTGGGGCAGATCGAGTTCAACCTGGCGCAGTTGGGTATCGCGTTTGCCGGTTTCAACCTGCACAAGTGGATCGGTGCGCCGTTGACCCTGGGCTTTATTTATATCGACCCGCAACGGTTGGCAGACATTGATCCGGACATGGGTGAGTTTCATTACCCGGCCACCGATGTACGTGCCCGCACGCCATACAGCACGCCGAATTTCCCGGCGTTGATGACCTTGCCGCTGGTGTTCGAAGAGCATCGTTTGCTGGGTGGATCCAGGGCCAAGGGCGCCCGCCTTAATTACCTGCGGGATTTGTGGGTGAGTGAGGTGCGGCAGTTGCCGGGAATTGAAGTGCTGACGCCGGACGACCCACGGCTGTATTGCGCGATCACGTCGTTCAAGTTCACTGACAAGCCGGATCAGCAGGTGATGGCGGACCGACTGCTCAAGGAATACAACCTCTTCACCACAACCCGCAGCGGGGCCTCGTTCGGCAGTTGTATTCGGGTGACACCAGGCTTTTTGACGTCAGCGGCAGACATTCATGCGCTGATCAAAGCCATCACCGAACTGAGCGCGATATCACTGTAGGAGCGAGCTTGCTCGCGAAGGTCGTTAACGATGACACGGGAAACCTGACACCCAGCGGTGCTCTCGGTTTTTTCGCGAGCAAGCTCGCTCCTACAGTGGGAGTGGGCCATTTTCCGCAGGCAAAAAAAAGCGGCACACCGACCAAGTGCACCGCAAAAATGCCGTAGAACACAGCAACAACGATTCGGTAAATCCAATCAGTCCAGCAGGGCCAGCGCCTCGGCGGTGGTTTCCTGGATGCGTGCCCAGTCGCCGTTCTTGACCCATTCCGGATCAAGCATCCAGCTACCGCCCACGCACATCACATTTTTCAACGCCATGTAGCTCTTGATGTTGGCCGGGCCAACCCCGCCAGTCGGGCAGAATTTCACTTCGCCAAACGGGCCGCCCAGGGCCTTGATCGCCGCCACGCCACCGCTGACTTCAGCCGGGAACAGCTTGAAACGGCGATAACCCAGGCCATAACCTTCCATGATCCCGGAGGCATTGCTGATGCCCGGCAACAGCGGAATCGAGCTGTGTACCGAGGCTTCCAGCAGGTCACGGGTAATCCCGGGAGTGACGATAAATTGCGAACCGGCCACTTCGGCCGCTTCCAGCATATGACGATCCAGCACGGTACCGGCACCGGTGCACAGCTCCGGACGCTGCTCACGCAGTACCTGGATGGCCTTGAGGCCGAACTGCGAACGCAGGGTCACTTCCAGTGCGGTCAAACCACCGGCTGCCAGGGCATCGGCCAGCGGCAGGATGTCCTGTTCACGGGCAATGGTGATCACCGGCAGGATCCGCGCCTTGGCGCAGAGGCTGTCGATCAAGGCAACTTTGTCCGCCATGGAAACGGTAGGTTGAGGGCTGTTCATCGCGGCTGATCCTTGGCTCATGGGCACCAGTAAATCTCTAGAGTAGGTTGCAAAAACGCGCGTATCGGCATGGCAGCAACGTCGTCACTGGCCAGCGCGGCGCTCAAGGTGGTCAATTTCGAGCTGCCTGAAATCGACAGCACGGTGTAGTGGGCGGTGGCCAGCAGCGCGCGACTCATGGTCAGGCGCTGGTGCGGCACAGTCGGCGCCAGCATCGGCCAGCAACGACGGCTGCCGTCCGGCTTCAACGCTTCAGCCAGGTTCGGGCTGTTGGGGAACAGCGACGCGGTGTGGCCGTCGTCGCCCATGCCCAGTACCAGCACATCAATCGTCGGCAACTCGGCCAGCAGGCGATCGGCCTGCTCGGCAGCGTCGTCAAGGGTGGCGGCGACGCTGTACAGGCTCAGGAACTTGGCCTTGGCCGCCGGGCCTTGCAGCAAATACTTCTTCAACAGGCCGGCATTGCTGTCGGCATGTTCCACCGGCACCCAGCGCTCGTCGGCCAGGGTGATGGTCACCTTGGACCAGTCCAGGCCTTGCTTGGCGAGGTTCTGGAAGAACGCCACCGGGCTGCGGCCGCCGGACACCACCAGGGTCGCCTCGCCACGGGCACTAATGGCCGCGCGCAGTTGTTCGGCCACGTCATTGGCCAAGCCATCCGCCAGCAGCACCGGGTTGCGGTACTCATGGGCAGTCACGCCCTGAGGCAGTTTCAAATCAGATATCGCCATACCAAGACCTCCCGTCCCGCGTGATCAGTGCAATCGAGCTCATTGGCCCCCAGGAGCCCGCCGCGTACGGCTTGGGCGCATCACCGGATTTTTTCCATCCGGCGATCAACTGGTCACACCACTTCCACGCAGCTTCGATTTCATCTTTGCGCACAAACAGGTTCTGGTTGCCACGCATTACTTCCAGCAACAGCCGCTCGTAGGCATCGGGAATCCGTGCGCTGCGATAGGTGTCGGAAAAATTCAGTTGCAGCGGGCCGCTGCGCAGTTGCATGCCCTTGTCCAGGCCCTGCTCCTTGGTCATCACGCGCAAGGAAATCCCTTCGTCCGGTTGCAGGCGGATGATCAGTTTGTTGCTGATCTGCAAGCGCTGCTCCGGGGCGAAGATGTAGTGGGACGGTTCCTTGAAGTGGATGACGATCTGCGACAGTTTTTGCGGCATGCGCTTGCCGGTACGCAGGTAGAACGGCACCCCGGCCCAACGCCAGTTACGGATATCGGCACGCAGGGCGACGAAGGTCTCGGTGTCGCTCTGGGTGTTGGAGTTCTCTTCTTCCAGGTAACCCGGTACCGGCTTGCCGGCGCTGTAGCCGGCGATGTATTGGCCACGCACCACCTGGGTGGTCAGGCCGTCCGGGCTGATGGGCGCCAGGGCCTTGAGCACCTTGACCTTCTCGTCCCGAATACTGTCGGCAGACAGGTCGGCCGGCGGGTCCATGGCGATCAGGCACAGCAGCTGCAGCAGGTGATTCTGGATCATGTCCCGCAGCTGCCCGGCCTTGTCGAAATAGCCCCAGCGACCTTCGATGCCTACTTGCTCGGCCACGGTGATTTCCACGTGGGAGATGTAGTTCTGGTTCCACTGGGTTTCAAACAGGCTGTTGGCAAAACGCAGGGCGATCAGGTTCTGGACGGTCTCTTTGCCCAGGTAGTGGTCGATGCGGTAGGTGCGGTTTTCCGGGAAGAACTGCGCCACGGCGTCGTTGACCTTGCGCGAGGAATCCAGGTCCGAACCGATGGGTTTTTCCAGGACCACGCGGGTGTTTTCCGCCAGGCCGACCTTGGACAGGTTCTCGCAGATCGCGCCATACACCGCCGCCGGGGTGGCGAAGTAGGCGATCAGGCGTTGTTCAGTGCCGGCGTTCTCTGCCAGGGCGACGTAGTCATCGGCCTTCAGGAAGTCGACATGCAGGTACGTCAGGCGGGCCAGGAAACGTTGGGCGACGGTTTCGTCCAGTTCCTTGCCAACGTAACCACGCAATTCTTTTTCGATGTGGGCCAGGTGCTGTTGCTCGGAACCGGCCTCACGGGCCAGGGCCAGGATGCGCGTGTCTTCGTGCAGCAGGCCCGCACCATCGAGTTGATAGAGGGCAGGAAATAACTTGCGCAGCGCCAGATCACCCAAGGCGCCAAACAGGGCAAAGGTGCAGGGTTCTACGGTTATCGAAGGCATGATGTTTGTTCTTTTATCAAGTTAAGCTACAAATACCTTTTTTTAAGGCATCACTCAAGGAAAAATGTAGTAATAACCACAACATTTTCCCGAAAAACGTATTCCGAGTGGTGGTGTTCAACTACCCTCAGTAGGATAGGCCACCGCAAAGGGCCGCTCGTCGATTGGTTGACGACCCTTATTTGCATCGTCGCCCTAAGGAAACATGAATGGACCGCGTGCGAAATCTACTGGAACAGATCCAGAAACGCCTCGAAGAACTGAACAAGGCTGAACGTAAAGTCGCCGAGGTCATCCTGCTCAACCCGCAGCAGGCGACCCGCTTCTCTATCGCCGCCCTCGCCCAGGCCGCTTCGGTCAGCGAACCTACAGTGAACCGCTTCTGCCGCTCGTTCGGCGTGAGTGGTTACCCTGAACTTAAATTGCAGCTGGCGCAAAGCCTGGCCAGCGGCGCGGCGTATGTCAGCCGCGCGGTGGAGGCCGATGATAACCCGGAGGCCTACACCCAGAAGATCTTCGGCAGTGCCATCGCGTCCCTCGACAGCGCCTGCCAGGCCCTGGACCCGAACCTGATCAGCAAGGCCGTCGACCTGCTGATCCAGGCTCGGCAGATCCACTTCTTCGGCCTGGGTGCTTCGGCGCCGGTGGCCATGGACGCGCTGCACAAGTTTTTCCGTTTCAACCTGTCGGTCACGGCCCACGCCGATGTGCTGATGCAGCGGATGATCGCCTCGGTGGCCCACACCGGGGAGTTGTTCGTGATCATTTCCTACACCGGGCGTACCCGTGAACTGGTGGAAGTAGCACGTATTGCGCGGGAAAACGGCGCCTCGGTGCTGGGCGTGACCGCCGAAAACTCGCCGCTGGCCAAGGCCAGTACGGTGAGCCTGAACATTCCGTTGCCGGAAGACACCGACATCTACATGCCGATGACCTCGCGGATCATTCAGTTGACGGTGCTGGATGTGCTGGCGACGGGCATGACCTTGCGTCGCGGGGTGGATTTCCAGCCGCATTTGCGCAAGATCAAAGAGAGCTTGAACGACAGCCGGTATCCGGTTGGGGATGAATTCAACTAGGCCCGAATCTGCTGTGAATGTGCCGGCCTCTTCGCGAGCAAGCCCGCTCCCACATTCGACTGCATTCCAAAAGTGGAACTCGGTCTAATGTGGGAGCGGGCTTGCTCGCGAAAGCGGCATCAGCAACACCGGAACATCCGGATCAAGCCCCCGCCCGCGCCTGCAAACTCAAATGCGCCCGCTCCCCCGGCGCCAGGCTCGCAGCAGCCATTGCCGACTCCACACACACAAACCCTGCAGCCTCGTTGAAGCTCACCCCCAGCAACGGTCGACTCCCCGGGTGCCACACCACCGTGTCGGCACTCTCGCCGGTGTCGATGCACAATTCGCGCTGCCAGGCATGGTCCTTGAGGTGCAGTTCACCGTCGTGCTGGAACACCCGCTGACACCCACCATCGACACGCAACTCGCCTTCCTGCTGGCACGCCTGGCGATTCAGCTGGTCGTAGCCCTGCGCGCCATCGAGCCCAGACAGCGCTATCTCACCAACGTTGCCAATCCGCCAATAAGCGTGCAAAGCATGGCTCAATTGGCACGGCAGCTCGTCCTGGTGCTCGGTGGCCAGGCGCAGCTCCAGGGTTTCCCCCAGGTGTGCATGCAGGTCCACCTGCCAGTCGCATAGCTGCAATTGCCAGTGCAAACGCACGCCGTCGTCGTCGGTGCTGCTGTCCAGCAATTTCCAGTCGATCAGCCGTGCCCAACCATGGGACGGCCAGGCGTTTTCGCTGGGATGGCGGCCATACCACGGCCAACACACCGGCACGCCGCCACGGATGGCGCCGACCTGCGGCCACTTGGCCGCGCACCACAGCCAGGGCTTCTGGCCCGTGGGCTGAAAGTGCAGCAATTGCGCGCCCTGGCGACTGAACACCGCCTGGCAGAGCGGGTGATCGATCACCAGCACATCGCGCATCTGGAAGCGTTCCCAGGCGAATACCGGCCGCTCGCGCAGGGATTTGAAAAAGCGTTGCAGCGGATGCTCATGCATGTGCCACGGTCCTGAATATCTTTGCAGGCGCTGGCTTGCCTGCGATGGCATCGCCTCGGTGTGGCAGATACACCGCGGGGCGCGCATCGCAGGCAAGCCAGCTCCCACACAAAAAAAAGCGGATAGCCATGGCTACCCGCAAAATGCGCACAGAGAGAAGGAGCTTATCGCAACAACGTTAGAACGTAGACTGAATTTTCAGGCCCGCTACCACCGCGTTGTCGACTTGCTTAACACCACCTGGGTTGGCGATGTATTGCAGGTTGGGACGCACGGTCAGCCAGTTGGTGACGTGGATGCCGTAGTTCAGTTCGACGTTGTATTCGGTGTTGCGCAGCGGTGCGTAACCCGCTTCGCTGTAATCGGTGAAACCGTTGGCCTCGTTATACAGCTCGGCGTTTTTCTTCACGTCGCTGTTGGCATGGATACGGGACACACCGATACCCACGTCATCCTTGGTACGGGCGTCGAATGGGCCTTTGTACACAAGCATCACCGACTGGTAGTTGTCGACCAGGTTGGTGTCTTTGTCGTGGAAGGTGGCGTTGGCCGCGATGTTCAAGCCGCGGGAAGCGTCGCCATTGTGGGTAGTGAGTTGCTGTTGCACGACGCCCCAATAGCCGGTTTTGCTGCTGCGCACACGGTAGGCTGCCCCAGTGGTGGCTGCATCGTTGCCATTGACATCTTTAAGTACGTCGTTGGCGTCCGCGGCGCTCTTGTAGTAACCCACACGGTATTCACCCGGCAGGCCATTGACCTTAGGCGACCAGACCAATTCCACCGGAATCACGGTGCCCTTGGTGCCGCTGCCGCTGAGCTTGAAGCCGTTGCCGTGCTCCAGTTGCGACGGGTTCTGGTTGTATGCACCGATTTGCGCATACAGTTCAGGCGTGATGTTGTACTTCACGCGAATAGCCGCCTGGGCGACTGGCCAGTTGTACCAGGTGTTTACATAGTTACCGACCTGGGAGCCGCAGAACGACAGGTTCTGGAAGTCGCACGGGAAGGTGTTGAAGTCTTCGCCTTCACCGAAGTAACCGAGCTTCACGTCCAGCTTGTTGTCGAACATCTGGTGCTGAACCCAGAACTGGGTCAGACGCACCATGTGGCCTCGGCCGTCGACTTCTTGAGACGAACTCAAGGTGCCGGCACGCGGGTCACCGATACGGTCGTTGGAGATGTTTGCGCCATTACGATTGGTCAACTGGATCTTGGCCTGGGTGTTGTCCCAGCCCCACAGCTTTTGCAGGTCCAGTGCCACGCCCAGACCGAACTGGTCAGCGTAACGGGCAGTCTTGTCGTTGTTGTAGCCGCCGCCAAGGTTGCCACCGACTTCACCGACGTAATCCGCCTTGATGTCGATACCTTGCTCGATCAGTTTGGTACGTTCGCCGCCCCAATCACCGGTCATCCACTTGGAGTCGGCGCTGAACGCGTCGTCCGCCATCGCATTGGCGGACAGTACCAGGGCTGCTGCTGCTGACAGTTGGCAGATCAGCCGGGTGTTGTTGTGGTGCTTTTTCATCCCTACATCCTCGTCTTTATTGTTATTAACTGTTTTTATCTAACGCGGTTTACTTCTTTGTGAGAGCAGGACTCTCACAAAAGCCCCTACACATCATTTGAAACTTCAGCGTCCCTTGAATTGAGCGACGTTGTCGGCACGGTCCTGGGCAGGCAACGAAGCGGCAGTGCCCAGGCGCTCGCCGGTCTTGGCGTCGAACAGCAACACTTTGGCCGGGTCGAACTGCAAGGTCAGGGTCTCGCCCACTTGCGGCGCCACATCGGGCGCCAGGCGGCAGCAGACCTTGGTGTCATTGATTTGCACGAACACCAGGGTGTCCGGACCGGTCGGCTCGGTGACTTGCACCTCGGCCCGAATGGTCGGCGCGCCGGTGGCTTCGGCGGCGGCCAGCACGATCTGCTCCGGGCGCAGGCCCAGGATCACTTCGCGGTCTTCAAGACCGGCATCGTTCATGTTCAACGGCAATTCACAGCGGGCCTGGCCGCTGTCCAGCAGCGCCACCAGGCGACCGTCCTTGCGTTGCAGGCGCAGTGGAATGAAGTTCATCGGCGGCGAACCGATGAAGCTCGCCACGAACAGATTGGCCGGGTCGTTGTAGATCTCTTTCGGCGTGCCGAACTGCTGGATGATGCCGTCCTTCATGACCGCCACTTTGTCGCCCAGGGTCATCGCTTCGATCTGATCGTGGGTGACGTAGACGGTGGTGGTTTTCAGACGCTGGTGCATCAGTTTCATTTCGGTACGCATCTCGACCCGCAGCTTGGCGTCGAGGTTGGACAGCGGTTCGTCGAATAGGTAGATCTTCGGGCGACGCGCCAGTGCACGGCCCATGGCCACGCGTTGTTGCTGGCCACCGGAGAGCTGGCCCGGCTTGCGATTGAGCAGGTGCTCGATCTGCAGCAGCTTGGCCACTCGCGCCACTTCTTCATCGATCGCCGCCTGGGGCATCTTGCGAATCTTCAGGCCGAATTCGATGTTCTCGCGCACGCTCATGGTCGGGTACAGCGCGTAGGACTGGAACACCATGGCGATGTCACGATCCTTGGGGCTCATGCCGCTGACGTCCTGGTCGCCGATCATGATCGCGCCACCGGTGATGTTTTCCAGGCCGGCAATGCAATTCATCAAGGTCGATTTGCCGCAACCCGAAGGGCCGACCAGGATCAGGAACTCACCTTCCTTGATCGACAGTTCGATGTTCTTCAGGGTGTCCGGCAGGCCGGTACCGTAGGTCTTGTTTACGTTACGAAGTTCAAGCGTTGCCATGATTACCCCTTGACCGCGCCGGCCGTCAGGCCGCGCACGAAATACTTGCCTGCGACCACATAGACCAGCAGGGTCGGCAGCCCGGCGATCATCGCCGCCGCCATATCAACGTTATATTCCTTGACCCCGGTACTGGTGTTGACCAGGTTGTTCAGCGCCACCGTGATGGGCTGCGAATCACCGCTGGAGAACACCACGCCAAACAGGAAGTCGTTCCAGATCTGGGTGAATTGCCAGATCACGCACACCACGATGATCGGCGGGGACAACGGCAGGATGATGCGCCAGAAAATGCGAAAGAACCCGGCGCCATCGACACGCGCAGCCCTGACCATCTCCGGCGGGATCGCGATATAGAAGTTGCGGAAGAAAAGCGTGGTGAAGGCGAGCCCGTAGATCACGTGCACGAAAATCAGCCCGGCGGTGGTGTTGGCGATGCCAAGCCAGCCCAGCGTCTGGGCCATCGGCAACAGCACGACCTGGAAAGGAATGAAGCAACCGATCAGCAGCAACGTGAAAAACGCGTCGCTGCCGCGGAAGCGCCACATGGTCAGCACGTAGCCATTGAGCGCGCCCACGAGCGTGGACACGGCGACGGCGGGAAGCACGAAGCTCACCGAATTCCAGAAGTTGGCGCGAAGGCCGCTGCAATCCGCGCCGGTGCAGGCGCCGGACCAGGCCTTGATCCAGGCGTCGAACGACAGCTTCTGCGGTAGCGAAATCAGGTTTCCAGTGCGAACGTCCTCGAGGGTTTTCAGCGACGTGGTCAGCATTACGAACAGCGGCATCAGGTAGTACAGCGCAAATGCGATCAGCACCGCGTACAGCAGGACCCGGCCAAACGTGCGGCTGCCGGCCGATTCGGTGCGCCGGATCTCAGGCATGTGCCTGCCTCCGTGTTTCCGAATAGATCATCGGCACGATGATTGCCACGACGGTCAGCAGCATCATCATGGCGCTGGCCGCCCCCAGGCCGATCTGGTTGCGGTTGAACGCGAACACATACATGAAGGTTGCGGGCAAATCGGAAGAAAATCCAGGGCCGCCTCCGGTGAGCGCCATCACGAGGTCGAAACTCTTGATGGCGATGTGCGCGAGAATGATCACGGCGCTGAAGAATACCGGTCGAAGCGACGGGATGATGATCCGCAGATATATGCGCACTGGCCCCGCGCCGTCGACTTGCGCGGCCTTGATGATCGAGTCATCGACGCCGCGCAGGCCTGCCAGAAACAACGCCATGACGAAGCCGCTCGACTGCCAGGCGCCTGCAATCACCACGGTGTAAATGGACATGCCCGGTGTCACGATCCAGTCGAAGGTGAACTCCTCGAAGCCGAACTGGCGCACCAGATGCTCGATGCCCAGACCGGGATTCAGGATCCAGCGCCATGCGGTACCCGTGACAATGAATGACAGCGCCATGGGGTAGAGATACACCGCGCGCAAGAACCCTTCGGCGCGGATGCGCTGGTCGAGCAGGATCGCCAGGAGCAGCCCGGTGACCAGACAACTCACAATGAACAGCGATCCGAAGATCCCCAGATTGGTCAGCGCCGTCCACCAGCGATCGTTCTCGAACAAGGCCACGTATTGCACGAAGCCGACGAGATCGTAGCGCGGAAGCAACCTCGACTCGGTGAACGACAGCCACGCGGTCCACAGGATGAAGCCATAGATGAAAACAACGGCCACGGCGAGCGTCGGGCCGAGCACGATTTTCGGCATGAGCGTCGCCGCGTAATCGCGCAACCTGTTGCCGGGTACCGCTGGCGCGGTCCCGGATCTCGATGCCGTCATGGCGCCATAAGCGAAGGCCGCCAAGGGGCGCGTGTTGCCGCCCCCGCGGCGGCCAAGCCAGCTTATCTGACGCTGCCGGCGGCAGCCATTTTCTCCGCCGCGGCCTTGGGCGTCATGGACGGGGTGTTCATGAAGTTGGTGACCACATCGAACATGGCGCCCTTGTTGGCCGGAGGCATCGCCATCTCGTGCGCCCAACTGGGCACGAGCTTGCCGCTCTTGGACGCAGCCACGAATTCGGCGGCTGAATCCTTGGCGCACTGGTCGAACTTGTCCAGGTTCATGCCAAGACGCACCGGAATCGAGCCCTTGTTGAGGTTGAATACTTCCTGGAACTTCGGCTCCATGATGGCGGCAGCCAGATGCGACTGCGCCGTCGAGGCCGATGCATCCTTTTGCTGGAACATGATGAAGCTATCGATATTGAAGGTGTAGGTGCCCTGGTTACCCGGAATTGGCATGCAGACATAATCCTTGCCGGGCTTCTTGCCAGCCGCGCTGAATTCCCCTTTGGCCCAATCTCCCATGAACTGCATCGCGGCCTTGCCGTTGATCACCATCGCGGTGGCCAGATTCCAGTCGCGGTTGGCAGCGTCCTTGTCGATGTATTTCTGGATCATGCGCAACGTTGCAAAGGATTTTTCCATCTGCGGGCTGCCCAGCGACTTGGCATCGAGGTCGACGAAAGCCTTTTTGTACCAATCCGCGCCCCCGGTGCCGAGTGCAACGGCTTCGAAGACCGTGGAATCCTGCCAGGGCTGACCGCCATGCGCGAGCGCGATCAGGCCGGCCTTCTGGATTTTGTCTGCCGCCACCTCGAACTCGGCCCAGGTGGTCGGAATCTTGGCGCCCGCCTTCTTGAAGACCTCGGGATTGGCCCACATCCAGTTGACACGGTGCACGTTGACCGGCACGGCCACATAGTGCCCCTGGTACTTCATGACGTTGCTGACAACCGGCGGCAACAGCGAGTCCCATTTTCCGGCCTTGGCAACGTCGTCGAGATTGGCCAGCACGCCTTCACGCGCCCACTCCTGGATGCCGGGTCCCTTGACCTGCGCCGCTGTGGGGGGTTTGCCGGACACCACGCGCGACTTGAGGACCGTCATGGCCGTCTCGCCCGCGCCCCCGGCGACGGCGAAGTCCTTCCATGTGTCGCCCTTGCTTTCGAGAATCTTCTTGAGTTCGCCGACGGACTTAGCCTCGCCCCCCGAGGTCCACCAATGCAGCACTTCGACTTCACCCCCCGCGACGGGCAGCGCGAACGCTATTCCGGCTATCAGCGCCAGCAACCCCCGCATTGCTTCTGCAATACCGTGTCCCATGATGTCCTCCGTAGATGTACGGTGTTTGGATCTTCTGAGAATCGTGTAGCTGACGTCATCGCCGAGGCACCGAAACCTGGCAGTGCGCATCATGACCCACTATAAGAGCCGTGCGCGGGCTGCGCAACGCATTCCCGCTCCGCGCCGCAGCATGGCTGTGATCGATCCGCCGAGTGCAGTAAAATCCGGTTTTAATCAGAGGACTCGCTAATGACCATTCGCGTTGCAATAAACGGCTATGGCCGCATCGGGCGCAACATCCTGCGGGCGCATTATGAGAACCGCAAGCAGCACGACATCCAGATCGTGGCGATCAACGATTTGGGCGACGCCAAAATCAACGCGCACCTGACACGCTACGATACCGCCCATGGCAAGTTTCCGGGCAGCGTCGCAGTCGATGGGGATTTCCTGGTCGTCGATGGCGACAAGATCAAGGTTTGCGCCCAGCGCAATCCCGCGGAGTTGCCGTGGAAGGAGCTCGGTGTGGACGTGGTGCTCGAATGCACCGGATTGTTCACGAGCAAGGCCAAAGCCGGCGCGCATCTGACCGCGGGCGCGAAGAAAGTCATCATTTCCGCGCCGGCCGACAAGGATGTGGATGCGACCGTGGTCTACGGCGTGAATCATGGCACGCTGAAAGCGTCGCACACGGTGATCTCCAATGCCAGCTGCACGACCAATTGCCTCGCCCCCATGGTCAAGGCATTGAACGATCGCATCGGAGTGGTGAACGGGTTGATGACCACCATCCATTCGTATACCAACGACCAGGTGCTCACGGACGTCTATCACACGGATTTGCGCCGCGCGCGTTCCGCCACGATGTCGATGATTCCGACCAAAACGGGCGCGGCTGCCGCGGTGGGCCTGGTGCTGCCGGAGCTCAATGGCAAACTCGACGGCTTTGCCATGCGCGTGCCGACCATCAATGTCTCCATCGTCGACCTGAGTTTCGTGGCCCGGCGCGCGACCAGCGTCGAGGAAGTCAACAATGCGGTAAAACAGGCCAGTCAGGCCGACCTCAAGGGAGTCCTCGAGTACAGCACGGACCCACTGGTGTCGGTCGATTTCAATCACAATCCGGCCTCCTCCGTGTTTGATTCGACCCTGACCAAGGTTTCGGAAGGCACACTGGTGAAAGTCTGTTCCTGGTATGACAATGAGTGGGGGTTCAGCAATCGCATGCTGGACACCACGGTGACATTCGTCGGCGCGAAATAAACCGGCAGTTATTTCGGCGGGGGCACGGAGTGGAGCAGGCCGCCTGTGGCCTTGCTTGCTCGGTGCCCTCTGCATTAGCGAATCTTGAACGGATGGACGCAATCCCATGACCATTCTGCGAATGACCGGAGTCGACCTGCAAGGCAAGCGCGTTTTCATCCGAGCGGACCTCAATGTGCCCCTGGACGATAGCGGCCGCATTACCGACGACACTCGCATTCGCGCCTCCGTGCCGGCGATCGAGCGCGCCCTGAAAGCCGGCGCGACCGTCATGGTGACCTCGCATCTCGGCCGCCCGGTGGAAGGCGAATTCAAGCCCGAGGATTCGCTGGCGCCGGTGGCCAGGCGCTTGGCCGAATTGCTGGCTACGCCGGTCCCGCTTCGCTCGAACTGGGTCGGCGGCGTGGAGGTCAAGCCCGGCGAGGTCGTGCTGCTGGAAAATTGCCGCGTCAACAAAGGCGAGAAGAGCAATGACGAGGGCCTGTCCCGCAAAATGGCCGCGCTCTGCGACGTCTATGTCAACGATGCGTTCGGCACCGCGCACCGCGCGGAAGCCACCACGCATGGCATTGCAAAGTATGCGCCGATCGCCTGCGCCGGCCCCCTGCTGGCGGCGGAGCTCGATGCGCTGGGCAAGGCCCTGCGCAATCCTAAACATCCGTTGGTTGCCATCGTCGCGGGCTCCAAGGTGTCGACCAAGCTCAGCATCCTCGGCGAGTTGGCCAAAAAAGTGGATCAGCTGATCGTGGGCGGAGGCATTGCCAATACGTTCATGCTTGCCGCAGGCCTGCCGATCGGTAAATCGCTGGCCGAACCAAACCTGGTCGACGAGGCACGCAACATCATGGCGAGCCTCGCGTCCAAGGGCGGGGGCGTGCCGATTCCGGTCGATGTGGTCTGCGCCAAAGCATTTTCCGCAGAAGCCAGCGCAACGGTCAAGGCAGCCCGGGATGTCGCTGCCGATGATCTCATTCTCGACATTGGACCCAGGACCGCGGCGCAACTCGCAGCCATGCTCGGCAAGGCCGGCACCATTGTCTGGAACGGTCCGGTGGGTGTGTTCGAGTTTGACCGATTTGCCGAGGGCACCCGGACACTGGCCAACGCCATTGCCCAATCGCCTGCCTTTTCAATCGCGGGCGGCGGCGACACCGTGGCCGCCATTGCCAAGTACGGCATCGAAAACAAGATCGGCTACATTTCCACCGGCGGCGGCGCGTTTCTCGAGTTCCTCGAAGGCAAGACGCTGCCTGCCGTTGAGATTCTGGAGACTCGCGCCGCAGGTCCATCACGGGAAAAGACATGACCCAGAAAAGCACGAAAATCGTCGCGACACTCGGCCCCGCGTCGAGCGACAAAGACGTTCTCACGCGCATGATCGCCCACGGGGTCGACGTGGTGCGCATGAACTTCTCGCACGGCACCAAGGAGGAGCATCTGGCGCGCGCGGAACTCGTGCGCGAAGTCGCACGCGGCCTGGAGCGCACCGTGGGGCTGATGTGCGACCTGCAGGGACCGAAGATCCGCATCGGCAAGTTCGAGGCGGGGCGCATTACGCTCAGTCCGGGCGATGCGTTCACGCTCGATGCGGATTGCACGCTGGGCAACCAGCGGGAAGTCGGGCTGGATTATAAGGAGTTGCCGCGCGACGTGGCTGCGGGCGCGGTATTGCTGCTGGACGACGGCCGACTGGTGCTCGACGTGAAGGACGTGCAGGACAACCGCATCAACACCATCGTGCGCGTTGGCGGGGTGTTGTCGAACAACAAGGGCATCAACCGCCAGGGCGGGGGACTGACGGCTCCGGCGCTGACCGCCAAGGACATGGAGGACATCAAGACATCGGTGCAGATGAAAGCCGATTTCCTGGCGGTTTCGTTTCCGCGCAGCGGCGCTGATATGTACATGGCGCGGGAGCTCATGCGCGCCGCCGGCGGAAAGTCCATGCTCATCGCAAAGATCGAGCGCACCGAAGCCGTGTTTGCGCTGGACGAGATTCTGGATTCGTGCGACGGCATCATGGTCGCGCGGGGCGATCTGGCCGTTGAAGTGGGCGACGCCGCGGTGCCGGCGTTGCAAAAGCGCATGATCCGCACGGCGCGGGAGCGCAATAAACTCACCATCACGGCCACGCAGATGATGGAATCGATGATCACGAGCCCGGTACCGACGCGCGCGGAAGTGTCCGATGTGGCCAATGCCGTGCTCGACGGAACCGATGCGGTCATGCTCTCTGCGGAAACCGCCAGTGGCAAGTACCCGGTCGAAACCGTGGAATCCATGGCGCGCATCTGTCTGGAAGCCGAAAAGTCCGCCGAATCGACCCTCGACCGGGAATTCCTGAATCGCGTGTTTACGCGCGTCGATCAGTCCATCGCGATGGCAGCGTTATTCACGGCGTATCATCTGAAGGTCAAGGCGATTGCGGCGCTCACGCAATCCGGCTCGACGGCATTGTGGATATCCCGGCTCAATTGCGGGGTCCCGATTTACGCATTGACTCCGGAAGTTTCAACGCGATACCGGCTGAGCCTGTTTCGCGATACCTATCCGCTGTTGATCAAATACGTCGGTCACGATCGCGATTATCTGCTGCAGGAAGCCGAGGACCAGCTGGTCAGCGCCGGGCTCGTGCAGAAGGGCGATCTGATCGTCGTCACTTTTGGCGAACCCATCGGCTCGCCGGGTGGCACCAATACGATGAAGATCGTCAAGGTCGGCGAAAGCCGCCGTCCGTGAGCGTCATCCGCGTACCGCAAAATCCCATTCGACTCCTCCGGAAACAATTATGGCTCTCGTATCGATGCGACAGTTGCTCGACCATGCTGCTGAACACAACTACGGCGTGCCCGCGTTCAATGTCAATAATCTTGAGCAGATCCAGGCCATCATGCAGGCAGCCGACGAGACGAATTCGCCGGTCATCATGCAGGCTTCCGCCGGCGCCCGCAAATATGCCGGTGAGCCTTTCCTGCGCCACCTGATCGAGGCGGCCGTGGAAATGTATCCCGATATTCCGGTGGTCATGCACCAGGACCATGGCGCCAACCCTGCGGTATGCCAGCGCTCCATCCGCTCGGGCTTCAGTTCGGTGATGATGGATGGTTCGCTCAAGGAAGACATGAAAACGCCGGCACCCTATGATTACAACGTCAGGGTCACCCGGCAGGTCGTCGACATGGCCCACGCAGTAGGCGTCTCCGTGGAAGGCGAACTGGGCTGCCTGGGCTCGCTGGAGACCATGACAGCAGGCAAAGAAGACGGCTCGGGCGCCGAAGGAGCGCTGACTCACGACATGTTGCTCACGGACCCCGATCAGGCCGCCGACTTCGTCAAGCAGACCCAAGTCGATGCGCTGGCCATCGCGATAGGCACCTCGCACGGCGCCTACAAATTCAGCCGCAAGCCCACCGGCGACATCCTTGCCATTGAACGCATCAAGGCCATTCACAGGCGCATTCCCAACACGCACCTGGTCATGCATGGATCTTCCTCGGTGCCGCAGGACTGGCTGAAAGTGATCCGCGACAACGGCGGAGAGATGAAGGAGACCTACGGCGTGCCGGTCGAAGAAATCCAGGAAGGCATCAAGCACGGCGTGCGCAAGATCAATATCGACACCGATATCCGCTTGGCCATGACCGGTGCAATCCGGCGCGCCTTCAACAAGGACAAAGCCGAATTCGATCCGCGCAAATACCTCAAGGACGCCATGCTTGCAGCCCGACAGATCTGCAAGGCACGCTTCGAAGCATTCGGCAGCGCCGGCCAGGCGGCGCGTCTCAAGCCCGTCACGCTCGACCGCATGGCAGAGCAATACGCGAGCGGCACATTCCAAGCCGTTGTCAACTGACTCGCCGGCGCCGGAGCTAAGTCATGCAGACTCAAACCCTGACTTCGCGCTATGCCCAGAGTGTGCTGGCGTTCGTCGAGAACATCGGGCTGATGGTCATCGCGCTGGCTACCATCGTGGCCGGCTATCAGGAAGTCATGGTGATGGTCGGCCATGGAAAAGTCACTTTGGCCGATCTGCTGCTGATGTTCTTGTACCTGGAAGTGCTCACCATGGTGGGCCTTTATTACAATTCCGGAAAACTGCCGGTGCGCTTTCCGCTGTATATCGCCATGGTTGCGTTGGCGCGTTATCTGATTCTCGACATCAAGGATCTCGATGTCTGGCGCATGCTGGCCGTGTCCGGTTCGGTGCTGCTGATCGCGCTGGCGGTCCTGTTGATCCGCTATGGCCACGTGCGTTTTCCTTACACCGAAGACGCCGGGCGCAAATCCGGCAGGCAGCCACAATACGGCAAGGAATAAGGAATACATCTTGGCCACGCTTCGCACCGCTCCTCGCCGCAAAAAATCCTCGCCGCTCATAGGCATCGTCATGGGCAGCGACAGCGACTGGCCGGTCATGCAGCACGCGGCGCAGATGCTCGACAGATTCGGCGTAGCTTATGAGGCCCGCGTGGTATCGGCCCATCGCACGCCGGACCTGATGTTCCAGTACGCAGAGCAAGCCGCCTCGCGCGGTCTGCGCTGCATCATCGCCGGTGCGGGTGGCTCCGCGCACCTGCCGGGCATGCTCGCCTCGAAGACGCGGCTGCCAGTGCTAGGCGTACCGGTGACGTCGCGGGCGTTGCAAGGGCTCGATTCGCTGTTGTCCATTGTGCAGATGCCGCGCGGGATTCCAGTGGCCACATTCGCCATCGGTGAAGCCGGTGCGGCCAATGCGGGCTTGTTCGCGCTGGCTTTGCTCGCGCATGCGGACGCCGGACTGGCTGCGAAGCTTGAGGCCTTTCGACGCCGGCAGACCGCCAAAGTCAAGGCAATGAACCTGCCGCCAGCGCCGCCACCGCCTCGCGGCAAATCCGCTGCAAAGAAATGAGCATGATTCCACCCGGCTCCTGGCTCGGCCTGCTCGGCGGCGGGCAACTCGGTCGCATGTTCACCATGGCCGCGCAAAGCATGGGCTACAAGGTCATGGTGCTGGATCCGGGCGACCACAGTCCGGCCGGTAGCGTGGCAGATGCGCACCTGCGCGCCGACTATCTGGACCCGCAGGCGCTGCGGCAAATAGCGAGTCGCTGCGCGGCGACTACCACGGAGTTCGAAAACGTGCCGGCACAAAGCCTGGCGTTCCTCGCCGGCCACGGTGTGGTCAGTCCGTCCGCGGACGCGGTGGCCATCGCGCAGGACCGTATCCGCGAGAAAACGTTTCTGGCCGGCAACGGGCTTGACGTGGCGCCATTTGCCGTCATCGCAAACGAGACGGACCTGCGCGCTCCAGAAACTGCGTCGCTGCTTCCCGGCATCCTCAAGCTCGCGCGCCTGGGCTACGACGGCAAGGGGCAGATTCGCGTCAGTACGCCCGAGGATGTGCGCAACGCTTTCCACGCGTTGGGGGGCAAAGCATCCGTGCTGGAAAAATACGTCGATCTGGCTCTCGAAGTCTCTGTGGTCGTGGCGCGCGGATTCGACGATGCCGTCGTCGCCTATCCGGTGTCGGAGAACCGCCATGCCGGTGGTATTCTCGATATCAGCATCGTACCGGCACGAATATCCGAGGCGCTGGCGCTCGCCGCACGCGCGGCGGCCATCAAAGTGGCAGAGAGGCTGGATTACCGCGGCGTGCTGTGCGTGGAGTTTTTCGTGCTGGCCGACGGAGCGCTGGTCGTCAATGAAATCGCACCGCGTCCGCACAACAGCGGTCACTTCACCATCGACGCTTGCATCACGTCCCAGTTCGAACAGCAGGCGCGGGTGTTGTGCAACCTGCCGCTGGGCGATAGCGCCATGCACTGTCCCGCGGTAATGGTTAATCTGCTGGGCGATGTGTGGGCCGCTGGCGAGCCCCGCTGGGAGCATGTGCTGCGCCATGCCCGCGCAAAGCTGCACTTGTATGGCAAAACCGAGGCGCGTGCCGGCCGCAAGATGGGTCATTTCACCGTACTCGCGGACAACGTCGAGGCCGCGCTCGGCACGGCGATGGAAATCAAGGCGACCCTGCTGGCGCACGCGCAGTGCCGGCGCGCGGCCGACGTGGCTTGAACGTGGAGAATGCTCGCTTGGAAACTGCAAACGCAGTGCTCGAAACCCACATCCAGTCCCTCGAGCTGCTTCACCGCGGCAAGGTGCGCGATATCTACGCGGTGGATGCTGAACGCCTGTTGATCGTGCAAACCGACCGGTTGTCGGCGTTCGACGTAGTCCTGCCCACGCCGGTTCCCGGCAAAGGGCGGCTGCTGACGGCCATGTCGAATTTCTGGTTCCAGAAACTCGCACACGTGATACCCAATCACCTGCTCTCCGCTGCACCCGAAACGGTCGTTGCAGCCGAGGAGCGCCCGCAGGTCGAGGGGCGCGCCTTCGTCGTGCGCCGACTCAAGCCATTGCCGATCGAAGCCATCGTGCGCGGCTATCTGGCCGGTTCGGGCTGGAAAGATTATTGCAAGAGCGGAACGATCTGCGGCATCGCGCTGCCGCCGGGCATGCGGGAGGCCGAGCAATTGCCCGAACCGATATTCACGCCTTCGACCAAGGCTGCTATCGGCGCGCACGACGAGAACATTGCGTTCGAGCAGATGCAGCGCCTGATCGGTGCGCAGCTTGCGAACCAGGTTCGCGACAAGGCTACGCAGTTGTACACGCAGGCCGCTGCCTACGCCGCAGAGCATGGCATCATCATTGCGGATACAAAATTCGAGTTCGGCCAGGACGCCGCGGGCACGCTGTTTCTGATTGACGAAGCGTTAACACCCGATTCCTCCCGCTTTTGGCCCAAAGACCAGTACCGCATCGGCATCAGTCCGCCGTCTTTCGACAAGCAGTTCGTGCGCGACTGGCTCGAGGCCCGCCACTGGAACAAACAGCCGCCTGCGCCTGCGCTGCCCGACGAGGTGCTGCGCAAGACTCTCGACAAATACCAGGAAGCCTTGCGCCTCTTGACGGCATGAATATGCCACGCGCCCGCCCGGAATTCGGTGCCATGGTCAGCGAGGATGAAATCGAGCGCGCCGCTCGCCTGCTGCGCGCTGGCGCTCTGGTGGCATTTCCGACAGAAACTGTTTACGGCCTGGGCGCGGACGCATCCAACACGGCGGCAGTGCGCAAGCTCTTTGCGGCCAAGGGGCGTCCGGCGGATCACCCGGTGATCGTGCATGTCAGCGGCACCAGCGAGCTGAAGCACTGGGCGGCCGAGGTGCCGCGCGGCGCATGGGTGCTGGCAGAGAAATTCTGGCCGGGCCCCCTCACCATGGTGCTGCGCCGCGCCGCGCAGGTCAGTGATCTCATCACGGGCGGGCAGGACACCGTTGGTGTGCGCGTGCCGTCGCATCCTGTCGCCCAGCAATTGCTCAAGGCATTCGCTGGCGGCATCGCCGCGCCATCGGCCAATCGCTTTGGACGTCTGTCGCCCACCACGGCAGCGCATGTGCGCGAGGAACTGGGCGAGGCCGTGGATCTCGTGCTCGATGGCGGCGCCTGCGAGGTCGGCATCGAGTCGACCATTGTCGATTTCACACGCGAAACGCCGGCCGTATTGCGTCCGGGGCACATCAGCGCGCAGCAGATCGCCGAGGCATTGGCTGCGCCCCTGGCTGGATCGGCCGCGGGCCGCCCGCGCGTGTCCGGTTCGCTCGAGTCGCATTACGCGCCTAACCTGCCGCTGAAAATCGTGGCGCCCGACCAGATCGAGAACTATCTGCGCAGCCGCGCGGGCACGCCGGTCGCCGTGCTTGCGCGCCGCGGACGGCCGGCCGAATCGAAGGCGACGCTGTGGCAAGTCGCGCCGGATGCGCCAGGGAATTATGCGCGCCTGCTCTATGCCACGCTGCGAAGGCTCGATGTGTCCGGTTGCCGCCTGATCGTGGTCGAGGAATTGCCCGAGTTGCCTGAATGGATGGCGTTACGCGATCGCCTGGGCCGGGCCGCCACATCCGACCCGGTGGTCGCGCCGGCCAATACTGCGCGCTGAACCGATGGCCTAAGCGGGATCAGCGTGCGTCGGCACGCGGCTGTGTTTGACGCGCAGGCTTTCATTCCATTCCACCGCGAAGTCGCGCTGGCTGCGCAGGTTGACACCGGCCGTGATCAGCATCGCGATCAGCGCGCCCAGACTGGCCAGCGCCATGTCCTTGTGGGCATCCCAGACATCTCCCTGAGTGCCCAGATAAGCCTGGCCAAGCTCGCCGCCGAAGAAGCTCGCCGCCGCCCATTCGATCAGTTCGTAGAGCATCGACGTGGACATTGCGATGTCGAGCGGAAAAAAATAACTCCAGAAACCGCGCAACCGGATCACACGCTGGAATATTTCGCGTATCGGATAGGCCAGCAGCAAACCATAGGCAAAGTGCACCACACGATCGAAATTATTGCGTTCCCAATTTAGCAGGCCATTGAGCGAGCGACCGGTCAGCGACGCGAACCAGCGATCGTAAGGCACTTGCGAATAGGTGTGATGGGCGCCGACCAGGTGCAACGCGAGGAACAGGAAAATCAGGGTATAGGCCGTTCTCGACAACGTGAGCTTACGGTAGCTCGCAAACATTGCGCCGACGAACACCACCACCAGCACATTTTCCAGCAACCAGTCCTTGCGGTCGTGGGGCGCGATTCCCAGCGCGACGAACTCAATGGCCAGCAATACGCCGAGCCCGATGACCAGGAGCCGGTGCGGTATCTGGAACAGCATGGGATGCGCCCGCAGGGCAGAACGTCAGGCGAGTCGTACGCGCGCCGCGGCCGGCTGCGCGCCGGATTGCGCCAGATAATCGAGTGCTGCGGCCACGCCGTCCCTGCGCATGGGCACGCCCGCGAGCCGCAACCCCATTTCGACGCCGCACAGGGTCGCCGCCAGGGTCAGATCATTGAAATCACCGAGGTGACCGATGCGGAAAATTCTACCCTGCAGCTTTCCCAGCCCAGCGCCGAGCGACATGTCGAAACGCTCGAGGATGATTTGCCTGACCTTGTCTGCATCCTGCCCGGAGGGCAGCAGTACCGCGGTGAGCGCGTTGCTGTACTCGGCAGGCTCCGCGCAGAGGATCTCCAATCCCCATGCGCGCACGGCTGCGCGCGTGGCTTCGCCATGGCGGGCGTGGCGCGCAAACACGTTCTCCAGGCCTTCTTCCTGCAACATATGCAGCGCCTCGCGCAGACCGTACAGCAAATTCGTGGCGGGCGTGTAGGGAAAGAAGCCGGAACTATTCGGGCCGAGCATTTCGTCCCAGCTGAAATAACTGCGCGGCAGGCGCGCGCTTTTTGCGGCTGCCAGCGCCTTGCTGCTCACTGCGTTGAAGCTCAGTCCAGGGGGCAGCATCAGGCCTTTCTGGGAACCGGCGACCGTGACATCGACGCCCCATTCGTCATGGCGATAATCGATCGATCCCAGCGACGAAATCGTGTCGACCAGCAGCAGCGCCGGATGAGCACAGCGCGCAAGCGCGTCGCGCACGAGCGGAATACGGCTTACTACCCCGGTCGAAGTCTCGTTGTGTACCACACACACCGCCTTGATGATGCGCTCGCGGTCCTGCGCCAGCACGCGCTCGATCGCCTGCACGTCGGCGCCGTGGCGCCAGTCGCCGGGAATAAAATCCACGACCAGCCCCAGGCGTGTCGCGAGCTTCTGCCACAGCGTCGCAAACTGACCGGTCTCCGCCATCAGCACGCGATCGCCGGCGGACAGCGTATTGACCAGCGCTGCTTCCCATGCGCCCGTTCCCGATGCCGGATAAATGATGACTGGCGCGCTGGTACGAAATACCGCCTTGAGCCCTTCCAGCACCTCTCGACCGAGTTGCGCGAAAGCGGGGCCGCGGTGGTCGATCGTGGGTCGATCCATGGCGCGCAGAATGCGGTCGGGCACGTTGGTCGGGCCGGGTATCTGCAGAAAATGACGTCCGCTGCGGTAAGGCATGGCTGGTGTCCGGAGAAAGAGCAATGAGCCTACTCAAAATGCACGCCCGTCACAAGCGCGTGCGCCGCAGCCTCGGGTATCATCGCAGCTTGTACACCGAGGGCGGTTGGTCTGCATGAACGCTTCCGCGATACCACTCCAGTTTCATCCTCCGGCGCGCGTGCACCACCCGCTCGAACGCCTGCTGCGCGCAAATCTCCAGGGCGACGTATGGTTCGACGCGTTTTCGCGCGGCCGCTATGCCACCGATGCCTCCATCTACCAGATCGATCCCATCGGGGTGGTGATTCCGCGAACGCAAGACGATGCGCGCGCGGCACTGCAGATTGCAGCCGACCAGGAGGTGCCGATACTTGCGCGGGGCGCCGGCACCTCGCAGTGCGGACAAACGGTGGGCGCGGCGCTGGTCATCGATTGCTCCAAATACCTCAACCAGGTTATCGAAGTCGATGTCGCGGCGCGCGAAGCCACGGTGCAGCCCGGGGTGGTGCTCGATCAGTTGAATGCCCGCTTGCGCGCGCACAACCTTTGGTTCCCGGTGGATGTTTCGACTTCGGCACAGGCCACGCTTGGCGGTATGGCAGGCAACAATTCCTGCGGCTCGCGCTCGATACGCTATGGCAACATGGTGCATAACGTCATCAGCGTGGACGCGTGGCTCAGCGGCGGAGAAGAGTTCCGCTTTGGTCCCAGCAGCGAACTCGCGGGCGCGCCTGCAAGTTATCGCGCGCTGGTGGAAAGACTCCACGCCATTGTACGGCGCGAAGCCGACGAGATCGCGCAGCGCTGGCCCGATGTGCTGCGCCGTGTGCAGGGCTATAACCTGGACATGATTCGTCCCGGCAGCGAGGCCCGGCCCTTGGCGCACAATCTGGCGCATCTGCTGGTCGGCTCCGAAGGTACCCTGGCGTTTTCAAAATCCATCACGCTGAAGCTCTCCCCGATCCCGGCCCACAAAGTGTTGGGGGTGGTGCATTTCCCGACCTTCTATCAGGCGATGGATCTGACGCAGCACATCGTCACGCTCGATCCCGACGCCGTGGAACTCGTGGATCGCACCATGATTGACCTGGCGCGCGGCAACGCCGTGTTCCGCCCGGTCGTCGACAGATTCCTGCACGGCGCGCCCGAAGCGGTTTTGCTGGTCGAATTTGCCGGCACGGAGCGGCAGGCGCTGGTCGAGCGGCTCGCGCGCCTGGCGGAATTGATGGGCGATCTGGGCCTGCCTGGCAGCGTGGTGCAGATACTCGAGCCGTCCTTGCAAAAGGAGGTCTGGGAAGTACGCAAGGCCGGTCTCAATATCATGATGTCCATGAAGGGCGACGGCAAACCCGTATCCTTCATCGAAGATTGCGCGGTGCCGCTGGAGCACCTCGCCGAGTATACCGACCGCTTGACGCAGGTTTTCGAGAAACATGGCACGCGCGGCACGTGGTATGCCCATGCTTCGGTGGGAACCTTGCATGTGCGCCCGGTGCTCGACATGCGTCGCGATGGCGCCGAGAAAATGCGCGCGATCGCCGAGGAAGCCTGCGCGCTCGTGCGTGAGTTCAAGGGTGCTTTTTCCGGCGAGCACGGCGACGGGCTGGTGCGCTCCGAATGGATCGAGCCGATTCTGGGAGCGCGCCTGACCGCAGCGCTGGCCGAGATCAAGGGGCTGCTCGACCCGAAAAGCTTGATGAATCCCGGCAAGATCGTGCGACCCACGCGCATGGATGATCGCAGCCTGTTTCGCTACAAGCCCGGCTACATGGCTCAGGCCGTCGACACAGTCCTGGACTGGTCCGCCTGGGGCGGTTACGCGCCCGCCGTGGAGATGTGCAACAACAATGGGCATTGCCGCAAGTTCGACGCCGGTACCATGTGTCCGTCGTTTCGTGCGACGGGCGACGAGCAGCATCTGACCCGCGGCCGCGCCAATACGCTGCGTCTCGCGCTTTCGGGCCAGCTCGGCCGCGACGCGCTGGTTTCGGACGCCCTGCGCGATACCATGGCGTTATGTGTGAGTTGCAAGGGTTGCCGCCGCGAATGCCCTACCGGCATCGACATGGCGCGCATGAAAATAGAATTCCAGCATCATTACGGCAAGCGGCACGGTCTTTCGTTGCGCCAGAAATTGGTCGCCTATCTGCCGCACTATGCCGCTGTCGCCTCGAAGCTTGCCCCGCTTTTGAACCTGCGCGACAGGGTCCCTGGCATCGCCTGGCTTACCGAAAAAGCGCTGGGCCTGAGCGCGCGCCGGCGGTTGCCGCGCTGGGCATCGCGGCCGTACGCCGACCCGGCACAAGCCGCGGCGCCCGCGGATGGGCATCGCGACGTGGTGCTGTTCGTCGATACTTTCTCGCGCTGGTTCGAGCCCGACAACGTGCGCGCCGCACGTGCGGTTCTGTCGGCGGCAGGCTACCAGGTCCACATCGCACAGCCGGCCGACAACGGCCGTGCGCTGTGCTGTGGCAGAACGTTTCTTGCAACTGGTCTGGTGCCTCAGGCGCGCGTGGAAGCACAGCGCGTGATCGAGGCACTGCGTCCTTATGTCGAACGCAACGTGCCCGTGATCGGGCTGGAACCGTCGTGTTTGCTTACGCTGCGTGACGAGTTTCTTGCGCTGGGCCTTGGCGAGGACGCGTTGCAGCTTGCCGCGCATGCCTTGCTGTTCGAGGAATTCCTCGCCGCGCAAGATGAAGCCGGCACGCTGCGGCTTAATCTTGGCAACGTCGGCGCGAACGCGGCCCTGCTGCACGGGCATTGCCATCAGAAAGCCTTCGATGTCATGCCGGCAGTGCGTCGCGTGCTTGCGCTGGTTCCGGGATTGACCGTTGACACGATAACATCGAGTTGCTGCGGCATGGCCGGCAGCTTCGGATACGAGGCTGAGCATTTCGATGTGAGCGTGAAGATGGCAGAAGCAGCCCTGCTGCCGGCGGTGCGCGCGGCACCACCCGAAACGCTGATTATCGCCGATGGCACGAGTTGCCGGCATCAGATTCAGGAAGGTGCGGGCCGCAACGCGCTTCACGTCGCCCAGGTACTGCACCGGGCCCTGCACTGATGACGGGCGCAACGCAAAGCGAGGGAGTCAAGCAGCCGTGACCGGCAGAATCAAGCGATTCCTGCTTTTTTACTTACCACTGCTGGCCAATATCGGGCTGGTGGTCTATCTGGTGTGGCAACTCAATCTGGTGCCCTATTTTCAGCGCCAGGGCGAGTTCCAGATCTTCTCCGTACTCTATGCCGTGGGTGGCCTGGTGGTCGCTGTCTCAGGCATCACCGCTTTCATCCAGTTTACGGCCAACCAGCACGAGCCCAGACCATTGTTCGCGCTGGCGCTGGTCAACACCATCATTCCCACCGTGCTGCTGCTGGCCTTGCTGCAGTTCCGCTGACAGGAGAACCCGATGACCGAGTCCAAATGGAAATACCACGGCATCCGCGTTGTAAAGAGCACGGAGCTCGACACGAATACGCCGCAGACACCGGGCATGAATCGCGCGGCAGCCATCACGCACGCGCGCTGTGGCGCTGAGAAGTTATGGGCGGGAACTGTCGTGATTCATGCCAAGGCCAAGACCGGTGCGCATCATCACGGTCCGGTCGAAAGCGTCATCTACGTCGTCAGCGGAAAAGCGCGCATGCGCTGGGGCGACCGGCTGGAATTTGTCGCCGAAGCCGGTCCGGGTGATTTCATTCACGTGCCGCCCTTCGTGCCGCACCAGGAGATCAATGCATCCGATGAAGAGCCGTTGTCGTGCGTGCTGGTGCGCTCGGGCCAGGAACCCGTCGTGGTGAACCTCGACATTCCCGTAGCCGAGCAACCGTCGACGGTGCACTGGACCGACGACTTGCATAAATAACGCGCCGGCCTCGCGGATTGACTCTCTCGACTTGGGCCCCTGGTCAGAGAGCGGATCAGTGTATCTCTGGTTCCGGAACGGCGTCGTTTCCTTCCAGAAAATCGAAATCGCAGCCCTTGTCGGCTTGCGACACATGTTGCGAGAAAATGCGGCCGTAACCGCGCGGGAATTTCCTGGTGTGCGGTTTCCAGGCGGCGCGCCGGATTGTCAGTTCTTCCTCGCTGACCTTCAGCGTGAGTTTGCGACCTGGCACATCGAGCTCGATCATATCGCCGGTTTTCACCAGCGCGAGCGGCCCGCCGATCCAGGATTCCGGGGACACATGCAGCACGCAGGTTCCATAACTGGTGCCGCTCATGCGCGCGTCGGAAATGCGCACCATGTCGCGCACGCCTTGTTTCAATAATTTCTTCGGGATCGGCAGCATGCCCCACTCGGGCATCCCCGGCCCACCGAGCGGGCCGGCGTTACGCAGCACCAGAACTGAATCCGCATCGACATCAAGGTCAGGATCGTCAAGGCGGGCAGCCATGTCGTTGTAATCGTCGAACACCATTGCGCGCCCGACGTGCTTGAGCAAGCGCGGATCGGCGGCCGTGGACTTGATGACCGCCCCGTCGGGGGCGAGATTGCCACGTAGGACAATCAGCCCTCCCTCGGGCTGCATCGGATTCGCGGGCGTGCGGATCACGTCCGCGTCATGAATTTTCGCTCCCGCGATATTCTCGCCGAGGCTCTTGCCGGTGCAGGTAAGCTGATCGACATCCAGCATTTCGCGCATGCCTTCGAGCATGCCGGCCAATCCGCCGGCGTAATAGAAATCCTCCATCAGATACTTTCCCGATGGGCGCATATTGACGAGGTACGGTGTGCGCTGACCAATCTGCTCGAAGCGCTCCAGCGCTATCTTTATGCCGGCGCGTCCGGCCATCGCGATCACGTGGATCAGACCATTGGTCGAGCCGCCCAGCGCCATCAACACGCGGATGGCGTTGTCGAAAGACTTGTCGGTCAGGATATCGCTCGGCTTGAGATCCTCCCAGACCATGTCGACGATGCGCCGACCCGTGTAGTCGGCCATGCGGCTGTGGTTCGAATCCACCGCGGGAATCGTCGACGCATTCGGCAGGCTGAAGCCGAGTGCTTCGGCCACGCCGGTCATGGTCGATGCAGTCCCCATGGTCATGCACGTGCCGGCGGAGCGCGCGATGCCTTGTTCGATTTCCTTCCAGTCGCCTTCATCAATCCGGCCCGCGCGCAACTCGTCCCAGTACTTCCAGACGTCCGAGCCTGAACCGAGTGTCTTGCCGCGCCAGTTGCCCCGCAGCATCGGGCCTGCGGGCATGAAAATCCCGGGCAAATTCATGCTGATTGCGCCCATCAGCAAGCCCGGCGTAGTCTTGTCGCAACCGCCCATCAGCACGCAGCCATCTACCGGGTAGGAGCGCAGCAACTCCTCGGTCTCCATCGCAAGAAAGTTGCGGTACATCATCGTGGTTGGCTTCTGGAAGACTTCCGCCAGGGCAATGGCCGGCATTTCCAGCGGATAGCCGCCGGCCTGCCACACGCCGCGCTTGACTTCCTCGGCACGCTGGCGGAAATGGGAATGACAATTATTGATGTCACTCCAGGTGTTGATGATGGCGATAACCGGCTTGCCTTTGTAATCCTCGTGAGCGAAACCCATTTGCAGGGTGCGCGAGCGATGTCCGAAGGAGCGCAGATCCTGGGCACCATACCAGCGATGGCTGCGCAACTCCTCAGCGCGCTTTCTTTTCTTCATTGATTCTCCTCGCTTGATGCGGTCGACTCCGGATACAAGCGTACAACAGCCGCGTGGGGGAGCAAAGGCGCGCGAAGCGCAAGTGCCAGCTGAAAACCGAGCGCAGACGGATGAGCAGCGCGTATCGGCAGACGGCCATGCCGCTGGGCAGCTGCCGATACGATCGTAGATCGCGGCCGCCCGCAACGGCCGCCAAGCTGTGCTGGTTACAGGTGCCGCCGGGCTGCCTTTGTTGGTGAAGCGCAGGCACTGCGGCGCCCTGGACGAGGGCCGCTTGCTTCCCCGCGCCAGCCTGAGGCCGGGTTGCTCAGGGCTTCTTTTTGTGGAATTCCGCCCAGGCTTTTTCGAAGCTCGCCTGCATGGTCTTCCATGCACCCTCGGCGCCCTTGCTTACTTCCATCCACGCATTCTGGCTGGCGTCACGGGTTTCGTTCAGGCGCTTGAGCGCCTCGTCGCGCTGCCGTTCAAGCGCCTGGATCTGCGCTTCGTAGTGCGATTTCATGCTGGTCTGGGCTTTCTGCACTTCGCCTTCCCATTTGCCCAGTCTCTCGTTCCAGTCCTCGATCTGTTGCTTCATCTTTGCGACATATTCTTCGCGGTTCATTCTGACCCTCCTTTGGCTGCCTGTTCGATACGAATCAAGCTGGAAGCAGACATTGCTCCGATTGGACACAACATCGCAAGCGCCGCACTTGCCGCCGGGCATCCCGCGGGTGCACTCGTGGCGTCGCACCGTGATCCATGTTCGCGCTGCAGGTGGCGGCTGTCAAATGGCCGCGGCTCGTGCTTTGCCATGAGGGTTCGGCGCGTGCACACGCGTGGCCAGGGTGCCTGGCGCTCGCCTCAGGAGGCGCGACGCATGGCGTTGGTGGCGTCCGAATTCTGCTTGCCGCGGCTGATCGGTATCTCGAGTTCCGCCGGGGCCGGCTGCTGCAGAAGCGCATACAGGTGTGCGAGCTTGCTTCGATAGAGTTTATCGAACGCCATGACCGATTCTGCCGGGTTGTAATCACCGAACCACCAGCACCAGTCGGATGCCTCGCAGTCGGCGAGCTGGCGCGAGGCCCGGGCAATTTGTGCCTCGCTCAATCGGCCGCTGGCGACGACGTCGTCGAAGCTGCGCTTTGCCGCACAGAGCAAGTCCCAGGCGCGATTCTTGTCCGCGCCGCCGATCCACGTCGCCAGGTCGCCGTATACCCAGCTTCCCGCCACCAGCCCCGGCAACGGCTCAAAAGACGAATTTTTGGCTGCGTCAAGGACCTGGGCAAATGTGCGAGTCGCAACCTGGGCATGGTCCTCAAGCGCCGCGTACAGGGCGTCGAGAAAATAGTAGCCGTTGTAGGGGTAATACTCCCAGGCATTCTCGCCATCGAGAATGACGCTGACGACCGGCGGCGCGCCGGCGGCGGCGCGGCCTGCGATCTCCTCGAGCGCGCCGACGAAATGCGCTGCCGCATCCTCGCCATGCCATTTGGCATACTCGAACCCGATCAGATCGGACAGCCGGTCGTCGCGAAAGAAGCAGGTGATGCCGGCTTGGCCGTTGTCGATACGATAGGGCTTGAACAGAAATTCGTGGCGTTCCGGCAGGGCGCCCTGGTGAGTGCGCAACGAACGCGCGAGCACGCCTTCGCCGCTTGCGATCCATTCGCACCCCTGCTCGGCCAGCAAGCCCGCAAACTCGTGCGATACGGCGCCTTCCGCCGGCCACATGCCCCGCGCGGGCTGGCCGAAACGCCGGCTATGGCTTTGTTGCGCGGCGGAGGTATGCGCCAGCACGCGCTCGCGACCGCCCGGATAGCTCGGGCAGTCGGGCAAAGAGGCCTCCGGCGTGGCTTGGCGGGCCGCTTCGAAGGACATCAGCAATGGACCGATCGGATGGTATTCCGGCGTGGTGGTCAGTTCGATGTGCCCGCTTTCGAACAACTTGCGATAACGCGGAATCACTTCGCGCACTTCTCGCCCGATGATCTCGAGCAACTGCATGCGGTCCTGATGGGTGAATCCTTGCGCCTTGGTGATCAGTGCGGACACGCGCCGGTCGCGCCGGCGGACCGTTTCCCCCATCCATGACAGGTGATACCAGCTCAGCAAGTCCCCGAGGTATTGCGCGGACAGGTACATGGCGCTGTCGCCATGACTGAGTGCAACCCGATAGAACTCAAACAGGCGCCGATACGCCGGATAAGGGTCGATCAACTTCTGGTGGTTAGCGCGGAAGCACGAGTTCAGAACGAGATCGCGGCCGCCCTCATCGACTTGCTGCAGGTCAGCTTGCGCCAGCAGCCGTAGCAGGGGATCGCGAAAGCTGCCGGATGCGAACTGTTGCGCGTAGTCCTCGAGCTGGTCGAGCAGCACGGGCGTGAAATTGACCACGGCGCGCATGCCAGGATGCGCCTCCAGATGCGCCGCCATGTCCGTGTAATCCTTGATGGCGTGCAAATATACCCAGGGCTGTGCGAACTCGCCGCTGGCGTGGTCGCGGAAATCCGGCTGGTGCATATGCCAAAGAAGCACCAGGTCTAGCTTGGTCGATTTGTTCATGTATTAGAGAGTGGGGGCCGTGCGCCGCGCGGCTTCAACGTTGGTGAAAAACATCCTGGCCGAGCATGTCCGGCGTGATCAAGGTGATGCCGCGGTCGGATACATGGAAACGGCGCCGATCGTCTTCCGGGTTGAAACCCGCGGTCAGGCCTTCGGGCAGGACGCAGCTCTTGTCCACGACCGTGCAGCGAAGTTTCACGTTCCGGTTCACGACCACGTCGGGCAGGATCAACGAGTCTTCGATGCTGCCGTAGCTGTGCACACGCACATTGGAAAACAACAACGAGCGTTTCACCGTCGTTCCGCTGATCAGGCAGCCGCCTGAGACCACGGAGTCAATCGCGCCGCCACGCCGGCCTTCGTCGTCGAACACGAACTTGGCCGGCGGCAGCTGTTCCTGATGCGTCCAGATCGGCCAGTCCTTGTCGTACATGTTCAGATCGGGGGTCACGCGCGTCAGATCCATGTTCGATTCCCAGTAGGCGTCGACGGTGCCGACGTCGCGCCAGTACGCCGCCTTGCCGCGGTGGCCGACACAACTGTCGTCGAAGCGCTGCGCAAATACGCGGTGACGCGGGACGACATAGGGAATGAGATCGCGGCCGAAGTCGTGATTGGATGAACGGTCGAGGGAATCGCGCTTGAGCTGCTCGTACAGAAAGTCCGCATTGAACACATAGATACCCATGCTCGCGAGCGCCATGTCGGGCTGGCCGGGAATACACGGCGGATCGGCCGGCTTTTCGATGAAATCGGTGACACGCCAGTCCTTGGCAACGTGCAGCACGCCGAAGGCGGTGGCATCCATGCGCGGAACCTCCAGGCACGTCACCGTGACGTCGGCTTTGTTTGCCACGTGATAGGCCAGGACCTTGCCATAGTCCATCTTGTAGATATGATCACCGGCGAGCACCAGAATATAGTGAGCACCGTAGCTGCGCAGGATATCGAGATTCTGGTACACGGCGTCAGCCGTGCCGAGATACCAATTCTGCTCATCGGTGCGTTGCGAGGCGGGAAGAATATCCACGAATTCCTGGAACCGGCCATTCAAAAAGCTCCAGCCGCGCTGAATATGCCGGATCAGGCTGTGGGATTTGTATTGGGTTGCAACGCCGATGCGGCGAATCCCGGAATTCACGCAATTCGATAACGGGAAGTCGACAATACGAAACTTGCCGCCGAAGGGCACCGCCGGCTTGGCGCGCCAATCGGTCAGATTCTTCAGCCGGCTGCCGCGTCCGCCGGCGAGCACCAGTGCATAGGTGTTCTTGGTCAGTTCGCTGACGAAGCGGACATTCTTGTCGTGAGTGGTCATGACGTTTCCCCAGATGTTAAACGATCCGCCCGATGCGCAGAATATCGCGCCGGCTGCTCGCGTGACGTCAGGTTTTTCCGTCCGTGAAAGGAAAATCCCGAACTGAAGCCCTCTGCTTATAATAGGGGTGACGTCGTCCGACGTCACGAACTCCCTGGCTGAATGCGGTCCCTATTCCCCGATGAGCGCCACGCTTGAACTTTCTGCAGCCGATGATCTGGACGCCCTGGTGGGCGCCCGTCACCACGATCCGTTTAGCCTGTTGGGCTTGCATCGCAGCGCAAAGGGGTGGGCGTTGCGCGTGTTTCGGCCTTATGCCGCGGCGGTGGACGTCCGCACGCAAAGCGGATTTGTCCCGATGAAACGCATTCACCCGCAGGGCGTGTTCGCCTGGCAGGGCGATGCGCTGCCG
This sequence comes from uncultured bacterium, assembly GCA_965233135.1. Classification (GTDB taxonomy): domain Bacteria; phylum Pseudomonadota; class Gammaproteobacteria; order Burkholderiales; family JACQAP01; genus JACQAP01. Next base: position 116,673 of record CBDDRM010000028.1, on the reverse strand, counting down.
CGCCCGGTGCTGCTGCGCGTCGAGGAGGACGGACAGAGGTTCGAAACGCATGACCCCTATACCTTTGCTCCTGCGACCGGCGCAGAGGACCTGTACCTGTTCAACGAAGGCCGGCTGGAGCAGGCCTACCGCGTGCTGGGCAGCCGGATCGAGCAGCGTGAAGGCGTCAGCGGGGTGCGATTTGCATGCTGGGCTCCCAACGCGCAGAGGCTCAGCGTGGTGGGCGAGTTCAACCGCTGGGACGGGCGCGTGCATCCGATGTCCTCCCACGGCGCAAGTGGCGTATGGGAACTGTTCATTCCCGGCGTGGATGCCGGCAGCCTCTACAAATTCGAGATACGCAACCGAGCGACCGGCGAGCTGCTCGTCAAGACCGATCCCTATGCGCGTTTTCACGAGCGGCGTCCCGGTACGGCCGCGCGCGTGGTGGCCGACGACTACACCTGGGGCGACGAGCAATGGATGCGCCGACGCTCGCGCTGGGATTGGCTGCATGCGCCGCTGAATATCTATGAAGTGCATGCCGGTTCGTGGCGACGCCATCCCGATGGGCGCTTCTACACGTATGCGGAACTGGCGCAGAGTCTCATACCCTACGTACTCGACATGGGTTTCACGCATATCGAGTTGTTGCCCGTTTCGGAACACCCGCTGGATGAATCCTGGGGTTATCAGACCACGGGTTATTTTGCGGTCAGCAGCCGATTCGGCACGCCCCAGGACTTCAAGGCCTTCGTCGATGCCTGCCATCAGGCGGGGATCGGTGTGCTGCTCGACTGGGTGCCCGCGCATTTTCCGACCGACGCCTTTTCGCTGGCGCGTTTTGACGGGACCGCGCTGTATGAACACGAGGATCCGCGGTTGGGATTCCATCAGGACTGGGGCACCCACATCTTCAACTATGGCCGCAAGGAAGTAAAAAGCTTCCTGCTGTCGAGCGCGCACTACTGGCTCGCAGAATGCCATGTCGATGGCCTGCGCGTCGACGCAGTCGCATCGATGCTGTATCTGGATTACTCGCGCAAGGCCGGCGAGTGGATCCCCAACAAGTTTGGCGGCCGCGAGAATCTGGAGGCCATCGACTTCCTGCGCGAGTTGAATGTCATGGTGCATCGTGATTTCCCGGGCGCCCTGACCTGTGCCGAGGAATCGACTGCCTGGCCGATGGTTTCCCGGCCGGTGTATCTGGGCGGCTTGGGCTTCTCCATGAAATGGAACATGGGCTGGATGAACGATACGCTGGCATACATGCAAAACGATCCGGTGCACCGGCGGTTTCACCACAATCAACTCACTTTCGGCCAGATCTACGCCTATAGCGAGAACTTTCTGTTGCCGCTCTCGCACGACGAAGTGGTGCACGGCAAAGGCTCACTGCTGGAAAAGATGCCGGGCGATGCCTGGCAGAAATTCGCCAACGTCAGATTGCTGCTTGCGTACCAGTTTGTTTCTGCGGGCAAGAAGCTCAATTTCATGGGCAACGAATTTGCCCAGGGACGTGAATGGCGGGCAGCCGGCGAACTCGACTGGGGTCTCCTTGGCATAGACTGGCACCGCGGCGTGCAAACCATGCTGCGGGATCTTTGCCGCCTGTACCGGGATGAGCCCGCATTGCACGAACTGGATTTCGAACCGGACGGATTTCGCTGGGTCGACTGCAACGATGCCGACCAGTCGGTACTGTGTTTCGAGCGCAGGGCGCGCGACGGTTCGGCGGTCGTCGTCGCGCTGAATTTCACTCCGGTGCCCCGAGACGGATATCGGGTGGGGTTGCCAAAGCCCGGCGCCTGGCATGAGGTGTTCAACAGCGACTCGGCGTTCTACGCCGGATCGAACTCCGGAAATGCCGGCATCATTGCCTCACAGGCTTTTCCATGGATGGGTCATGGTCAGTCGGCCGACATCACCCTGCCGCCTCTGGGCGCGCTGATTCTGCGGTGCTCGGAATAGACGCGCAAAGTCTCTGCAGTCACGACGGCTGTGGCTGACGAACAAGTATAACGACGAATAATCATCCATGGCGGAAGCCGAAAAACTCAAGGTCCTGTTCGCAACATCGGAGGTGGCGCCGCTTATCAAGACCGGCGGACTTGCCGACGTCAGTGCTGCCCTGCCCGTTGCGCTGCACGCTCTGGGTGTCGACATCCGTCTGCTCGTTCCCGGTTATCCGCAAGTCATGAGCGCACTGAAAACCCGAAGCCGGGTGGCCACGCTGCCCGGCTTGCCCGGCATGCCGGGAGCGAGTCTGATCGCCTCGAAACTGCCGTCGGGCTTGCCCCTGTTCGTGGTCGAGTGTCCGATTTACCAGCGCGCAGGCGGTCCCTATCAGGACGCATCAGGAGTCGATTGGCCCGACAACGACTTGCGCTTCGGCCTGTTCTCGTACGTGAGCGCCGTATTGTCCACGCCCTCCTCTCCGTTCTCAGCCTGGAAGCCCGATATCGTCCATTGCAACGACTGGCAGACCGGATTGACGCCGGTATATCTGGACTACGCGCAGGGACCGCGCGCGCGCACGGTCATGACCCTGCACAATCTCGCGTTCCAGGGGATCTTTCCCCCGCAGAGCGCGAACCGGCTGGGACTGCCGCCGCAGGCATTCAACATCGACGGGGTGGAGTATTACGGCAACCTGTCGTTTCTGAAAGGCGGGCTGCAGTATGCGGATCGCATCACGACGGTTAGCCCCAGCTATGCCGAGGAGATACAAAGTGAACCGCTGGGCATGGGGTTGCAGGGGTTGCTCTCGCGCCGCAAGGACGTGCTCACCGGCATCCTCAACGGCATCGATGTCGACGCGTGGGATCCGGAGTCGGATCCTTATATCGAGCGTTACTACAATGCATCGCGCCTGGCCGCCAAGCAGGATAACAAGCGCGCCTTGCAATTGCGCATGAGGTTGCGCGACGAACCGCTGACGCCGCTGTTCGGGACTGTGAGTCGCCTGACCGATCAGAAAGGCCTGGACGTGCTTGCCGATATTGCCGGCGAGTTGGTCAAGCTGCCTGCACAACTGGTCGTTCTCGGCGCGGGCGACCCGGTGCTGCAGCGCCGCTTCCAGGCGCTCGCGCAGCAATATGAAGGTCAGATCGCGGTGCACATCGGCTTCGACGAGAATCTGTCTCATCAGGTCGAGGCCGGCGCGGACGTGTTCGTCATGCCATCGCGCTTCGAGCCGTGCGGCCTGAACCAGATGTACAGCCAGCGCTATGGCACACCGCCCCTGGTGCACGGCACTGGCGGGTTGCGCGATTCGGTGATCGACTGCACGCCCGCGACGCTAAAGAATCGAACGGCTACCGGCTTCGTTTTCACCCCGCTTGATGCCACGACCATGTTCGCGAACTGCCGCCGGGTGGTAAGTGTCTATCACGATCAACGAACCTGGCGGCAACTGCAGAAAAACGGCATGCAGCGCGATTTCAGTTGGGCAGCGCGCGCGCAACAATACCTGGACTTGTACCGCGCCCTGCCCATTGGCTAGCCGAGGGCGCCCTGGAGTAGAATCATTTTTTCCCGCTGCTCGACCCGCGCCCCGGTTGGCGGCCTCAAAACAACACTGTATGGAGGATGGCTGAAATGATCGGTGATCGCATCGAAGTCAACATGGCCGGCGGACTGGATATCGCCCTGCCGCGGATGGTGCATGTGCGTCAAAAGTTTCAGACTAAGAAACTCGACAGTGTCACCAAGACCATCAAGGAGCAGTTCAGTCGCCCGGAAGTGCGGGCCAAGGTCAAGCCGGGCATGAGCATCGCCGTCGGTTGCGGTTCGCGTGGCATCAACAACATCGCTGAATGCGCCAAGGCCGTGGTCGGGGAGCTCAAGGCGCTTGGCGCCAAACCCTTCATATTCCCGGCCATGGGCAGCCATGGGGGCGCGACCGCCGAGGGCCAGCGCGAAGTGCTCGAAGGCTATGGCATCACCGAGAGTTACGTGGGCTGTCCGATCAAATCCAGCATGGATGTGGTTGAGCTGGGCAAGCTCGACGACGGCATGCCGGTGTACATCGACAAGCATGCGTCCGAAGCCGACGCGATCGTCGTCATTCCACGCGTCAAACCGCACACTAACTTCCGCGCGCCCATCGAATCGGGCATCGTGAAGATGTTGACCATCGGCATGGGCAAGATCATCGGCGCCACGACCCTGCACACCTACGGCATGGACATGTTCGGCGAATTGCTGCCGAAGACCGCGAAGTATATTCTCGCGCGCAAGAACTTCCTGTTCGGCGTGGCCATGGTGGAGAACGCGGCGGACGAAACCGCGATCATCGAGATCGTGCCCTCGGAACAGACCTTCGAGCGCGAACCAGTCCTGCTCGCCAAGGCCAAGGAACTGATGCCACGCCTGCAGTTCGACGAAATCGACGTGCTGGTGGTGGAAAAAATCGGCAAGAATATTTCCGGTTCGGGCATGGATCCGAACATCACCGGCCGCAATTGCCGGTTCGTCGAGTGGAACATGAAACCGCTGGTCAAGAAGATCGCCGTACTCGGCCTGACGCCCGAGACGCACGGCAACGCTTGCGGCATCGGCGGCGCCGACGTGACCACGATGAAGCTGTACAAAGAGCTCGACGTCGGCAAGACCTACGCCAATATCATCACGTCGACCTACCTCGACGGGGGCGCGATCCCGTTGATCATGAACACGGACGAAGACGCGATCCGCCTGGCCGTGAAAACTGTAGTCAGGGTCAAGCCTCAGGATACCAGGATCGTACGCATCGCCACCACGCTCGAGATCGTGGACATCCACGTATCCGAGCCCATGCTCCCGCTGATCAAGGCCAACCCCTCGATGTTCGAAATTGTGGGCGCGCCCGAAGCTTTCAAGTTCGACGCCAAGGGCAACCTGTATCCGATGCTGGGCAAGCATCGGGAGCACGCGGCGGCCTAGTCGCCGGGCTAGAGCGTACTTCGCATGCATATCCATCTTGACGCGGTCGGAGGCGTGGCGGGCGATATGTTCATCGCCGCCATGCTCGACGCGTTTCCGGATTTGCGCGGCGGCCTGTTGGCGTCGATTCGCGCTGCCGGGCTGCCGCCGGAAGTTCATGCGGGCATCGCCGAGCACCAGGATCACGCGCTGACCGGCCTGCGATTTCGCGTGATCGAGCCGCGCGTGGCCGAGCTGCTGGTGGCCGCGCATCACCATCCGCATACACCGTTCGCCGATATTCGCGCGCATCTGCAGCGCTCGGCGTTGGCGCCGGCAGTGCGGGATCATGCCGTCGGTATTTTCAGCGCGCTCGCCGAGGCGGAGGCCAAGGTCCACGGAAAGTCCATCGACAGTGTCAGCTTTCACGAACTGGGCGAATGGGATTCGATTGCCGACATCGTAGGTGCGGCCTACCTGATCGATGCGCTGGCGGCCAATGAGGCGGCGGCGACTTGGTCGGTCAGCAGCCTGCCGCTCGGACGTGGTCGCGTGAAAACCGCACACGGGCTGCTGCCCGTCCCGGTGCCCGCGACGGTGCTGTTATTGCAGGGCTACGAGTTTGCCGATGACGGGCTGGAGGGCGAACGCGTCACCCCCACCGGCGCCGCCGTCTTGCGCCATCTGGGTTGCTCGCAGACGCCGGCCCGCCGCCCCCGCCGCCTGTTGCGCACGGGTATCGGTTTCGGCACGCGCAGTTTTCCAGGCATCAGCAACGTCCTGCGCGTGCTGGCATTCGAGGAAGCGCCCGAGAATCGCAGCTTCGGCGATGAAGTCATGCAAGTGCAATTCGAAGTCGACGACCAGACTCCCGAAGATCTGGCGACCGCACTCGACCGGCTGCGCGCGCATCCCGCAGTGCTCGATGTGCTGCAGACGCCCGCATTCGGCAAGAAAGGCCGTCTGACCATGCATATCCAGTTACTCGCCGAAGCGGCGGACCTGGAGGGGGTCTTCGAGGCCTGTTTCAACGAAACGACGACGCTGGGCGTGCGCTACCAGTTCCTGCAAAGGCGCAAGCTCGACCGCGCCAGCACCACGGTCGAGGCTGCCGGCCGCCAGTTGCGTGTCAAGGTCGCGCAACGCCCCGGCAGCAGCACGGCAAAAGTCGAAGCCGATGATTTGCGTAACGTGATCGGCGGGCGCGCAGAGCGGGAGCGCCTGCAACGCGAAGCCGAACGCATGGTGCTGCGCAAGGAGCGCGAATGAGCGACGTGACCCACGCGCTGGAAAAACTGCAGGGGCTGCTGTGCGAGATGGGACCGATGGCGGTGGCGGTCAGCGGCGGCGTCGACAGCCTCACGCTGGCGACGGTGGCCCAGCGTACCGTGCAGCACAACGTATCGATGTTCCACGCGGTTTCGCCCGCCGTGCCCCCCCAGGCAACCGAGCGCGTGCGCCGGCTCGCCATCGAACAGGGCTGGCGGCTCACAGTCGTGGACGCCGGTGAATTCGACGACGCGAACTATCGCAGCAACCCGGTCAATCGCTGCTTTTACTGCAAGACCAATCTGTATGGGGCGTTACGACCGCACACGACGGCCCAGATCGTCGCCGGCACGAATCTCGACGACCTCGGTGAATACAGGCCAGGTCTGGAGGCAGCCAGGAACCACGGCGTGCGACATCCCTACGTCGAGGCCCGAATCGACAAGAAAAAAGTGCGCGCGCTGGCCAGCCATCTCGGTCTGGAAGCGATCGCCGAACTGCCCTCCGCGCCCTGTCTGTCGAGCCGCATCGAAACCGGAATCGCCATCGATCCGGCGATGCTCAAGCTCGTGCATGCGGCGGAGCTTTCGCTGGCCCGCTCTCTTGCGCCGCGCACCGTGCGCTGCCGCGTGCGCGCCGGCGGTGTCGTGATCGAACTCGACGAGCAAAAGCTTGCGGCGCTGGATGCGCCAGCCCGCGACCATATCAAGGCCGAAGTCGGCACGTTGTTTCGCGACGGCGGCTTTGCGTATCCGGTGTCGCTGGCCGCATACCGTACCGGCAGCGCGTTCCTGGTACAGCGCAAGCGCGATGGCGCCTGATCAATCCATGCCGATGAGTTTGCTGCGATGACTTTGCACAAGGATGTCATGCTTGATTTTGCGCGCGACGCGCGCACCGGTCTCGACGAAGCCGTGATGTGTGCATCGAAATCGGTGGCGCACCTGTCGGCCATTCTGGGGCAAGTGCAGGAGAAACAACGGCGCATCCTGCTCACGCGCCTTCTGCCTGAACAGCTGGCCGGGCTTTCCGAAGCGCACCGCGCCGCCATCGACTACGAACCGCTCTCGCGTACCGGCTACTTTGGCGGCACGCACGATACGAAAACGAAAACCCAGGTGGCGATCGTTGCCGCCGGCACTTCGGATGTGGGCGTCGCGCGCGAAGCCGTGCGTACCTTGCGCTTCTATGGCGAGCCGGCCGTTGAAATCAACGATGTGGGGGTGGCCGGATTATGGCGGTTGCTCGAGCGCATCGAAGAAATCCGCAGTGCCCGGGTGGTGATCGCGGTCGCCGGGATGGACGCGGCGCTGCCGACGGTGATCGGCGGACTGGTTTCCAGCACGGTCATAGGCGTACCGACTTCGGTCGGATATGGCGTAGCAACTGGCGGCGAGACGGCGTTGCGCGCCATGCTCGCGAGTTGTTCGGCGGGACTGGTCGTCACCAACATCGACAATGGATTCGGTGCGGCGTGCGCCGCCTTGCGCATCCTGCGTACGTGAGGCGCCAAGAATAAAGCCCGGCTTCGCGCCGGGCTTTTTCCTGAATGAGCGGCTTTACTTGAGTTCGCTTTTCACTGCATCGATCGCGGCCTGCGCGCACACGCCATCCTGTTCCGCGGTGGCTCCAGACACCCCGATGGCGCCGAGTTGCTTGCCGTCAGCGGTCATGATCGGCAATCCGCCCTCGAAGGTCACAATCCCCGGTACGTGCGCGATTCCCGGCACCTTGGTGGTGATCTCGCCGATCTGCTTGGTCGAAAACGGGAAACCCGCCGAAGTGCCGGCCTTGAGTTGGGCGATCTCGATGCTTTTCAGGAAAGCGTCGTCCTGGCGCAGGAAAAACTTGAGATTGCCCCCCGTGTCGACAATCGCAATGTTCATTTTCCAGCCTTCCTGTTTGGCTTTCGCTTCGCATGCGGCGGCCATTTTCTTGGCGACGTCGAGCGACAGCACCGGGCGTTGCTCCAGTGCGATGGCTGTGCTGGCCAGCCCGGTAAACAGCGATAACAGGCTGATGGAAAGCAGAGTCTTCTTCATGTTGGACCTCTCGATTGGATGGATTGGAAGCGGAAGCGCGATGACGATCGCGTACGACATTGTACCTCCGCGAGTTTGATCCCCGGATTACGAAAAGTTCCCCTGCAAGCCCAGCCTATTTCCACGCAGCGTGAACTCTTCGAGGCGTTGCAGCATGGCTTCGGCGTCGGATCCAATGATCACGAGTTCGCGATGCGCAGGCCGCAAGAATCGCTCGGCCACGGCGTAATCGAGCATGGCCATCAAGCTGTCGTAATAGCCCGCGACGTTCAGGATTGCGCTGGGTTTGCCATGAATGCCCAGCTGCGCCCAGGTCAATATTTCGAATAATTCCTCGAGTGTGCCGAAGCCGCCCGGCAAGGCGATGAAGGCGTCGGACAATTCGTTCATCATGGCCTTGCGTTGATGCATGGTCTCGACGATGCGAAGCTGCGTGATCCCGCGGTGCGCGACTTCTTTTTCGACCAGCGCGCGCGGAATCACGCCGATCACGCAGCCCCCCGCCTGCATCATGGCATCGGCCAAGATGCCCATCATGCCGACGTTACCCCCGCCGTAAACCAGTTCCAGACCGCGGCGCGCAAGCGCCCCCGCCAGATTTTGCGCAGCGAGGGCATACTCTTCGCGTGCGCCGGGATTCGATCCGCAGAAGACACATACGCGCCTGAGCGATGAGTTCAAGTTTGTGATCCCGCGGTCGTCGAACGAATGCGCGCGAGGCGGGCAGTATGCGGGCGAAAAGACAAAACGGTCTTTGCCTGAAAGTGGCTTGTTGCAGCCTCCGCGTCGCGCGCTTGCCTTGCTTGCTTCGATACCGCGCCGTCGTTTCCCACTTGGCAGTGCCGCCGCCGTCGCGTAACGGGTCGCGCTTCGGATTAGAGCCAGCGCATCATGCCAAGCTCGAACGGATGCGTGAGCAACTCGTGAATCGGATAAGCGCGAATGCGGTATTCGAGTTTTCCGCAAAGCTCCGGGCTGAGTTCCAGCGCGAAACGCTGTTCGCCTTGCTCGGTCATGCGCCCCTCGGATTCGAACCGGTAGGCCTTGGGCCGCTGCTCCGCGTCATCGAGCGCTTGCTTCTCGATCAGCAACTCGAGCGCGACATCCTCGGGGGCGAGGCCGCCGAGAAAAACGCCGACCTCCACGCGCAGCGGGTCGCCGAAGACGATGCGTTTTTGCGGTGCGTCCAGCCGTCGCATGGTAATTTTGGGCCAGACGTCGCGCACGTGCTGTTTCCACGATGCCAGACGCCGCGCAGGCTCGAAACCCGATTCGGCGTAGCGTCGGCCCTGCCGGGTCGCCGGCAGATAGAACTTGGCCAGATACTCGCCGACCATGCGCGTGGACGAATAGCGCGGCAGGATCGAGGTGATCGACTGCTTGGCCATGTCGATCCAGTCGGCCGAGTAACCCATTTCGCCGCGCCGATAGTAAGTCGGCACGACATGATCCTGCAGCAATTCGTACAAGGTGCGGCCTTCTTCGAAATTACGCCGCGCCTCATCGAGGTTGGACGCCACGGGCTTGATCGCCCACCCGTTGCGCCCGTTATAGCCTTCGCCCCACCAGCCGTCGAGCACCGACAGGTTCAGCACGCCGTTGATACCCGCCTTCATGCCAGAAGTTCCGCTCGCTTCCAGCGGATACATCGGATTGTTCAACCAGACATCCACGCCGGACACGAGCCGGCGCGCGAGATGCAGGTCGTAGTCTTCGAGCAAAAGGATCTTGCCTTCGAACTCCGGCATGCGCGCAATGCGATTCAGGTCGCGGATGACATCCTGTCCGGGAGTATCCGCCGGATGGGCCTTGCCCGCGAAAATAAACAACACCGGCTTTGCGCTGTCGGCAAGAATCAGGCGCAACCAGTCGAGATCCTGGAAAAACAGGGTTGCGCGCTTGTACGTGGCGAATCGGCGCGCGAAGCCCACGGTCAGCACGTTCGGATTGGTCGGGTCCGCGTAGCGCAGCAGTCGCTCCAGATGCGCTTCCGAGCCGTTATTGCGAAAGTGCTGCCGTGCCACGCGATTGCGCACCAGATGCAGCATCTGGGCTTTGAGCGACTGGCGTACGCTCCAGAACAGATGATCCGGCATGGTTTGCAGGCGTTCCTGGAAGCCCTGCGTGCCGGCATGATGCGACCAGTCGAAACCCAGAAACTTGTCGAACTGATCCGCCCACTCCGGCGCGAGAAAGGTCGGCACGTGCACGCCGTTGGTGACATACGACAACGGGTTCTCATGCGGTTCGATCTGGGGCCACAGCGGTGCGCAGATGTGCGAGGAGACGCCGCCGTGAATGCGGCTGACCCCGTTTTGGAATCGGGAACCGCGAATCGCCAGCGCGGTCATGTTGAAATCGTGCCCGTCATTGACCCTGCCCAGTGCCATGAACTGCTCTTCGCTCAGGCCGAGCTGGGCGCGCAGCCAAGGAAAATAATTGCGGATCGCCTCGGCGCTGAAATGATCGTGGCCGGCGGGAACCGGCGTGTGCGTGGTGAATACCGTGATGGCAGCCACGGCTTCCATAGCCGCATAGAATGCCATGCCTTGCGCCACCAGCGTGCGCGCACGTTCGAGCACCAGGAACGCCGGGTGACCTTCGTTGATATGCCACGCGGTGGGCTGAATGTTCAACTCCGCCAGTGCGCGTACCCCGCCAATGCCCAACACGATTTCCTGCTGTATCCGCGTTTCGCGGTCCCCTCCGTAGAGACGGTGCGTGATATCGCGATGATCCGCGGAATTCTCGGGTAGATCGGTGTCCAGCAAATAAAGCATTACATGCCCGATGCAGGCCTGCCACACCTTGATCTGCAAATGTCTGCCCGGAAACTCCACGCTGACGCGCAAATCGGAACCATCCGCACGCAGTACCGGCGTGATCGGAAGATCCTCGAAATCGGAATCCGCATACAGCGCATGCTGATTGCCTTCGGTATCGATGGTCTGATGAAAATAGCCCTGCCGATAGAGCAATCCCACGCCGACAAACGGAAGACGCATGTCGCTTGCGGATTTGCAATGGTCGCCAGCCAGGATGCCCAGACCTCCGGAATAAATGGGCAGGCTCTCGTGGACGCCGAACTCGGCGCAGAAATAGGCGACCGTATCGTTCTTGCGCAGCCATTCCGAGCCGTTGCGACGCAACGGTTCCTTCAAATAAACGTCGAACGCCGAGAGCACGCGGTTCAGATTGCCCAGGAACACAGGATCCTCGGCGGCGTCCAGCAGCCTCTGCTCGTCGACCCGCTTGAGAAAGGCTTTGGGACTGTGGCCGATTTTCTCCCAGAGTTGCGGGTCGAGGCGCGAAAACAGCATGCGCGTCTGCCGGTCCCAGCTATACAGCAGATTATTTGCGAGCTCCTGCATGCGCGCGAGCCGGGGCGGAAGTTTTGGATTGACTTCCAGGGCGAATCGGGTACCGCTCGTCATAGGGGATCCTGTCGCGGCAAAATATCAATAAACACCAATCGGGCAGTGCGAGTACGCACCGGTCCTTCAGAGCACATAGCGCGCGAGATCCTCGCTTTGCGCCAGGCTCTTGAGCCGGTCGTCCACATAAGCAGCGTCAATCACCACGGTCTTGTCCTGCTGGCGGTTGGCAGCGAACGAAACTTCTTCCAGCAGCTTTTCGATCACCGTGTAAAGCCGTCGCGCACCGATGTTCTCGGTCTTCTCGTTGACCTGCCAGGCGATCTCCGCCATGCGACGGATACCGTCGGCGCGGAAATCGAGTTTGACCTCTTCGGTTTCCAGCAACGCCTGATACTGGCGGGTGAGACAGGCGTCCGTCGAGGTCAGGATGCGCTCGAAATCCACCACGGACAGGCTGCCGAGTTCCACGCGGATGGGAAAGCGCCCCTGCAACTCCGGCATCAGGTCCGAGGGCTTCGACAGATGGAATGCGCCGCTGCCGATAAACAAGATGTGATCGGTCTTGACCATTCCGTACTTGGTTCCCACCGTCGTGCCTTCGATCAGCGGGAGCAGATCGCGCTGCACGCCGTGTCGGGATACTTCGGCGCCGCCGGTTTCCTGGCGGCTGGTGATCTTGTCGATTTCGTCGATGAACACGATGCCGTTCTGCTCTACGTTGGCAAGTGCCTTGAGCTTCAGCTCGTCGTCGTTGACGAGCTTCGCGGCTTCCTCTTCGGTCAAAAGCTTCATGGCTTCGCGGATCTTGAGCTTGCGCGTTTTGCGTCGCGCGCCCCCGAGGTTCTGAAACATGCCCTGGATTTGCGAAGTCAGCTCTTCCATGCCCGGCGGCGCGAAAATCTCCATCTGCGCTTGCGATGCCGCGACGTCGATTTCTATTTCCTTGTCATCGAGTTCGCCCTCGCGCAGCCGCTTGCGGAATTTCTGCCGCGTGGCCGTGTCGGCGTCTTTCTGCTCCGGCTGGGAAACGATTTCCCTGGCCGCCGGCAGCAAGGTATCGAGCACGCGCTCCTCGGCGAGATCTTCAGCGCGATGGCGCACTTTGCGCGTTTCCTGTTCGCGTGTTTGCTTGATCGAGGTTTCCACCAGGTCGCGCACGATGGAATCGACATCTTTGCCGACGTATCCGACTTCCGTGAACTTGGTGGCCTCGACCTTGATGAAGGGCGCATCGGCGAGCCGCGCCAGGCGACGCGCGATTTCCGTCTTGCCGACCCCGGTGGGGCCGATCATCAGAATATTCTTGGGCGTGATCTCCTGACGCAGCGGTTCAGCCACCTGCTGGCGGCGCCAGCGGTTGCGCAGTGCGATCGCCACGGCGCGCTTGGCATCGTCCTGGCCGACGATGTGTTTGTCCAGTTCGTGGACGATTTCCTGAGGGGTCATTGATGACATGGGATTAAGGGCCGAGGGACGAGGGGTTAGGGAATAGAAATTTCGGTCTCACCGCATTGAGCCCTCGTTCCTCGCCCTAACCCCTCGTCCCTAATCGAGTACCTCGATTACGTGATTCTGGTTGGTATAGATGCAAATTTCGCCGGCGATGGTCAATGCTTTCTTGACGATCTCCTGAGGCGGCAATTCCGTATTCTCCATCAGCGCACGCGCCGCCGCCTGGGCATAAGCCCCGCCGCTTCCGATCGCGACCAGGCCCAGTTCCGGTTCCACCACGTCGCCGTTGCCGGTAATGATCAGTGAGGATTCGTGATCCGCCACCGCCAGCATGGCTTCAAGCCGCCGCAGGATCCGGTCGGTGCGCCAGTCCTTGGCCAGTTCGACCGCCGAGCGCAGCAGATGGCCCTGGTGTTTTTCAAGTTTCGCTTCGAAGCGCTCGAACAAGGTGAAAGCGTCTGCTGTGCCGCCTGCGAAGCCCGCGAGAATCCGATCGTGGAACAGCCTGCGCACCTTGCGGGCGCTGGATTTGAGTACCACGTTGCCAAAGGTGACCTGACCATCGCCGCCCAGCGCGACACGCTTGCCGCGACGCACTGATATGATTGTTGTGCCGTGAAAAGATTCGCTCATATTTGATCTAAGACAGTTCCGCTGCCTTGGTCGGTGTCCGGTCCGGCACCAGCGTGGGATTTTGCTTCCACTTTGAGCAAGCGCGGCAAGGTGGCAAGCGCATGGTTGGGATACAAGTCGCAGGATGCAATTGTACTGGAGACTTTCAAACTGCCACACGGGAGCGCTCAAGCAGGGCAAACAGGATGCCCACCAGTGCAAGCGCCCAAACCACCACCGCCCCGGTGGGCAAGTCGAGTATCGTGGATGCGACCAACCCGGCGAGATAGCCGAGCCCGCCTACGGCATAGGCCTTGGGCAGGCGCAGCCGTATCGCCTTGCGCGTTGCCAGCGCAGGGATGATGAGGCTGGCGAACACGAGGTAGACGCCGACCATCTGTACTGAAGCAGTGACCGCAAGACCGAACAGCACATAAAAACCGATCCGGCCAAGTCGTTCTTGGCCGACGCGGAACCACACTGCGAGGATCAGTGCCGTCAGCAGGGCCACGATGAAGAGCTGCGTATAACCGACCCATAGGATCTGGCCGACCAGCAGTTCCTTCAGATACTCGCCGGCATGCGGATTGCCGGCCAGCAGCAGCACGTCCAGGGTCGCGGCCAGCACGAAAACCGAACCGATAATCGCTTCCTGCACCTCCGGCCAGCGCTTCTCGGTCCAGGTCAGGAACAGGGCACCGAGCAATGCCGCCGAAAGCGCCGAGACCTGGACGCCGATGCCATGCGCGCCCAATCCGAAAAAATCCGCGGCGATCACGCCGACGCCGGCGATCTGGGCGATGGCGATGTCGATGAACACGATGCCGCGGTTGAGGACCTGGATACCGAGCGGCACATGAGTCGCGGTGACCAGCACGCCGGCAATCAGCGCCGGCAGCAGAATGCCGATCTCAATTTCGCCCACGGTTATCTGCGGGCGGCCTTCAGCCGGGCGATGCTGTCGTCGAAAAGCGAGAACAGGTGTTTGACCTCCGGCGTGCCACCCACGGTGTATGCCAGATCCACGCGTGGAATCCCGGTTTTGCCGGAAAGCCAGTCCACCGCCTTCGGATCGTTGTAAGCCGCACGCACGATCGCCTCCGCCGGCACGGATTTGAGTTGTCCGACCAGGGTCGCGAGGTATCCGGCGCTCGGCGGCACGCCGGGTTTCGGTTCGAGATTGGCGATTTCCACGATGCCCAGCCAGTTGAACAGATAAGTCAGGCCTTTATGGTAAGCGACAACCTTCATGCCGCGCAGCGGCGCCGCTTCGGCTTCCCAGCGCGCAATGGCCTCCCGCCAGCGCACCTGGAATTCCTTCCCGCGCGCATCGTAGTAGGCGGCATTGGCGGCGTCGATCTGGCCGAGACGTGCCGTTACCGTCTCGGCAATGCGGGCGATGTTGTGCGGATCGAGCTGTACATGCGGATTGCCCTGCGGATGGATGTCGCCGTCGGCGCGGTCGATCCGGGTCGGCACCTCCAGCCGGTCAACCAGTTCCGCCGCCGCGATGAAGCCGGGATTGCCAGGCTGGACCTTGCGATTGCCGGCAGCCTGCAGCAGCACCGGCAGCCAGCCCACTTCAAGGCCCGCACCGGTGCAGATCGCCAGCTCGGCGCTGCGCATCCTCGCCACCAGGCTCGGCCGCGCCTCCAGGCGATGCGGATCCTGCAAGGCGGTGGACGCCTGGTAAACCGAAACCTTGTCGCCGCCCAGCTCCTTCGCCAGCGCCGCCCACTCCGGCACGCAGGCAAATATGTCCAGCGCCGCCAGCGCCGGCGTGCCCGCCAGCAGCAGGACCAGAGCGCTGACACCTCTTAGCAGTTGCGATTTCATGCATGTCTCCTCGCCGGGTCCGGCCGGAAGCGTGAACCCTTCCGGCCGGAGCGGCAGTTCGGTCAGAACTTGTGCGCGCCGTGCGCGCCCAGGCTCATGATGTATTGCAGGAAGATCTGATTGTCGGTCTCGTCGAAGCGCGCCTCGTCCCGGGTGTACTGCAGACGCAAGCGCGAGAACTCCGAGGGGGAGAAATCGACCATCGCCGAGGTGCGCTTGGGTTTGTGGTCGCGCAGCAGTTGCAGGTCGTCGCGGGCAATGGTGCCGTCGCCGATCAGCGCGTAATCCAGTGTGCCGGAATCAAGCTGGTCGTAGCGTGCGCCGACCCGCCAGCGCGGCATGAACTGGTACACCACCTGGGCATAGAAGCCCTTTTGCTCGCTCTGGTAGGCCCCGTCGGGTGTGCCGAGCAGAGTGACATCCCCGAGGTCGTAAATCAGGGTGCCTTTCTCTTTGCGCTGGAAATACTCCGCCTGGAATTTGAAGTTGCGTCCGGATGGATTGCCGTTGGGCGCCCATTTCCAGACGAAATCCAGTCCCCACATCGTGCTCTGAAGGTCCTCGAACAAATTCTCGATCCCGTCGCCGGCGGAGTTGGTATCGTCGTACTCGCGCTCGGCGGCGCGGGTCTGGCGATAGGAAGTGCCGAAGCGATAGCTGTTGCTGACGCCGACGTCATCACCGATGTGCAGGAATGCTGCACCGGCATTGAAGCCATTCTTGTCGCGCTCCGAACCGGGGAAATTTGCCCCGCGTCCGCCTTCCACGCCAAGTTCGATGAACAGCGGCGTCGGCGCGACCCAGCGTGCCTGCAATCCGTCCTCGGCGAGGTTGCCGCCGAAGAAAGCCTGGTGCACCAGCGGCGCATCGACGAAATCCCAGGCGTGCGGATGCTGCTCGTTCTGGTAACCGAATGCCGAGAAAAAGCGGCCGAACTTCAGAGTGGTGCCGGGCAGGTAGCCGGTGTTCTGGATGAAAGCCTCCTCGACCTCGACTTCCTCGTCTATGACGGCCGCGGTGAAGTAGCCCGAGAAGTAGGGATCGATGTTGCCGGAGATCGTGAGCTCCGATTCGTCGATGCCGAAGCCGCGTTCCCCCGGGCCGGCGCCGTGCCCATGGCCTTCGTCGCCGTGACCGCTAGCCGGCACGAAGCCACCGATGGCGTAATCGTCCGGCTCCTGCTGCAGATTTCTGTATTTTCCATTTAGAATCAGTGAGATCGCCGGGTTGAACGCGCTCTGGGTGACGATGGGAGCGCGGCCGCCGGCCGCGGCCGGGGCTTCGGTGCGGGTGTCCTGTGCATGGGCGCGAACGGGCGCGACGAACGCGGCGGCAACAGCCACCGTTATGACTTTCCTTCGGAACATGAATGGTTCTCTCCTCTGAACGAGAATAAATGGACGCAACCCGACCGGAGTCGGATGTGTCGGCATTTCGGGTCAGAGCAGAACCGGAGGGGCGCGGCTGTGGAACCCGACGACGGTGCGCGGGTCATGGTGATGGGTCTGGGGGCTCGGCCGGGTATGCGAAACGTCGAGGGCCGGCAGCGCCAAGCTTACGACCGGCAGCGTCCCGGAGAATTTTTCGAAACTGACGCACTTGCCGCACAGCTTGGCGTGGGCAAGCTGTTCCTTGGCCGGCACGGTCTCGCCCGCATGCGAGACGACGTGCGCAAACGCCGCGTGCTGCGCGAACAGCAGTGCGGCGCTCAGCAAGGCGAATGCTAAACGATGCAGTGTCATGACGGTGCGCATACGGTGCGCAGTGTAGCGCTCGGCGGGCCGTTATGCCAAGCGGGCAGGCGCTGCTCGACGTGATGGATGTAACTGCAGCAAGGCAAGTGAAACGTATTGCGCCGGAAGCATGGTCCCGGCAGTCAACGCGGTTGTGGCCTCACGTCTCGTCCAGTATCAGCTCTTTTGGCAAGTGGCTGACATCGCCCCAGCTTTCGATGCGCCAACCGCGCACGTCCCTGCAGACTATGTTGAGTGCCGCATTGAAAAGCGGAAAATCACGCGGCGCCGACAACGGCATGCCGAGCGCATGCCGATAGACCACGTCCAGGACGCCGCCGTGGGTGACCACCAGCACGCGACCCCCGGAATGATGGCGCAAGACGCGGTCGATGAAACCGGTCACTCGTCGCGAAAAATCACCGAGGCTTTCCCCACCCTGCAACGCGAGACTCGGATCGCGCGATTTGAAGGCTTCCCAAGCCGCCGGATGATCGATCATCGCCTGCGCACGGGTCAGGCCCTGCAGTACGCCGAGATGACGTTCGCGCAAATCCTGATCCTTGACAATCGTACGCTCAGGACCGGCGACCGCCGGTAACGCCGTGCGATACGCGCGCGCCAGATCGCTCGAATAAACTGCATCGAAACGTTCGCTGGCGAGGCGCCTGCCGACGGCAGCGGCCTGGGCTTCGCCGAGCCGATTCAAATCAATGTCGGTATGTCCCTGGATGCGGCCTTCAACGTTCCAGGCGGTTTCCCCGTGGCGTACCACGACCAGTGTCGTGATGCTCATTGCGGCACGCTTTTGTCACGCTGCCGCACGCAGTTCGCGTTCGGTGTCATGTTGGGCGATAGGTTCAATGCGCACGGCATAACAGCCCTTTCAGGTATTCGCCTTCCGGGAAAGCCAGCGACACCGGATGATCCGCTGTCGCATGGAATTGATCGATGATTTGCGCCTCGCTGCCTGCATCCAGCGCCGCGCCGGCGACGATTTTTCGGAACAAGTCGGACGAGACGCCGCCGGAGCAGGAAAATGTCGCCAGCAGTCCGCCTGGCCGCAGTAACTTGAAGCCCAGCAGATTGATGTCCTTGTAGCCGCGAGCGGCGCGTTCGGCCGTTGCCGCGGTGGGCGCGAATTTCGGCGGATCGAGGATAATCAGATCGAACCGCCGGTTGTGATCGCGCAGTTTGCGCAAGTGCTGGAAAACGTCCGCGTCCACCCACTCGCAGCGATCCGGCGGCAAGGCGTTCAGACGTACATGCTCGCATGCAAGGCGCAGTGCTTCCGCCGAGGAGTCGATGGACATGACCGAAGCGGCACCATGAGCGAGCGCTTGCAGCGTGAAGCCGCCAGTGTAGCTGAAGCAGTTTAGTACCTCCTTGTCGCGTGCCAGGGCGCCCACCTGCAGGCGGTTGTCGCGCTGGTCCAGGTAGAAACCGGTTTTGTGGCCGCTGGCGATATCGACCTGCAGGCGCATGGCGCTTTCCCTGATTTCGATAAGCGGCGTATCGAGCTGACCGCTCACCAGTCCGGTACGAGGCGCAAGCCCCTCGAGTTCGAGCACGTCGGCGTCGGAGCGCTCGTAAATGGCGCGCGCGCTGGTGATGCGTTGCAAGGATTCGATGATGGGCTGGCGCCACCGGTGGCTACCGGCGCTCGACATTTGCACCACCAGCACGTCGGCATAGCGATCCACGATCAGACCCGGCAGGCCGTCGGACTCGCCATGCACCAGCCGCTCGGCCTCGTCGGGCTGCCGGTTGAGCAAGGTCCGACGCATGCCGATCGCCGTTTCGAGCCGGCGCTGAAAAAAGGCGGCATCGATGCGTGCATCGTCGCGCCAATCCCAGACGCGCGCCGTGATGTTCGCTTCCGGATTCCAGGCGGCCAGCGCCAGAAATCGTCCGTCGCTGGCGACCACGCGGGCGGTATCGCCGGCTGCGCCGGATCCCTCCACGCGCGCCACGGCGCCGGAAAACACCCAGGGGTGGCGGCGCAGCAATGATTTTTCCCGGCCCGCCTTCAAAACGATCTTGATCACGTGCGCCCGCTGCAGCGATTACGGTACATGGGATGAAGTGCGATGAATGATTCGATAACGCGGCCCGCGCCGCGCGGTTTCAGGTTTTGACCGTCTTGCGTTTCGCGCGCGGATGCGACTGGTCGTACACCTTGGCCAGGTACTGGAAGTCCAGATGCGTATAGACCTGGGTGGTCGAGATACTCGCATGTCCGAGCATTTCCTGCACGGCGCGCAAATCGCCGCTGGATTGCAGCACGTGGGACGCGAACGAATGACGCAGCATGTGTGGATGCACATGGGTGGTGAGGCCCTGCTTGATGCCCCAACCTTGCAGCCGCGACTGCACCGCGCGCGCGCTCAACGGGCCGCCGCGCTGGTTCAGGAAGAGCTCCGCGACGTTGCGCGCCGGCAACGTGGCGCGTACCGGCAGCCAGGCCGCAATTGCCTGCAGCGCGTGGCTTCCCACCGGCACGATGCGCGTCTTGTTGCCTTTGCCGGTCACGCGCACCGTCGCGTCCGCCAGATTCAGATCGGCCGTTTGCAGCGACGTAAGCTCCGACAGCCGCAGCCCCGAGGAATACAACAGTTCGAACATCGCACGGTCGCGCACGGCGAGCGCATCTTCGCCGTCAAGACCGACCAGGCGCGTAGCCTCATCGGGCGACAGCGCTTTGGGCAGCGGCTTCGCCGATTTTGGCGCTCGCACCCCCAGGCAAGGGTTGCCGGTAAAGCCGTGGTCGCGCGCCAGATAAGCGAAAAAAGCGCGCCATGCGGAAAGCATGCGTGCCAGGGACTTGCCGCCCAGTCCGCGTGCATGCAGGCGGGCGATGAAGCGCCGAATCTGATGCACTTCAAGGGTCGCGAGCGTCGTGCCCTGCGCGAGTTCCAGCAGTACACGCACGTCGTGCCCGTAGCCCGCTGCGGTGTGCGCCGACAAGCGCCGCTCGCGTGTCAGGTGCGCCAGAAAACCGCTCACCCGCGGCGCATCGGGGTGCGGCTCACAAGCAGCAGGAGGCGAGCGGTCCGTCATCTAGACAAACCGCGCAAGCGAGGTACTGATCAGTTCGCCCAGACGCTTCAGATACAGCGTGCCCATTTCCGGATAGAAGCGCTGTGGCTCTTCACTGGCCAATGCCAGCAATCCAAAAACGCGCTCGCCGCGCAGCGCGACGTAGGCATAAGACTTGAGCAGGGGGCCGGATTCTCCAAACCAGTCGGACGTTTCGAACATGGGCTTGTTGCTGCAATAAGGCTGGTTCAGGCTGTCTGCGAACACGCGCACTTCATGGCTGCTGGCGCCAAATTCGGCCAACGGCGGGTGCTCCCGGTCGCTCCACAGGCGGATGGCCACATGAGGGACCGCGAAGTCTTCGCGCAGGTTGTAGTAAATCACCTGCAGCAGGGCTTCAAGAGTTGCCGGCGCGATGGTTGCGAGCGCGGCGCGATGCACGCGTTCGCCAATTGCGTCGTTCTCCTCGCCGTATGCGACAAGTTCGCGCAGTTTGGCTTCCAGCGCCCGGTTTTTCTCGCGCAGGCTGACGATCTGGCGTTCCGATATCGGAATGGCCCGGCCGCCGTGCGGGTGCGGAATGGTGATGTCACGGATCACATCGGCGAACTTCTCGAAAAATTCGGGATGCTCTACCAGGTAGCGGGCAACGTCTTCAGGTCTCATGCTTGGGTCTATACCTCGATTTCGCCATCAAAAACAGTTTGCGCGGGGCCGGTCAGAAACACCGGCCGGCTTTCGCCCGCCCACGCCACGTCGAGCTCGCCACCGCGGGTTTCCACGCTGACCGGCGAACTGAGCAGCTTTCGCGCAATTCCGGCCACCACGGCCGCACAGGCCCCGGTGCCGCAAGACAAGGTTTCGCCAGCGCCGCGCTCGAACACGCGCAGTTTAATCCGTCCGCGGTCCACGATCTGCATATATCCGGCGTTGACCCGCTGTGGAAAGCGCGGGTGATGTTCGATCAGCGGTCCTTCAGTCGCCACCGGCGCCGTAGCGACATCGGCGACGATTTGCACCGCGTGCGGATTGCCCATGGACAGCGCGGAAATGTCCAGAAGACGGCCGGCTACTTCCAGCCGGTAGGTCGTCGCACGATCCATCGCAACAAAGGGAATGCGCGCGGGCTCGAACTCCGGCACGCCCATGTTCACACTCACGCGTCCGTCAGGCTCGAGCCTCGGCTCGATGATGCCCGAGAGGGTCTCGACGCGAATCGAGCTTTTCGCGCTCAAGCCCTTGTCCCGCGCGAATCGCACGAAACATCGCGCGCCATTGCCGCACTGACTGACCTCTCCCCCGTCGGCATTGAAAATCCGGTAGTAGAAATCGGTTTGCGGGCTGCGCGGCGGCTCGACGACGAGCATCTGATCGAAACCAATTCCGACATGGCGATCGGCAAGCTTGCGAATCGAGCCGGCGTCGAGAGGGAATGATATTCGCGTGGCGTCGATGACGGCAAAGTCGTTGCCGGCACCATGCATCTTGGTGAACTTCAGGCGCATTGCGGGTTACGAACTGACAAGTGGCCGGGACATGACAAAGTCATCCATGAAAAATCCGTTGCCGATGTCGACCTTGATTTGCCTGGTCACAAAAAAGCCCGCGCGCCGGTATGCGGCGACCGAGGCATGGTTGTATTTGTTGACCTGCAGGGAAAGCCTGCTCATGCCCTCGCGCGCGGCCGCCCGCGCGACATGTTCGATCAGCGCGCTGCCATAGCCTTTTCCACGCACCAGCTGGTGCACGTAGAGTTTGTCGAGTTTCATGACTTGCACGTCGTCGGCGCGTTCATAGCTTGCGAAGCCGCACAGATCGCCTTTCACTTCAAGTTTGTCCCACCAGGCCTGCGCGTTTTGCAGTTGCCCCAATATCGAATCGGCCGAATAGCGCTGCGCGAGCATGTATTCTATCTGCCTGACGGTAATGATCCCCGGATAATGCTGCAACCAGATTTCGCGCGCCAGAGCGCATAGCGGCGCGACGTCGGGGGCGCGCACCGCGGAGATGTGAAAATCTGCGGGAGGGACAGACTGCTTCATGCGCCAGGCATCGATCATGCGCAAATCGTGACCAGGTCGCGCCAGATGCAGCGATTCATGACGACTTGCATGCCGCCCGAACGGGCGCGTTCGGCAGCAGGTTCATTGATGATACCCTCCTGGATCCACAGACGCGGCAAGTTCAGGCGCAGGCAGTCGTCGACCACTTGCCCGATCTGATCCGCATTGCGGAAGACATTTACCAGATCCACGCGCTCGCCGATATCATCCAGACGCGCGTAGGCGGTTTGGCCCAATACCTGCGCCACCAGCGGCCGCACGGGAATGATCCGGTAACCCGCACGCTGAAGCGAGTGCGCAATGCGATGGCTCGGTCGCGCGGACTTCGGTGACAGACCCACTACCGCGATCGTCTTGACCGTCCTGAGCATGGCGCAAATCGCCTGATGATCCGGATTGGCAAACATTCAGTAAACCCCGGGCTCGCCCGGCGGGCGCGTTTTAAAGCGCTTGTGCAGCCAGTAATATTGTTCGGGCATTTCGCGCGCGCGCGCTTCGATGAATGCGTTCATGCGCTGCGTGTCGTCCTCGACGCTCACGCCTGGAAAGGCGTCCCATGCTGGATAAAAACGCGTGACATAACCGGCCGAGCCGGGGAGTTGGCATGTGATACAGGGCACGACGCGCGCGCCTGTGAGCCGCACCAGGCGTGACAAGCCAGTCACGGTCGCAGCGGGCACGCCAAAGAATGGCACGAACAGCGAATCCTTTGGCCCCAGATCCATGTCCGGCAGGTAAAAAAAAGCAATGCCTTTGCGCAAGCCCCGGATGACCGGCCGCAGACCTTCCTGGCGCGACAGCAACACGCTGTCGCCGAAGCGCGTTCGCCCATGCAGCAGGATCCGGTCAAGCGCGGGATTTTTCTGTCGCGAATACATCGACATCATGTCGTATTCCATTGAAATACGGATGCCGCCCATGTCCAGCCCGACAAAATGCGGTGCCAGCACAATCAGTGGCTTGCCGTGCTCGCGGTCAAGATGTTCGCGTCCCTCGAAGGTCACCAGATCGCGGATGCGTTTTGCGGAACCCCACCACAGGATGCCGTGTTCCAGCACGGACCTGCCGAAGGCGCGAAAGTGGCGGCGCGAAAGCCGCTCGCGCTGTTTATCCGGCATCTGCGGAAAGCACAAACGCAAGTTCTTGCGTACCACGCGCCGGCGCTCCCATACCAGCCAATAGACCAGCATGCCGAAACCCTGGCCGAGCGGGGCCAGCAGGCGCAGGGGCAACATCCCCAGCAGACGAATCAGCAGAAGTCCGAAACGTTCAGCCATGCGCGCTACGAGGGGCTATCAATCCGCGATCTTTCGCACCCGCTCCGCGTCGCCGGGCGGAGGCGTCACGCCAGCCGGAACCTTGTAGCGGTTGTAGCTCCAGAGATATTGGCTGGGTTCGAGCTCTACAGTGCGCTCGATGGCGACATTGAGCGCGCTGGCATCGAAGCCCAGTGCGGCGTCGAACTCGGTGAATTGGATGGCAAAGCCCGCGCCTTTCGCGAGTCGAACCGCGGCGACCATCAGAATGGTCGCTCCGGTGGTTTGTGCCAGCTTGCCCACCAGAGTCATGGTGTAAGCTGGTCGACCAAAGAAATCTGCCCACACGCCTTCGCCCAGCGCAGGCACCTGGTCGGGCAGAATGCCAACCGCCTCGCCGCGCCGCAACGCTTTCAACAACAGACGCACACCCCCGATTCCGGCTGGCGCCAACTGGACCCGACCGCGCCCGCGCCCGGCCTCGATAAGCGGTTGCAATGCCTTTATTCTGGGCGGGCGGTACAGCACCGTGATCGGGCGGCGCTGCGCCACCCACAGCGCTGCTGCGTCGAAACAGCCCAGATGGGGCGTCACATAGATCACGCCGCGTCCGCGTCGCTCGGCGGCTTCGACCAGCGCAGTGGGTCCGGCGCGCACTACCAGATCCAGGGCGTCGGGAACCGGGCGGAACCAGACCGGAATCAATTCCGTTCCAGCCTTGCCCGACTCGCGAATGTTTCGCCGAAGGATGCGCTGAAAGTCTTTCTCGTCCTGCCAGAGCCCGCTTTGGCGCAGGTTTGCGCGCAGGCGCGAAGCGTACTCGTCGGAAAGGTGATATACCATCCAGCCCAGCGCGCCGCCTGCCGCGTGGATCCAGGACAGCGGCAGTTTCGCCACCTGCCGCAATAGCCCTATAAGCATGTACGTTCGTCGTTGTCCCGTTTTGTTCTTTTAACGGCTTTTTGCTATCCTGACCGGCCCGAATGACGTAGCGCAGAATAACCAATGAGCGATTTTCTCTTCACTTCCGAGTCGGTATCCGAAGGCCACCCCGATAAGGTAGCGGATCAGATATCCGACGCCGTGCTGGACGCCATCTTAACCCAGGACAAATTTGCGCGAGTAGCGGCCGAAACCCTGGTCAACACGGGACTGGTGGTCATGGCCGGTGAGATCACCACGCACGCGGTGGTCGATTTCCAGCAGATCGCACGCGAAACTATCAAACGCATCGGTTACGACAATACCGACTACGGCATCGACTATCGCGGCTGCGCGGTGCTGGTGGCCTACGACAAGCAATCGCCCGATATAGCGCAAGGAGTCAACAAAGCACAGGACGATCCCCTCAACCAGGGCGCCGGCGACCAAGGGTTGATGTTCGGTTATGCCTGCGACGAAACGCCCGTGCTGATGCCGCTGCCGATTTACCTGGCGCACCGCCTGGTCGAGCGCCAGTCGGACTTGCGCCGCGACGGCCGATTGCCCTGGTTGCGCCCGGATGCGAAATCACAAGTCACCGTGCGCTACGTCAATGGCAAGCCCGATTCCATCGACACCGTAGTGTTGTCCACTCAGCACGCACCCGACATTTCGCTGGACAAGATCCGCGAAGCCGTGATCGAAGAGATCATCAAACCGGTGCTGCCCAGGAACATGATCAAAGGCGCGATCAACTATCTGATCAATCCGACGGGTCGATTCGTAGTGGGCGGGCCGCAAGGCGACTGCGGCTTGACCGGGCGCAAAATCATCGTCGATACCTACGGCGGCGCGGCGCCTCACGGCGGCGGCGCATTCTCCGGCAAGGACCCCTCGAAGGTTGACCGCTCGGCAGCGTATGCGGCGCGTTACGTGGCGAAGAATATCGTTGCCGCCGGTCTCGCAACCCGGTGTCAGATCCAGGTGTCGTATGCCATTGGCGTGGCGAAACCCACCAGCGTCATGGTCACGACGTTCGGCACCGGCAAGATTGCCGATGAACGAATCGCGCAACTGGTGCAAAAGCACTTCGACCTGCGCCCGAAAGGCATCGTTGCCATGCTCGACTTGTTGCGTCCGATTTACGAAAAGACGGCGGCCTACGGCCATTTTGGCCGGGATGAACCCGAATTTTCGTGGGAGAACCTCGACAAGACCGAGGTCCTCAAGGCCGACGCGGCGCTGAAGCAGCCGGCGGTGGCCTGAACGGACTGTTGCCGCCACAAAAGGCGGCTTTTCCAAGGGCACACTGCTGCGCTATACTGGCGGCTCGCTGAGGAGCGCTGCGACCGTCCCCCGTGGACAGGCCAGGCTCAGCAAAGGAACCAACGGCGCTCACAATCCCTGAACCGGTTGTGAGCGCCGTGCTTATTGGGCGCTCCGTTTTCTGAAGGAGATGCCATGTCTGCTGTTCCCGCCCCCAAGCGATCCGCTGATTTTCACGTCGCCGATCTGGCGCTGGCCGAGTGGGGCCGCAAGGAAATCCGCATTGCCGAAACCGAAATGCCCGGTCTGATGGCAATTCGCGAGGAGTACGCGGCAACCCGCCCGTTGCGCGGCGCGCGCATCAGCGGCTCGTTGCACATGACCATCCAGACCGCCGTGCTGATCGAAACACTGCAGGCGCTTGGCGCGGAAGTGCGCTGGGCGTCGTGCAATATCTATTCGACCCAGGACCATGCCGCAGCCGCCATCGCCGCAACCGGCACGCCGGTGTTCGCCGTCAAGGGGGAAAGCCTGGCCGACTACTGGGAATACACCCACCGGATTTTCGAGTGGCCGGATGACCTGAATTCCAACATGATCCTTGACGATGGCGGTGATGCGACCATGCTGTTGCATCTGGGTACGCGTGCCGAGTCCGATGCGTCGGTATTGCACAGCCCCGGCAGCGAAGAAGAAACGGCGTTGTTCGCAGCGATCAAGGCCAGGCTCAAGCAGGAACCGAAGTGGTATTCGACGCGGCTGCGCGAGATCAAGGGCGTTACCGAGGAAACCACGACCGGCGTGCATCGACTCTATCAGATGCACAAGGAGGGCAAGCTCGCTTTTCCCGCGATCAACGTAAACGATTCGGTCACCAAGTCAAAATTCGACAACCTGTACGGCTGCCGCGAATCGCTCGTCGATGGCATCAAGCGTGCAACCGACGTAATGATCGCGGGCAAGGTCGCGGTGGTATGCGGCTACGGCGATGTGGGCAAAGGCTCCGCACAGGCGCTGCGCGCGCTGTCGGCCCAGGTGTGGATTACCGAGATCGATCCGATCTGCGCGCTGCAGGCTGCGATGGAAGGTTATCGCGTGGTGACCATGGATTACGCTGCAGACAAGGCAGACATATTCGTCAGTGCAACCGGCAATTTCCATGTGATCACGCACGAGCACATGAAGAAAATGAAGGACCAGGCCATCGTTTGCAACATCGGTCACTTCGACAACGAGATCGACATTGCATCGCTGTCTCAGTACCAGTGGGAAGAGATCAAGCCGCAGGTCGATCACGTGATTTTTCCGGACAATAAACGCATCATCGTGCTGGCCAAGGGCCGGCTGGTGAATCTGGGCTGCGGCACCGGGCATCCCAGCTACGTGATGAGTTCATCGTTCGCCAATCAGACGATCGCGCAGATCGAGCTGTTCGTGAACGCGGCGAAGTATCCGGTCGGCGTCTACACCTTGCCCAAGCACCTGGACGAGAAAGTGGCGCGCCTGCAACTGAAGAAACTCAACGCACAGCTCACTGAACTCACCGATACGCAGGCGCGTTACATCGGCGTGGACAAGAAGGGCCCCTACAAAACCGATCACTACCGCTACTGAAGCGACTGCGCAACGGCGCCGCGGCGTGGCACATGCAACATCCCGGCGCTCGCTAAACTGATACGCAAACAGGCATTCGCACATGTCACACGGAACGCGATCGGGTCGGACCTTCAGCTTTGAGTTCTTTCCGCCGAAAACGCCGGAGGGCAAAGCGAAGCTTCGCGCCACCTGGCAGCAACTCGCGCTATTGAAGCCGAAATTTTTTTCCGTGACTTTCGGCGCCGGCGGTTCGACGCAGCAAGGCACGCTCGACACCGTGCTGGAGATCCGCGCAGCCGGCCAGGACGCCGCCCCGCACCTGTCCTGCGTGACCTCGACCAGAGCCGAGATCGCCGCGACCCTGGCGCGCTATCGCGAGCACGGCATTCGCCACATTGTCGCGCTGCGCGGGGACATGCCTTCGGGCCTGGCATCCGCCGGCGAACTCAGATACGCCAATGAGCTCGTCAGCCTTATCCGCGAGGCGACCGGCGACTGGTTCCGTATTGAAGTGGCCTGCTATCCGGAGTATCACCCGCAAACGCGCAATGCGTCCGACGAACTGAAGAATTTCAAGCGCAAGATCGAGGCAGGTGCCGACGCGGCGATCACGCAGTATTTCTACAATCCCGACGCCTATTTCCGTTTTGTCGATGAATGCACCGCTGCCGGCATCGACGTGCCCATCGTGCCGGGCATCATGCCGATCGGCAATTTTGCCCAGCTGGCACGCTTTTCCGACGCGTGTGGCGCGGAGATCCCACGCTGGATGCGCATCAAGCTCGAGAGCTTTCGCGACGACGCGGCCTCGATTCGCGCGTTCGGCCTCGATGTCGTCACCGACTTGTGCGAGAAACTGCTAAGCGGCGGCGCGCCCGGATTGCATTTCTACACGCTCAATCAGGCCGCTCCGACGCAAGCGATCTGGCAGCGCCTGGGCCTGTAACGCGCACTCGCGGCTGCGCAAACCGTTGTCATTACACAAGGCCTTCCGTAGACTGCGCGCGTGCCGCGAATTCAAGTCAAGCCTCTCGCCGTCTTGTTTGCCGCAATCGCGATAGCGGCTGCTGCGGAGTATGGCTGGCTGAACGCCTTGCACACGGCGGAGACGCGTTTCGCCGACGTGTTCGTCGCTGCGCGCGCCGTCAAGCTCAAACCCGATCCGGACATCGTCATCGTCGCCGCGGACGAGCAAAGTCTGGAGCAGATGGCCGACTATGCCGGACGCTGGCCATGGCCGCGCTCCATCCACGGCGAGCTCGTGCAGGGGATCGAAGCGCAAAAGCCGCGCGCCATCGTATTCGACATCATGTTTTTCGAGCCGGATATATTCCGGCTGGACGCTGACGAGCTGTTCAACAAGACGGTGGCGCGCCATGCCAACGTGTATTTTCCGACCGTGCGCCAGGACGCTGCCGCCGATGCGCACGGCGTGCCGCTGGTGGAAATGCAAGCCGCCCTTGGGGCTTTTGCCGGGCCCAACGCCGATAAGAACGCAACGCTCAATGTCGGTTTACCCAGGGCACTCAGTCCCGAGAACTGGCGTCTGGGAACGATCGATTTTCTGGCCGATCGCGACGGCATCGGCCGCCGATATTTCGTATACCAGGACGCCTACGGCTGGAAAATTCCCTCTTTGCCCGCACGCGTAGCGCAGGATCTGGGCATGCCCGTGCCGGCGGTCGATTCGATTCTGCTGAGCTGGCCCGGCGGCGCGGCAGGCCGCGCGCATGTTTCGTATGCGGACCTGTATATCGATCTGAACAGCGAGAAACGCCGCCGCGATCCGCATGAGTTCAAGGACAAAATCGTCGTCATAGGCGTGACCGCAACCGGATTGCATGACATCCGCCCTACGCCGGTCAGTTCGCGATACGACGGCGTGGACATCGTGGCCAGTGCGCTCGACAACCTGAAAAACCGCACCTACCTGCGCGAGATTCCCGCACTCTGGCCGGCGGCGATAACGCTGGTGCTGCTGATGCTGTTGTACGCGGCATTCCGGCTGCGCCTGCATACCCTGAAAATCGGCGGCGCACTGGCGCTGATGTCTGGGTTGCTGATCGCCGCCGAGTATGCGGCGGCCAGCCAACTGGTCGTGCTGCCCGTGCTGCGCCCCGTGCTGTTCGCCTGGACGTTGTTCTTCGTTGCAGCGTTGCAGGAGTATCGCCGCGAGCGGCGCGAGCGCGAGCAGGCGGTCCGGGAATTTTCGCGTTTCGTCAATCCGCACGTCGTCAAGGAATTGATCGCGCACGGAGGCTTGACCCGCGAAGGCGAAAGCCGCCAGGTCACGCTGCTGTTCTCCGACATCCGCGGCTTCACGACGCTGTCCGAATCGCGTACGCCGCAACAAGTCGTCAGCCTGCTCAACCGCTATTTCACGCGCCAGGTCGATGTTATTTTTCGCAACGGCGGGGCACTCGATAAATTCATCGGCGATTGCATCATGGCCATCTGGGGCGCGCCACTGGATGATGAGAAAAACGCCGAACATGCCATTCAATGCGCGCTGGACATGGCCGATACCCTGGAGGCTTTTCGCAAGGAACTCGGCGACGAGGGCCGGGATTTCGACGTCGGCATCGGCATTCATTCCGGGCCCGCAGTCGTGGGCCTGATCGGCTCCGAGCAGCGTCGCGAATACACCGCCATCGGCGACACGGTGAACCTCGCCAGCCGCATCGAGGGCTTGACCAAGGGCGTGGCCCGCATACTCGTGTCAGAAGAAACCATGCGCCTGTGTCCCGACGCCTTTGACTTTGTCGCGCGCGGACTCTATAAAGTCAAGGGCAGGACGCAGGATGTGGCGCTGTTCGAACCGCGGAGGAAGTCGACTATGGCGGCAGGGCGATGAGGGCCGGTCAGTTCCGGCATTTGCTGTGGCAGCTTTGCCTGCTCGCGTGTGTGCTTCCCGCGGCGCATTCCGCCGAAAACGGCTACACGCTCAAGGCCACCGACGTC
Source organism: uncultured bacterium (assembly GCA_965233135.1). Lineage (GTDB taxonomy): Bacteria > Pseudomonadota > Gammaproteobacteria > Burkholderiales > JACQAP01 > JACQAP01. Next base: position 86,366 of record CBDDRM010000028.1, on the reverse strand, counting down.
AAGGAAAAGCCGTTCCTGGATGCCGTAACGCTGGTGAACTTGCCGGAAAAAACCGTCGTGGAGATCGTAACTCGCCAGGGCGCCTGGATGCAGATCAGAACGGCGGACGTGAGACAAGGCTGGGTGCGCATGTTGTCGGTGCGCTTGGGCAAGCCGGATCAGAAGGCGCAGTCCGCGGGCAATTTGCTCTCTGCGCTGGGCATTGGCAGCCGCCCGCGACCCGCCTCCACCTCCACGGTGACCACCGGTGTACGCGGCTTTTCGGAAGAGGATCTGGCCAACGCCAAGCCCAATGCCGGTGAACTCGAGAAGATGAAGAGCTATGCGGCGACCGGCGAGGAGGCCACCGAACTTGCTGCGAACGGCAAGCTTTCCGCGCGGCCGGTCGCTTATTTCGATGAAACCGGCCGCGCGCTCAAGGAGGGCAAATGAGCGCCGTTCGTGCACTCTGGCCCCTGATGATGGCCGCAATGCTGCTTGGCGGTTGCAAGTCCGGCGGCGGTTTCGATCTGAAAAACGTGGATCTTGCCAACGTCGCGAAAAGCGTGGGTAACCTGCGCGAAGTCAAGGAACCCGAAGAACTGCGCATCGGTCAGGGCATGACCGAAACCCTGCTGGGAGCGCGGCCGCTTTACGATGATCCGGAACTGCAGCGCTACGTCAATGAAGTCGGCTTGTGGGTGGCCTTGCAGTCGGAACGACCGAATTTGCCGTGGCACTTCGGCGTCAACGATTCCGAGCACATCAACGCCTTTGCAGTGCCCGGGGGCTACATCATCATCACCAAGGGGATGATGAAACAGCTGCGCAACGAAGCCGAACTTGCCGGAGTGCTCGGCCATGAAGTGGCGCATGTGACGCGCAAGCATCACTTGAAAGCGTTGCGCAAGACGGCTTTTGCCAACCTCGTGGGCGAAGGCTTCGCGGCGGCAGCGGACGACAAGCATTCGGAGCTGGTAAAAAAGCTCGCCGGTCCGACCAAGGAATTGTATGCGCGCGGCCTGGACAAGTCCGACGAGTTCGAAGCCGATCGCATGGGCGTCGTGCTGGCCACCCGAGCGGGCTACGATCCGTACGGCTTGCCCGCAGTGCTGACCACCCTGGCAAGCGCGGACCCCAAGGACAGTTTTCTCACGCTGCTCTACAAGACGCATCCGTTGCCCCAGGCGCGTATCGACAAACTCGCCGCAGGTCTGATGACGCTGGATTCGATCAAGGCGCCGCAGAACGCGACGCGCTTTGCGCAATACACCCGCAAGCTGCACGAAACCGCCCCGTGAGCCGGCAGCGAACCGCGCGTAAAGCCGTGCTGCTGATGGTGCTGGCAGGCGGGTGGCTGCCGGCATGGGCCGCGGACAGCGGTTATGTGGCCAAAGCCACGCCCTTGCAGGAGCGTCCCGCAATGCAATCGAGGACGCTGCTGGAACTGTCCAAGCGCCAGGCCGTGCAGATCATCGGGCGCCACGGGAACTGGGCCCAGGTTCGCGCGGGCACTGCGACAGGATGGGCCCGGCTCGCCGATCTGAGACTCAGTGCAGCCGCCGCCGCGGCGCCCATGCGCGCTCCGGTCGGCAAAAAGGACACGGGTATCCGCGGCTTCTCGGAAGAAGAATTGCTCGTCGGTGCGCCCAACCACGCAGAAGGCGAACGTCTTCGGGCAATCGGGGTATCGGTGCGCGATGCGATGGGCTTCGCGCGCGCCGCCAACCTGCGCCCGCGCCGGCAGGACTATATCCAGATGCTGGATTACATGCCCGAAGGCGGTTTTCCGGACGGGTTCTTCGATGAATAAGGCGTTACTGCCCATGATGCTGTTCTGCGCCGGGTGCAGCGTGTCGGGCGGTCCGACGTCACGCGACATGCAGGAGGCACAGATGCAGCAGGCGCTGCAGACGATGCAAGCGCAGATGGAGGGCGTGCAGGACGTCATGGCCGGCCGCGACAGCGAGGCCGCACGCGCCTACAAAAAACAGGCCGAAGCGATGGACGAGCAAAGCAAACAGTTCGAAGCGCAGCGTAGTCGCGATCCGCGCTACGCCCGGGCGCTCGCCGAAGAGGAGCGCGAGCATCGGGAATATCTACGCAAGAATCCGTCGGGCATGGAAAGCGAGTTCGACCTGACCGACGCGGAGGAAGCCGAACTCGGCTTCGGCATGGCGCAGCAATTTCTCAGCGACAAGCGGCTGGTTGCAGACGACGCCCTGCAGCGCTACGTCAACATGATTGGCGTGTGGCTGAGTCAGCAATCGGAAAGACCGGGGCTGCCATGGCGCTTCGCCGTAATCGAAGGCGAAGCACCCAACGCGTTCGCGGTCCCCGGGGGCTACGTGTTCATCACGCAGGGCATGATGGCGCTCGCCGAAACCGAGTCCGAGCTCGCCGGCATCCTCGGCCATGAGATTTCGCACGTGGTGCGCAAACATCATTTGCGCTGGATCTACATGAACAAGGAACTCGACGTGTCCGTGCGCCGCGCTCAGAATCAGATCGGCAATAGCAATGCCCGCTCACGAGCGATGTTTCAGCAGATCGGTGTTCTGATGCAACGTTCGCTCGACCAGATGCAGACACCCGAACTCAGGTCAGGTTTGTCCAAATCGGAAGAATTCGAGGCCGATGCCGATGGCGCGATTCTCGCGTGGCGCGCCGGCTACGAAGCCTGGGGGCTGATGGCGGTCATGCAGCGCTTCGAAGCCGCGAGCCGCTCGGACAACGCCCCGGCAAACGCCCTCACGGGTCACCCCGAGCCGCTGCAGCGATTCAAGGTACTCGACGCGGCGCTGCGTTCGCGCAACGAGAGCGAGTTGCTGGGCGAATTGGGTGCCGAACGTTTCCGCAGCGCCACGCAAGCGCTGCGCAAGCGCCCGGGTTGAGCGCGCAATGCCGGACAGGGCGACCAGGACGGCCCTGGTAGCCGGTGCCACGGGTCTTATCGGCGGTCATCTTGTCAGGCGGCTGCTGAGCCACGCCGACTATGCGCGCGTGCATGTGTTGACACGGCACGCCTTGTCGATCAGCGACCCGAAAATCATTCAGCATCGGGTCGATTTTGAACGATTGGCAACAAGTTTCAACGAACCGGCCGACGACACGTTCTGTTGCCTGGGCACCACCCTCAGACAAGCCGGCTCCCGTGAGGCATTCCGCCGCGTCGATCACGACTACCCGCTGGCGCTCGCCAATCTGGCACGTCTCGCGGGTGCGCGGGTATTCCTTATGGTATCCGCGCTGGGCGCCGATGCGCACTCTCGGGTGTTCTATAACCGGATCAAAGGCGAAACCGAGCGCGACATCGCCGCGCTTGGTTTGTCCAGGGTCGTGTTCCTGCGGCCCTCTCTTCTGCTGGGCGAACGCCGCGAGTTCAGGGCAGGCGAGAAGGCAGGCGCCGTGGTAGGCCGGCTGATTGCGCCCGTGCTGGTTGGGCGCCTGCGCCGCTACCGCCCGATTGAAGCGGATGACGTGGCCGCGGCGATGCTGTACCTCGCCACGCACGATAGCCTCGCGGGGCCGGTCGAATCGGACGCCATCGCGCAATTGGCGCGCCAGGATTCGGGCGCACGGTAAGCACCAGCGCGAAAAAAAGGCCGGCATGCCGCCGGCCCTTCCCTGCACGGCGCGCCAGCGTAGTATCAGGCGACGGCGCGCACCGGCTGCAAGCGTGACGGGTTCGCGGCATACGCGTGATACGCCGCGGCCTCGGCTTCGCCGAATTTGACCTTCGCACCCATGTCGGTGAAAACCGTTTCGAGCGCGCACAAGCTCAGCATCACGTTCTCCATCTTGCAGGAGTAGCCCATCAGGCCGAAACGCCAGATCTTGCCCGCGAGGTCGCCCAGGCCCGCGCCGATTTCCAGGTTGTAATCCAGCAACAGGCGGCGGCGTACCTCTTTCTCATCGATACCTTGGACCACCGAAACTGCGTTCATCTGCGGCAGCCGGTAAGCTTCCTCGACCAGATATTTCAGTCCCAGCGTCTCCAGTCCCGCTTTCAACGCAAAGTGGTTACGCAGATGACGTGCCCAGGCATTCTCCAGGCCTTCCTCGCGCACCATCAGCAGCGATTCGTGCAGGGCATAGAGCGCATTGGTAGGGGCCGTGTGATGGTAGGTGCGCGTGGTTGCGCCCCAGTAGCCAAGCAGCAGATTCATATCCATGAACCAGCTGTGCACCTTGTCGCCGCGTTGTTTGACCCGCTCGACGACACGCTCGCTGAAGGTGATTGGAGACAGGCCCGGCGTGCAGGACAGGCATTTCTGGCTTGCGGAATACGCCGCATCGATGCCCCATTCGTCGACGAGTACGGGGGTGCCGCCCAGCGAGGTCACGGCGTCCATGATGGTCAGCGCGCCATGCTTGCGCGCAATTTCGGCCAGCGCCTTGGCATCCGAGGCGACCCCGGTCGAGGTTTCGGCATGCACGAATGCCAGAATGTTGGCTTCCGGATTGGCCTTGAACGCGTCTTCGACTTTCTGCAGGCTCACCGGTGTACCCCACCGGTCTTCGACCACCACCGCGATGCCGCCGCAGCGTTGTACATTCTCGATCATGCGGCCGCCGAACACGCCGTTGCGACAGACGATAACCTTGTCACCGGGGCTGACCATGTTGACGAAACACATTTCCATGCCGACCGAGCCCGGACCTGAAACCGGGAAAGTCAGCGCGTTGTTGGTCTGAAACGCGTAACGCAGCAATTCCTTGAGTTCTTCCATCATCTCGACGAACACCGGGTCGAGGTAGCCGATAGTGGGCTTGCCCATGGCCGAAAATACCCGCGGATGAATTTCAGATGGACCCGGACCCATCAGATGACGTTGCGGTGGATAGAAGGAATTGATCTTTCGCTTCGGAGCGTAGTCTTGGGTCGCCATGAAGTTCCCTGCAGGAAGATTGGATCAGCACCGCTGGCCGGGCCGGCCGCGGAAAAGACGCGCAGTGTAGCAAGTCGGCGGGAGCCGGCCAAGCCGGACCGTTGCGCAAAACGCGCCCGGAGAGCCGGTTTTGATCGCATTCGCCCTTGCCGGTATGAGTGTGCTGTGCGGCAGCCTTACGAATAAGAACGCCATGGCCGCTGCTTGTCGCGGTAAGCCGGCACTTACTGCGCAGCGTGTATCGAGGCGCGGAGCGGACCGTTGCCGCCGCGCGTCAATTGGCGGACTTGACGCTCGGGAACTGGATCAAGCGCGCCGAGAAGTCCTCATCGTCGAACGCGATGTCTCCATCCTCGTAGGCGTCGGGCTGCGTCTTCAGATGCGTGAAATCGAACTGGTGCGCATCGAGCAGGTGCGAAGGAGAAGTCCGTTGCAGGCTGGCAAACATGGTTTCCAGCCGGCCGGGATATTTTTTATCCCAGTCCTGGAGCATGTTCTTGATCACCTGGCGTTGCAGGTTATGTTGCGAGCCGCACAGGTTGCAGGGAATGATCGGGAAGGCGCGCAGTTTCGCGTAGGCCTCCAGATCCGCCTCCTTGCAATAGGCAAGCGGCCGAATCACGATGTGCTGGCCATCGTCGCTGACGAGTTTCGGCGGCATCGCCTTGAGCCGCCCGCCATGGAACAGGTTCAGGAAGAACGTCTCGAGGATGTCGTCGCGGTGATGCCCCAGCGCAATCTTGGTCGCGCCGATTTCCTTGGCCACGCGGTACAGCGCACCGCGCCGAAGCCGGGAGCACAGCGAGCACATGGTCTTGCCCTCGGGAATGACGCGCTTGACCACGCTGTAGGTGTCTTGCTCGATGATGCGATATGCGACACCCAACGCCTCCAGATAGCGTGGCAGGACATCAGCCGGATAACCGGGATGCTTCTGGTCCAGATTGACCGCGACGATGTCGAAGTCGACTGGTGCGTGGCTCTTCAGGGACAGCAGCAGGTCGAGCAGCACGTAGCTGTCCTTGCCGCCGGACAGGCAGACCATGACTTTGTCGCCCGGGTGAATCATGTCGAAGTCGCCGATGGCTTCGCCCGCCAGGCGGCGTAACCGCTTGGCAAGCTTATTACCTTCGTAGACCTGTTTTTGCAGTGTCGTCATCTATTGGCCCGGAATATCTCGAATCCGACGGATTCGCAATCCTGATACACGTCCAGCTTTTCGCTGGAGACCCTGGCCGCCACGACGCCGGGCCGCGCCAGGCAGATCGTCAGCAGGCGTTCGCAGAACGTCTCCTGCAGATTGAAGTGGCTGCCGTCGGCGAGGCGCACGATCTCCCGGCGCACGAAGTCGTAGTCTACCGTTTCATCGATATGGTCGCGCTCCACTTTGCCGTCCGGATCGAGGAACAGATCGACATTCACCACGACACGCTGCTTTGCCTGTTTTTCGAAATCGTGGATGCCGATCGACAGGCGGGTTTCGAAGTTCTTCAGAAAGATGCGGCGCACGCATGTCCCGTCCAGGTCCATCGGGCTGCCGGAACGCGACATGCGCGCTGTCACCGGCCGCCACCCGATTCGAATTGCACGTCGCGCCGGGAAGGCCACAGATGCTGTCCGCCATCGACGACGATGGTGGTACCGGTAAGCGCCGGAGCATTGACGACGAAACGTACGGCGCCGGCGATGTCCTCCACCCGGGAACTGCGTCCCAGGGGCGCCATCCGATGGGCACTGGCAAAGCCCTCGGCGGTTTGCTCGCCACTGACCAGGGTGATGCCGGGCGCCACGCCGCAGACGCGCACTCTGGGCGCCAGGGCCATGGCGAGCACGCGCGTCGCGCCCTCGAGGCCGATTTTTGCGATGGTGTAAGACAGGAAATCCGGATTGAGATTGAACACTTTCTGATCCAGCAAGTTCACGATGCAGCCGCTGGCGCCGTCGGGAATGCGCGCGGCGAAAGCCTTGGCGAGCAACAGCGGCGCCAGCAGGTTGACATCCAGATGCCGTTGCCAGCGCTGCGCATCGAGGCTCTCCAGATCGTCGTACTCGAACAACGCAGCGTTATTGACGAGGCAGGTGACGGGCTGTTCCAGCAACCGTTCGACTTCGTCCAGAAGGCCGGCAACCTCTTTGGCGTCGCCCAGATCGCAGCGTACCGTTACGGCCTGCACGCCGTGCGCCCCGACGTCCTTTGCCAGTGCCTCAGCCTCCGCGCAGGAGCGATGGTAGTGCAGCGCGAGCGCCCAGCCGTCGGCCGCCAGTTCCAGCGCGATTGCTCGGCCGATGCGCTTGCCCGCTCCAGTCACCAGCGCCACGCGTCGATCGCTTTTTGCCCGGCCCATGCCTGCCTTGAAGTTGCGCCACGCAGCGCAGCTGTTGTTGAATGGGGATTGTAGCCCAACCACTTGTTCGCGCTGCCCGCCTTTGCCGATTCGCCTGCCCGACACCGATCTTCCCGTACCGTCTGCGCCCGCCCGCCTGCACAGCGAGCGCCTGTGCGAATTGATACGCCGCGAAATCGAGACCGCCGGCGGCTGGATCGCCTTCGCGCGCTTCATGCAACTCGCCTTGTACGCGCCGGGCTTGGGCTATTACGTGGCGGGTGCCACGAAACTCGGCGCCGAGGGGGGCGATTTCGTGACCGCGCCGGAGCTCTCTGCGCTGTTCGGCCGCACGTTGGCGCGCCAGGTCGCGCAACTGCTCGACAGCCCCATGGACCGGGTGCTGGAGCTAGGCGCCGGGTCGGGGGCGATGGCTGCTGACGTACTCGCCGGTTTACATCGCATCGACCGGCTGCCGCAGCGCTATCTGATCCTGGAGACCAGTCCGCAACTGGCACGGCGCCAGCAGCAGACGCTGCAGCAACGCCTGCCCGCCCTCGCAGCGCACGTCGAATGGATCGCCACCTTGCCCGACCGGTTCGACGGCGTCATTCTCGCCAACGAAGTGCTCGATGCGCAGCCGGCGCATCTGGTTGCCTGGCGGCACGACGGACTCTACGAACGTGGCGTGAGCTGGCAGGGTGGCTTTACCTGGTCGGAAAAACCGATGGCCCCGGGCGTATTGCGCAACGCGGCCGAAGCGATCGGTGCGCAACCCGAGTATCTCAGCGAGATTTCCCTGATGGCGCCGGCGCTGGTGCGCAGCCTCGCGGCCACGCTGCGCAAAGGCGCGTTGCTACTGATCGATTACGGGTTCGGACGTCGCGAGTATTACCATCCGCAGCGGTCGCTGGGCACGCTCATGTGCCACTACCGGCATCGCGCGCACGACGATCCATTCTTCCTGCCCGGCCTGCAGGATCTCAGCGTGCATGTGGATTTCACCGCCATCGCGGAAGCTGGCATCGAGGCAGAGCTGCACTTTCTCGGCTACACGAACCAGGCGCAGTTCCTCATCAATTGCGGCATCACGCAACTGCTCGAGCAACAGTCCGCGCAAACGCCCGCCGCGCAACTCGCGCTCACTGCCGGCGTGCAGAAACTGCTGTCCCCGGCCGAAATGGGTGAGCTGTTCAAAGTCATCGCCCTTGGGCGCGACGTGGCGCATCCGCTGATCGGATTCGTGTCCGGTGACAAGTCACGCTTGCTGTAACGGTTTGTAATTTGGCCTGGACTTGGCGTAAGGTTGCGCGTCGTTTAACGTGCGCAGTTCGTCAGAGAAGCCGAAGATGCTGCGGTTTTCCCGCCGGTATCGTCGCTGAACAGGTCGTTTCGTCATGCATATTCATATCCTGGGCATTTGCGGCACGTTCATGGGTGGCCTAGCGGTGATCGCGCGCCAGGCCGGCCATAAAGTCACGGGCTGCGATGCCAATGTTTATCCGCCGATGAGCACGCAGTTGCTGGCGCAGGGCATCGAACTCATCGAAGGCTTTGACCCGCGCCAGACCGAGCTCAAGCCGGACCTGTTCGTCATAGGTAACGTCGTGGCTCGCGGCAATGCCCTGATGGAAGAGATTCTGAACCGTGGCCTGGCGTTCGTGTCCGGACCGCAGTGGCTGCACGAGAACGTGCTGCGCGGCAAGTGGGTGCTTGCCGTGGCGGGCACGCATGGCAAGACCACGACGACCTCGATGCTGGCCTGGATACTCGAACACGCAGGTCTCAATCCGGGCTTCCTGATCGGTGGCGTGCCGCTCAATTTCGGTATTTCCGCGCGTTCGACCGATGCTTCGTTTTTCGTCATCGAAGCCGACGAGTACGACACAGCGTTTTTCGACAAGCGCTCGAAGTTCGTGCACTACCTGCCGCGTACGGCGATCCTGAACAATCTGGAGTTCGATCACGCGGACATCTTCCCGGACCTCGCCGCCATCGAAACGCAGTTCCACCACCTCGTGCGCACCGTGCCGGGCAGCGGCCTGATCATCGCCAACGCGCGCGAACAGAGCATGCGCCGGGTGCTCGCGCGCGGCAGCTGGAGCAAGGTCGAGTGGCTCGGCCTGGACGAAGGCTGGATTGCCAAGCCGCGCGACGAGCATGCATTCGATGTGTTTTTCGAAGGCGGGCCGCGAGGTACGGTGACATGGGAACTGCTCGGCGAGCATAACCGCAACAACGCGCTGGCGGCCCTGGCGGGCGCGCGCCATGCAGGCGTGCCGGTTGCGAAAGGCATCGATGCGCTGGCCGAATTCCGCAACGTCAAACGCCGGCTGGAAGTGCGCGGCACGGTGGCCGGCGCAACGGTTTACGATGACTTCGCGCATCATCCTACCGCCATCGAAACCACTATCGCCGGCCTGCGCAGCAAGGTGCGCAATGCGCGCATTCTTGCGGTGCTCGAGCCGCGTTCCAACACCATGAAAATGGGACTGATGAAGGACGCGCTCGCGGGCAGTCTGGCCGGCGCGGAGGGCGTGTTCTGCTATACGCAGGGCCTGGGCTGGGATGCGCGCGCGGTGCTGGCGCCGCTTGGCACGAAGGCGCAATGCTTCGACGATCTCAACACGCTGGTCAGCGCCGTGGCGGGCGCGAGCCGCCCCGGCGATCATATTCTGGTCATGAGCAACGGTGGTTTCGGCGGCGTGCATGCCAAAATTCTGGCGGAACTGGAGTCGAGGTCCGCAGCATAAGCCTGCTCAAGCCGGTCCTAGCTGATCCAGAGGTTTTTCGGTACCAGGCAGTGCACGGTCTTATGACTGTCCGCGAGGGCCCCGATGCGCGAATCCATGGTCAGGCTGGTCAGCGCGTAGGCGTCGAGCCGCGACAGGCCCTTACGTGCGACGAGTTGTTCGATCATGGCGAACGCCGCTTCGTTCATGGCGCTTTGCAGGTCGGGTGACGATGCGCTGGTCACGAAATGACGTGGCGTTTCCTTCAGCGGCCGCGGCGCGCGCTGCAGCTTGGCGCCGCGTTTGGGGATGGCGCAAAACACGCCCTTGACCTGATTCACGACTTCGGCAATGCGGCAGTCCAATCGCGTAGCCATCCATTCGTCGACGAATTCCGCGCCAAGGTTGCGCGTCTGTGCCAGGAAGGCGCGTGTCTCCGACTTCAGGATGTCCAGCGCCTTGTTGAGGTCACGGTCGTAGCCAACCGTGAGCCAGTGCGTGGGCGTTTCGATGCGCGGCCAGGCAAGCGGCGTTCGTTTGATGACCTGGATGTGTAATCGCAGTTCGTTGAATGCGGTCTCGATGGCGGTCAGATTAATTTCGCCGTTGCCCTGCGCAGCATGCGAATCCCCGCTCCACAGCAAGGCGCCTTCGACGAACACCGGCAGATACACCGTGGTGCCCTCAATCATTTCGCGCACGTCCATGTTGCCGCCAAAGGGCCCCGGCGGCACCGTGCTGTAGCGGCCGGGCTCTGACCGTGCGACGCCAAGAATGCCCGGAAAAGGCCGCAACGGCACGCGGATGCCGGGCGCAAACAGCGTGCTAGCGCCGCGAAGATCGAAGTGGAAGTAGCGCACCTGGCCGAGCGGAAAATGCTCCGGAAACTGACCCAGTCCGAGTTCGCCGGGCAGGTTCCAGTTTGCACCGTAGCTGCGCGGCACGATGCGTTCGATCTCGACCTTGAGCACGTCGCCCGGCTCGGCTTCCTCGACATAGATCGGACCGGTGATGGAATGCGGTCCGCGCCCGGGAAACGCGAGCCGCAGGCGCGTGATGTCCTCGATGGAAACACCGGGCAACACCTGGTTGGCCGAGGCCATCATGGTTTCCAGAGCCACGCGTTCGCCGGAGCGAATCCTCAACACCGGCGGTTGGGCGTTATCGAACCAGCCCCATTGCGTGGTTTGCGCCGTTGCGGGCAGGACGTGGATATCGCCGACCCTGGCCCCCACGGGAAGATCCGGGCGGGCAGCTTCCTCAGCGCGCGCCACCCCGGGCAGCCATGGAGCGCTTGCCAGCACGCCGGACTGAAGCAGAAATTGCCTGCGGGACTCGTTTGTCATAAGCCGCCTCCTGAAGCACATGATCCTGCCGTGCGATTGTTCTGGCAATCGTCATGCATGGTTCGACCTGGCTTCGCGGCGGCTTTGTCTGGCCCGCTGCACGCGATGCTTTTGTGCCGCCGCGGGGCGTCGGGCACAATGCCGATGCAACGGAAAGGTTTCATGATCGTCTACATCCACGGCTTCAACAGTTCTCCGGCCTCCCACAAATCAAATCAGCTGCGTGCGCGACTTGCCGCGCTGGGCCGCGAACACGAATTCCGCTGCCCGGCACTGCCCCATATCCCTCGCGAGGCGGTGGCAATACTCGAACGCACCGTCTCCGGCACGTCCCCGGAACGGATCACGCTGGTCGGCAGTTCACTGGGCGGGTTCTACGCGACCTATCTGACCGAAAAGTTCGGCATGCGCGCCGTGCTCGTCAATCCTGCAATCACCCCTCACCAGGGCTTGCGCGGCTACCTGGGCGCGCAGAAGAACCTGTATACCGGCCAGAAATATACGCTGACCGAAGAGCATCTGGCACAGCTCGCGGACCTGCACGTGACGCGACCGGTCCGGATGAACCATTACCTGCTGATGCACACGACCGGAGACGAACTGCTCGACTGGCGTCTTGCCGTAGACCACTTCCGCGGCTGCCGGCAGGTCATCGTGCATGGCAGCGATCATGGCTTCGCGCAATTTGGCGATTATCTCGACGTCGTGCTGACGTTTGCCTCCGGGGCGGGACCGCCGGATTAGGGCTGCGGCGCCACGCCGGTGGGCGGCCCCGGGGGCTCGCGTATAATTCGGCGTCCGTTAGCCCGCATTCGCTTTGCCCTCCGTCCGCAGCCGGTCCCCAGCATGAATGTTTTTTTCGAAGAAGACGGCGCCTTCAAGGCCGGTACCGTGCTGGCCGACAACAATACTTCCCTGCAAGTGCAAAATCAGCATGGCAAGCGCAGCAAGGTCAAGGAGGCCGCGGTGCTGATCCGTTTCGATCACATCGGCCTTGCGCAGTTCATGACCGACGCACAGAACATCGCGGCCGACATCGATCCGGCGTTTTTGTGGGAATGCTGCGGTGAGACCGAGTTCGGGTTCGAGCAGCTTGGCAAGGAGTACTTCGGCCATGATCCGATGCCGGCCGAGCGTGCGGGATTGCTCATGCGGCTGCATGCGACGCCCACGCATTTCTACAAGAAGGGCAAGGGCCGTTACAAGGCGGCCCCGGCCGAGGCGCTGAAGGCTGCGCTGGCAAGCGTCGAGCGCAAGAAAAAGCAGGCCGAGCAGCAGGCACGGTTCGCGCAGCAACTGGCGGCGAGCGAGTTTCCGGAAGAAATGCGCGCCTCGCTGCAGCAGTTGCTCTACCGTCCTGACAAGAATACCGTCGAGTTCAAGGCGCTCGAACAGGCCGCCGCGCAGACCCATTTGAGCATCCCGAGATTGCTCGAGAGAAGTGGCGCGCTACCGTCCAGCCATGATTACCACTTCGGGCGTTTTCTGTTCGAGTACTTTCCTCGGGGCACGGATTTCGATCCCGCGCTGAGCGCCGAGGACCCGCCTGCACTGCCTTCAGCGGCAGTCGAGGCATTCAGCATCGATGATGCCACGACGACCGAAATCGATGACGCATTCTCCGTCGTGCAGCTCGCCAACGGCAACTGGCAGGTCGGCGTGCACATTGCCGCGCCGGCGCTGGGCATTGCCCCGGATTCGCCGGTGGACCGCGAAGCCGCCAAGCGCCTGTCAACGATTTATTTTCCGGGCGACAAGATCACCATGCTGCCGCCCGGGACGATTGCGCGCTACACGCTTGCGGAAGGCCAAGAGCGCCCGGCGCTGACGATGTACATCGAAGTCACGCCCGAGCTGGAGATTGCTGCGCAACGCAGCGCGGTCGAATGTGTGCGCATTGCGGCGAATCTGCGGCATGACGTGCTCGAAGCGCAGTTCAACGAGGAGCAACTGGCGGGCGGCAGAATCGAGCACCGGTTCGGAGCCGAGCTGATCCTGCTGTGGCGGCTGGCGACCAGGCTGGAAAAACAGCGCGGCAAGGACGAACCGGCCCTGACGCGGGCCGACTACAATTTCTACGTCGATGACGATCGGATTCGCATCCTCGAACGCAAGCGCGGCACCCCGGTCGATAAAGTCGTCTCGGAACTCATGATCCTGGTCAACACCCAATGGGGTCGGTTGCTGGCGGACCATGAGATTCCCGCGCTGTACCGCGCGCAGGCCGCAGGCAAGGTACGGATGTCGACCGTGCCGGCCCCGCATCAGGGGCTTGGGGTTGCGCAATATATCTGGGCGAGTTCCCCGCTGCGCCGGTATGCGGATCTGGTCAACCAGCGCCAGCTGCTGGCGCTGGTTCGCAACGAAAACCCCGCCTATCGCCCGCGCGACGAGCGACTGCTGGTAATCTTGCGCGATTTCGAGATGGCCTACGAGGCTTATGCGGAATTCCAGCGCGGCATGGAACGCTACTGGTGTTTGCGCTGGCTGCTGCAGGAGCGCATTGTGCTGACCGGCGCGGAGGTGCTGCGCGAGGAACTGGTGCGCATCGACCGCATTCCGCTGGTCACGCGCGTGCCTTCCCTGCAAGCCTGCGCGCCCGGCAGCCGCGTGGAATTGGCCGTCTCGGATGTCGATTTGCTGGAATTGACGCTGCATTGCGAGTTCAAGCGAGTTCTGGACGCGCAATCGCCCTGACAGTCACGCCGTAGTTATTTAGAATCCGGGTTGGCTCCATAGCTGCAAGGCACATTTGCCGGACACTTCGATTAGCGCATTCTCCCCACGAGGCAGCCTTGCTGCGGGCCTCACCGTCCCTCCGCCGCCCGCCTCGGGCGACATTCTGCCGATTACCCTTGCCATTTCGGTCGTACTGCACGCCGTCGTCCTGCTGATTACGTTCGTGCCGCCCGAATTCAAGGCGAACCGATTCGAGCCGCATCTGGATGTCGTGCTGGTCAATTCGAAGTCCGCTTCCAAGCCGCTCAAGGCCGATGCGCTCGCGCAGGCAAGCCTGGATGGCGGCGGTAATACGCCTGCTGACCGGCGCGCCAAGGTGCCCCTGCCCAAGCTGCATGATCAGCCGCCCGCTCCAGACGTAAGGCTTGCGTCGAAACAGGTGCATCAGCTGGAGCAGGAAGCCAAACGCCTGCTGCAACTGGCCCAAGGCGAACTGGCGGTAGCGGACACGCTGCAGCCCGCTCCCCAGTTGCCGCGCGAGGCGCTGTTGCAAGATCCGGCGGCCGAACAGCAGCGCCAGCGCATCGCCCAACTGGAGGCGCAGATCGCCAAGGAGTGGGACGAATACCAGAAGCTGCCGCGGCGCAAGTTTATCGGTGCGCGGACCGAAGGCGTGGTCTATGCGGAATACGTCGACCGCTGGCGCCAGCGCATCGAAAAAATCGGCACTCAGTATTTCCCGGACGAAGCCAGACGCCGTCAACTCTACGGTTCGTTGGTGATGACGGTGCATATTCGCGCTGATGGCAGCGTCGAGAAAATCGAAGTCGACCGCTCCTCCGGGCACCGGCTGCTCGATACGGCGGCCCGGCGCGCGGTGGATCTGGCCGGCCCGTTTCCGCCTTTTCCCGCGTCGGTGCGAAAGGACTTCGATATCCTGAGCATCTCGCGTACTTTCATGTACACCCGCAGCGATCTGGAAGTGCTGGCCAATCCATGACCGATCGCTATGCCGTCGTGGGAAATCCGGTCGCGCACAGCAAATCGCCCGACATCCATGCCGCGTTCGCCCGCCAGAGTGGTCAGGATATGGCGTACACCAGGCTGCTTGCGCCGCTGGATGCGTTGCGCGAGACGCTGGCCGCTTTTCGGGCAGCCGGAGGTCGCGGCGTCAACGTCACGGTACCCTTCAAGCTCGAGGCTTTCGCCCTGGCGGACGATGTCTCGCAACGCGCCAGAGAGGCGGGCGCAGCGAATTTTCTGCATTTTGAAGGCAGCCGGATCCGCGCCGACAATACCGACGGCGTCGGACTCACGCGCGATATCGTGCACAACCAGGGTTTTGCGCTGGCGGGCCGGCGGGTGTTGATCCTGGGGGCGGGCGGGGCTGCGCGAGGCGTGCTGGCGCCGATCCTCGAATTCGGCCCGAGCCTGCTGACGATTGCCAACCGAACTCTGGACAAGGCATTGCACCTGGCCGAAACTTTTCGTCACCTTCCGTCGGCGAGCGCGACCGTGCTCCGCGCCTTGCCCCTCGGGGAGCTTGCCGGACATCGCTTCGATCTGGTGATCAATGCAACGTCTTCGGGCCTGAATGGAGCGCGGCTGCCTCTGCCGGCTGCGTCGTTTGCGCCGCACGCGCTGGCCTACGACTTGATGTATGGGCCGGCGGCCGCACCGTTTCTCGAATTCGCCGCGGCGCAGGGCGCACGCACGGCCGACGGGCTCGGCATGCTGGTAGAACAGGCAGCCGAATCATTTCTGCTGTGGCGCGGCGTGCGTCCCGAAACGGCGCCCGTTATCGCCGCTTTGCGCAGTTCGTGAGCCGATGAAGCGCGCCTTGCGCTGGATCGCGCGCGGCCTGTTGCTGCTGATCGCGGCCGTGGTGGTTTATCAGTTCTGGATCCTTGGCAACGTGGTCTGGTGGAACTGGTTCAATCCGTCGACAACGGCGTTCATGGAAGAGCGCCTCGACGTGATGCGGCAACGCAATCAGCGCGCCGTACTGCGCCATCAATGGGTTCCTTACGAGCGCATTTCGATTCATCTGAAGCGTGCGCTGATCGTTGCGGAGGACGCCAAGTTTCTGGATCACGACGGATTTGATTGGGAAGCGATCCAGAAAGCCTATGAGAAGAATCTGAAAAAAGGCAGGGTCGTGGCCGGCGGCTCGACCATCAGTCAACAATTGGCCAAGAATCTGTTTCTGTCCAGCCGCCGCACGCCCTGGCGCAAGGCAGAGGAGGCCCTGATCACGCTGATGATCGAAAATCTGATGTCGAAGCGGCGCATATTCGAGATTTATCTGAATATCATCGAATGGGGCAACGGCGTGTTCGGCGCGCAGGCCGCGGCGCGCCATTATTTTGCCACCAATGCCGCAAATCTCACGCCCGAACAGGCAGCCCGGCTTGCGGCGATGGTTCCCAAGCCGCGGTTTTACGACAAGGTGCGCCAAACCCCCCTGCTCGAACGGCGTACCGCCATCATCCTCGAGCGCATGTATCAGGCCGCCGTGCCCTGAAGCGCACGTATAATCCGCCCCCATGCTCATTCATCCGCAATTCGATCCCGTCGCCCTGCACATCGGACCGCTGAGCGTTCGCTGGTACGGCCTGATGTATCTGCTCGCTTTCGTGCTGGTGCTGGTATTGGGGCGCTATCGCATCAGAAAGCAGCCGTGGCTTGGACTGACCCGGCGCGATCTCGACGACATGCTGTTTCTGGGCGTGCTCGGCGTGGTCATCGGCGGAAGGCTGGGATACATCCTGTTCTACAAGTTCGGCGATTATTTGCGCGAGCCGATGCATGTTTTCTACGTGTGGGAAGGAGGCATGTCGTTTCACGGCGGTTTTCTCGGCGTGATCCTTGCAATGGCATGGTTCGCGCATTCGCGTACAAAAAACTGGCTGGCCATCACGGATTTCATCGCCCCGCTGGTCCCACTCGGACTGGGCGCCGGCCGGTTCGGCAATTTCATCAACGCGGAGTTGTGGGGCCGGCCGACGGACTTGCCGTGGGCCATGATATTTCCCAATATCGACAATTTGCCCCGCCATCCATCACAGCTGTATGAGTTTGCGCTCGAAGGCCTCGTGCTGTTTGCGCTGTTGTGGTGGTTTTCGCGCAGGCCGCGACCCGTGGGCGCGATCTCCGGCGTATTCCTGCTCGGTTACGGCACGCTGCGCTTCGCGGTCGAATTCAGTCGCGAACCGGACAGCTTCCTCGGGCTGCTCGCCTTGGGACTGACGATGGGCCAATGGCTCAGCGTGCCCATGGCCCTGGGCGGCATCGCAATGCTGTTATGGGCTTACCGCAGCCGCTAGTTGAAGTCGCGTTGCTTTTCCGGCGGTTTGACGGCGAAAAAACTGCGCCGGTTCAGCAGGCGCCGGAAATTGTCCAGTGAAAGCAGGTGCGAGTAGATCTTCTCCAGCGCCCCGGCCGTCATCAGCCGCTCCAGTCGCTCTGCGGGCAACGCCTCGAGAGCTGCTCGCGAAATCCGGTGCATGCCCTCGAGCTGCATGGTGAATCCGTCCACCTCGGCTTTCATGGTGAATGATTCCAGCAGGCGCATGTCTGCCAGCTGCTGACACAGCGACTCTGCGCGCACCAGATCCTGTTCGTAGTCGAAAATCAGTTTTTCCAACAGCACCCACTGCGCAAGCGCTTTACCGTTGCCGTCGTACAAGGCCTCGCCTGATTCGTGCAGGGCGTTTTCGGCGATGCACACGATTCGCTCCTGCTGCGGCTTGCCGTCGACGGTGACGCGGCTCATGCAAAACGGGTAGCGGCGCACATAGGCCGGCAAGTACGCGCGCCGATCCCACATACCGTCGGTCAGGATGAACAGGTTCTGCTTGGCCTGCAGCCCTAGCACCAGCACCGCGTTGTAAGTCTGGCCCCCATCGCTGGTGACGAACACGATGGGGTAGTCGCGGCACGCTTCCTCGAACTCCGAAAGGCTTACCGGCATCAGGTGCAAGCGGTGGAAAACCGACGGTGTCTCCTCCGCGCGCGGCAATATGACCTTATGGCTTTTGCGCAGCGGCGTGATCTGTCCGTATCCCAGCGGCGGACTGATTTTCATGGCAGGCTCGATTTCGATACTGTTGTTTTCAGTATAATAACGCCGCGCAATGCGAATACTGTAATGACGTTGCGTGCTGGCGTCGCAGACGCGGCAGGAACACAGTTTAGCCAACGACTACCGGGGACGTAGCTCAGCTGGGAGAGCGTCGCGTTCGCAATGCGAAGGTCGGGAGTTCGATCCTCCTCGTCTCCACCAAATACATAAAGCCACCTCTCGCGGTGGCTTTTGTATTTGGTCAGCGAACGGCGCGCGCAGCAGATCAGTCCTGCGGCACCATCGCAATCCACCCCTCCAGCGGATCGATCCGGCTCGGCAGTCCATAGTTGTGCTCGCGCCGCTGCCAGGCCCAGGCCGCCTGCATGGCGCACAACACGGCGTCGAGCCGGTCTGCGCCGGCATCGGCTACGAGCGACTGCATCAGCCGGGCCGATCCCGCCAGCGTGAAACCGAATGGATTACCGCGGGTCGTCAGGGCGTTCACCAGGCGGGCGCGCGCGAGCTTGCGTGCGGGTGTTTGCTTGGCCGGCGCGTCGTTCTTGTACGAGCCGACTCCCATCTGGCGCGCAACAAACCCCGGATAGGCTTCGAGCGCGATGCGCTGCGGGTCGGCGCGATGCAGGCCGGGCAGGCTGACCCCCGCCGCCAGCAGCCGCGGCACGCCTTCGAGAAACATGAGTCCGACTGGCGGATTCACCAGCTTGAGCGGGCTGTGCGACTTGGCGGGGCGATCGGTGGCACGATGTGCATAGCGACTGCCACTCGGCCGTTTCTCCCGGTACCCATCGAGCAGGGTGCGGAAGTCCTCGCGGCCCAGTCGCGCGCAATGACGAGCGAGTTGCGCGTACCGGGCGGGCAAACCCAGTTCGCAAACCGCTTCTCTGGGCAGACCGAACGGAAAATCGAAACCGGCGATCCATGGCCCCGGTCGCGCGAGCCAGTGCTCGAAACCCGCCCAGTCGGCACATTCTTCAACCGTGTAGAGCTGGAACACGAGGGACTGCAAACGGCCGCTGGCGATGGTGATGGGCTTACGCCGCCGCGGACGGCTCGTGAAGTCCACGCCGTGAATGGGCCAGTCCGCTGCCTGCGGCGAATCAAGAGGCAAGCTGCTTTTCGAGGCGGCGGGCAAAGACCGTCATTTCCCTGGCGGCTTGCTGATCGCCGCGGCGCTGCGCCGTCTCGATGCCGCGCCGATACGTATCCAGAGCTTCGTTGAGCACGCCGCCTTCGGTAAGGGCCTGCGCAAGCAGCTTCCAGGCCGCGGAATAATCCGGATCGAGCTCCAGCGCACGCTTCAGATGGAACACCGCTACCCAGACCTCGCGCAGCTTCAAGTACTCATTGCCCAGGCTGAACCGGAGCAACGCCGATTCCTTGCCCTGGGTGAGCAGTACTTCGAGATTGGAAATGACCGACCGCGAATCCACGATAGCCAGCCCATCATTGTTTATAACTCGATGCGGGTGCCGAGCTCTACCACCCGGTTCGCCGGAATCTTGAAAAAAGTTGTCGCGCTGGAAGCATTGCGCGACATTAGCGCAAACAGTTTCTCCTGCCATAACGCCATGCCGGGACCGACTTTGGGTATGAGCGTTTGCCGGCTGACGAAATACGACGTCTCCATCATACGGAACTTCAGGCCCTTGGGTTCGGCCAGCTCGAGCGCGCGCGGCACATCGGGCTCGTCCTTGAAACCGTAGTGCACCAGCACGCGATAGAACTCCGTTCCCAACGGAATGACTTCGATGCGGTCTTCGTCGGCCACATGGGGGATGTCGCTGACACTGACCGTGAGTAGCACGATGCGCTCGTGAAGCACTTTGTTGTGATTCAAGTTGTGCAGCAGCGCATGCGGCACGCCTTCGGCCGCCGCGGTCAAGAACACGGCCGTGCCGGCAACACGCGTCGGCGGATGCATTGTGACGCTCTGGATGAAAGGTTCGATCGGAATGGCGCCCGGCGAAAGCCTTTCCATGAGCAACTTTCGACCGCGTTTCCAGGTGATCAGCAGTACGAACAAGCCAACGGCAATGACTATCGGAATCCAGCCACCATCGATCAGCTTGACGGCGTTCGCACTGAAAAACGACAGGTCGATGGCAAGAAATACGAGCAGCAATGGCAGCGCGATCCAAAGGGGCCAGCGCCAGAGTCTGCGCATCAGGACAAAGGCCAGAATCGTATCGATGACCATCGTGCCGGTGACGGCGATGCCGTAGGCGCCGGCGAGTTTGCTCGAAGAGCCGAAGCCGAGCACCAGCCCGATCACCGCGGCCAGCATGACCCAGTTGATCCAGGGCATGTAGATTTGTCCGATCTCGCTCTCCGAGGTATGCGTGACTTCGAGTCGCGGGCAGTAGCCGAGCTGGATCGCCTGCCGGGTCAACGAATAGGTGCCGGAAATGACGGCCTGGGAGGCGATCACGGTTGCCATGGTGGCGAGCATGACCATCGGATACAAAGCCCATTCGGGCGCCATGTGGTAGAAAGGATGTTCGACGGCTTGCTTGTCGTGCAGGATCAGCGCGCCCTGGCCAAAATAATTCAGCAGCAACGCCGGCAGCACAAAGTACGCCCACGCCAGACGAATGGGCTTCTTGCCGAAGTGTCCCATGTCCGCATAGAGCGCTTCGGTCCCGGTGATCGCCAGAACGACTGCGCCGAGCACGAGGAAGCCTCCCGCTGCATTCTCCGCAAAAAACGCCACCGCATAGCGCGGCGAGATTGCGGCCAGCACGTGCGGATAATCGATGATATTGACAATGCCCAGCACGCCGAGCACGGCGAACCAGACGATCGTGATCGGACCGAACAGCGCGCCGACCATTTCGGTGCCTTTCTGCTGAAACAGGAACAGTCCGATCAGGACCAGGATGGTGATCGGAACGACATAGGGCTTCAGGGCCGGGGTGGCGACTTCGAGCCCTTCCACCGCCGAAAGCACAGAGATGGCCGGGGTGATGACCCCGTCGCCGTAGAACAGCGCCGCGCCGAACAGGCCCAGCGACATCAGAGCCAAGCGCCCGCGCGTGTTGTTCGTCGTCGCGCGCAACACCAGCGCGAGCAATGCCATGATGCCGCCTTCGCCGCGGTTATCCGCGCGCATCATGAACACGACGTACTTGAGCGTGACCACGATCAGCAGCGACCAGCAAATCAGCGACAGCACGCCCAGTACGTTGTCATGGTTCGCCGCGACCGGATGACTGCCATTGAACGCTTCGCGCATTGCATACAGCGGGCTCGTACCGATATCGCCGAAGACGATGCCGATGGCGGCTACTGTCAGCGACGCGACGCCTGCTTTTTCAGGTCCGTTGCCGTTGGAACTCATTTTTTTTTCTGATTGCCGGCATCGCGGGCTGCGCCTCCACGGGCGCCGGCCGCTCGCCGCGGATGCCGGCAAGCTGCCGCAACGGCCATTTGCGACGATCGATCAACGCATTGGGGACGAACAGGGGGGGCAAGGTCGGCGAACCGCGTTCGGTTATTATCGTCGGATACAGGGCCCTTCAGAAATGGCCCTGGTTGCTGGCGCAACATTCTATACCCGGAGAGAAGCCATGACCAAACAGGCTATCCAGACCGCGCAGGCCCCGCAGGCCATCGGCACCTACTCGCAGGCAATCAGGGCGGGTACGACCATCTACCTGTCCGGCCAGATTGGCCTCGATCCCCTCTCGATGCAACTGGTGGAGGGCATCGACGCGCAAGTGCATCGTGTATTCCAGAATCTGCGGGCAGTAGCCGCGGCAGCGGGCGCGAATCTCGACGATGCGGTCAAGCTGACGGTATTCCTGACAGACCTGGCGCACTTCACCAAGCTCAACGAAATCATGGCGCAGTATCTGAAGCCACCGTTTCCGGCGCGCTCGGCAGTCGGTGCGGCGCAACTGCCACGCGGAGCGCTGGTCGAAATCGAAGCCGTCCTGGTGCGGGAATGAGGCGCGCGAGGTGACGCGGGGAGCGAAGAGCGGCGCTGACCGGCGCGGCGCCCGCACGCTTGCGCGAGAAGGCCGCGGGAAGACTTCCGGCGTCACGGCACCACTGGACGAAAGGAAGGCAAAGTTGGATCGCCGTTCCACCGACCGGGCGGCCGGAACGACCCGGCGGCGAAGCCGGGCTGCCTGGCAGGCCGAGCCAGTTTCAGCGGCGAGCGACCGATCTCTGGCGTTCGCGACGCCTCTGGTGCAGCAGAAGCTCGAGCGCTTGGGAATTCGCACGCTCGCGGACCTGATCACCCATCTGCCTTTGCGCTACGAAGATGCCACGCGCCTGGTGAGCATCCATGAGGCCTTGTCGGGCGACACCGTGCAGGTCGAGGGCACGGTCGTTGAAACCACCGTCAAGTATCGCCCCGGACGCCAGCTCGTATGCGAAATCGACGACGGCAGCGGCCGCCTGATGATGCGGTTCTTCAATTTCTATCCGAGTCAGAAGAATGCGCTCGCGCCCGGCGTGCGCGTGCGGGTGCTGGGAGAAATCCGGCAGGGCTTTTTCGGAGCCGAAATGGTGCATCCGCGTTTTCGGGTCTTGCGCGGAGAAGTGCCCCTGCCGGACGCCTTGACGCCGGTCTATCCGACCACCGCAGGCCTGGGCCAGGAAGTGTTGCGCAAGCTCACCGCGCGCGCACTCGCGAGCGTTGATCTGACCGATGCGCTGCCCGAGCCCCTGCGCAAGAAACTCAAGTTGCTGCCGTTCGATGAATCCATCCGGCTGCTGCACCATCCGCCGCCGCAGGCCGATGCGCAAGCGTTGCTCGACGGCAGCCATGCGGCCTGGCGACGCGTGAAATTCGACGAGCTGCTGGCGCAGCAATTGTCGATGCGCCTGCATCATGAAAGGCGCAACCGGGTACGCGCGCATCCGCTTTTGCAGTATTCGGTATTGGCCAAAAGGTTGTTTGCGCTGCTGCCGTTCGAACTCACCCGCTCGCAGGCGCGCGTGCTCGCGGAGATTCGCGCCGATCTGACGCGGCCGCATCCGATGCAGCGCCTGCTGCAGGGCGACGTGGGGAGCGGCAAGACCATCGTCGCCGCGCTGGCGGCGCTGCAGGCGATCGAGTCCGGATACCAGGCCGCCATCATGGCGCCGACCGAGATCCTTGCCGAGCAGCACTATCGCAAGTTCAGCGCCTGGCTCGAGCCGCTCGATATCGACGTGGTGTGGATGACCGGCAGTCTGAACAGAAAACAGCGCGAACAAGCGCTCGCCGACATCGCATCGGGGAAAGCCGCCCTCGTCGCCGGGACCCATGCGCTGTTTCAGGACGACGTCGTGTTCGGCAAACTGGGACTTGCAATCGTCGATGAGCAGCATCGTTTCGGCGTGCACCAGCGCCTGGCGCTGCGCCAGAAAGGCGCCGGGCGCGGTGGCGTCGCGCTTCAGCCGCATCAGCTGATGATGAGCGCGACACCGATCCCGCGCACGCTGGCTATGAGCTACTACGCTGATCTCGACGTCTCGGTGATCGACGAGCTTCCCCCCGGACGTACGCCGGTGCTGACCAAGCTCGTGTCCGACACGCGGCGCGACGAAGTGATCCAGCGGGTACGCGATGCCTGCATGGCGGGGCGCCAGGCGTACTGGATCTGCCCGTTGATCGAGGAATCCGAAACACTGCAGTTGCAGACGGCACTGGATACCCATGCGCAGATGCTCGCGACGTTTCCGGAGCTCAAAGTCGGGCTGGTGCATGGTCGAATGCCGTCGCACGAGAAAGCCGCGGTCATGGCGGCCTTCCAGGCCAACGACATCAAGCTGCTGGTGGCCACTACTGTGATTGAAGTAGGCGTCGACGTGCCCAACGCTTCGCTAATGGTAATCGAGCATGCAGAGCGCATGGGGCTGTCGCAATTGCATCAGTTGCGTGGGCGCGTCGGGCGCGGCAGCCAGAGCAGCATTTGCATCCTGCTTTACCAGAATCCGCTGTCGCAAACCGCGCGCGAGCGACTTCGCGCCGTGTTCGAACATAGCGACGGTTTCGAGATCGCGCGCCAGGATCTGCGCTTGCGAGGCCCCGGTGAGTTGCTCGGCGCGCGGCAAAGCGGTGTGCCGATGTTGCGCTTTGCCGACCTGGAAAAGGACATCGACTTGCTGGAAGCCGCGCGCGCGGCTGCGCCACAGTTGCTGCGCGATCATGCGGACCACGCCGAACTGCATCTCGCGCGCTGGCTTGCGGGTCGCCAGGAACTTCTGAAGGTATAGGCCTTGATCCGGGGACTGTGCGATCATGCGGGCATCGCCCATACCCGGGTGTGAAACCCGTCGCCGATGACTTTTGCCGAGCGCATCGATGCTTACGAAAAACTGATCCGGCTCGACAAGCCGATCGGCATCCTGTTGCTGTTGTGGCCGACGCTATGGGCGCTGTGGCTGTCGTCGCGTGGTCATCCGGACTGGAATGTCGTCTTGATCTTCGTGGTCGGAACGGTGCTCATGCGCTCAGCGGGGTGCGCGATCAATGACTACGCGGATCGGGACTTTGACGCACGTGTAGCCCGCACCAGGCAAAGACCGCTTGCCACCGGGCAGATCAAACCGATCGAAGCGTTGATGGTGGCCGTGGTACTGGTCCTGGCCGCGTTCGCGCTGGTGGTGCAGCTCAATGCACTGACCGTGAAACTGTCCGTTTTCGCGTTGCTCGTCGCCGCCATCTATCCGTTCACCAAGCGTTTCCTGGCAGTGCCGCAGGCCGTGCTGGGCGTTGCGTTCGGATTTGGCATCCCGATGGCATTCGCCGCGCACACCGGTCAGGTGCCGTGGCAGGCGTGGTTGCTGCTGGTCGCAAATGTGTTCTGGGCCATGGCTTACGACACGGAGTATGCAATGGTCGATCGCGAGGACGATCGTGCGATCGGCATTCGGACTTCCGCTTTGACCTTTGGTCGCTACGACGTCGCCGCCGTGATGACCAGCCATGCCGCGTTCTTGCTCATCATGATCTGGATTGGCCAGTTGTTCCGGCCGGGCTTGTATTTTTACTTCGGGCTCGCCGCAGCAGGGTTGCTGGTCGTTTTTCAATACAGAAGCATTCGCACCCGGGAGCCGGGTGCCTGCTTTCGAGCGTTTCAGCAGAATAACTGGATCGGCGCCGCGATCTTCGCGGGCATCGTCGCCAGCTATTATTTCCGCAAGCAGATCTGACGCGCGTGCTGCACACCACGCGGCCGCCAAAGGCCGCCGGGCCGGGACTTGGACATGGAATTGGGACTGAAGAATCGCGCGGTGTTGATCACCGGAGGCAGCAAGGGCATCGGGCTGGCTTGCGCGCGCGCCTTTTTCGAAGAAGGCGCGCGGGTTGCAATCGTGTCACGCGAGCGTGCCAATCTTGACCGGGCCACGTTACAGCTTGGTCAGGTCGCGGCAATCGCGGCCGATCTGACCCATGCCGACCAGGCTCAACGCATGCTGCGGGAGGCCGAGTCGGCCATCGGGCCGATCGAGGTGCTGGTGAACTCTGCGGGTGCGGCCAGGCGCTATGTGCCCGAAGAACTGAATGCGCAGGCCTGGCACGCGGCCATGGACGCCAAATACTTTACCTACATCCATGCGATGGACGCGGTGTTGCCGGCGATGCGCGAGCGCGGCCGAGGCAATGTGGTCAATATCATCGGCGCGGGCGGCAAAGTAGCCACGCCGATCCACTTACCGGGCGGCGCCGCCAATTCTGCGCTGATGCTTGCCACCGTTGGTCTGGCCAGCGTGTTCGGCCGCTTCGGAGTGAGGATCAATGCGATCAATCCGGGTGCAACCCTCGGAGAACGCGTGCGCGAAGCGCTCGAACTCGAAGCCCGTGCCAGGGGTTTGACCGCCGAGCAAGTGCTGGAACAGGGTCAGGCACGTGTGCCGCTGGGTCGTTATGCCGAGCCGCGGGAGATCGCAAGCGTCGCGGTGTTTCTGGCGTCCGATCAGGCAGCCTATGTCACGGGCGCTGTCATTCCGATGGATGGCGGCGTCAATCCCGTCATCTAAGCGACAACGGCCATGCGCTATCACGATCTGCGCGATTTCATCGCTCAACTGGAGCGCAAAGGCGAACTGCGGCGCATTTCGGCACAAGTGTCACCCCATCTCGAAATGACAGAAATCTGTGATCGCGTGCTCAAGGCGCAGGGGCCCGCGCTGTTGTTCGAGAACCCGAAAGGGTTTGCCATGCCGGTGCTGGCAAACCTGTTCGGCACCCCAGAGCGTGTGGCACTGGGCATGGGGGAAGATTCCGTCGCCGCACTCAGGCAGATCGGCAAGTTGCTGGCGTTTCTAAGGGAGCCCGAACCGCCGTCCGGGTTGAAAGACGCATGGGACAAATTCCCCGTGCTGCGGCAGGTCATGAACATGGCGCCAAGAGTCGTTGGGCGCGCGCCTTGCCAGGATGTGCTCTGGGAAGGCAAGGATGTGGACCTGGGCAGGCTGCCGATCCAGACATGCTGGCCGGGTGATGCCGGGCCGCTGGTCACGTGGGGTCTGACGGTTACGCGCGGTCCGCGCAAAACGCGGCAGAATCTAGGCATATATCGCCAGCAGGTGATCGCGCCCAACAAGGTCATCATGCGCTGGCTGGCGCATCGCGGCGGCGCGCTGGATTTTCGCGACCACGCGCTGGCCACCCCCGATCAGCCGTTCCCGGTCGCCGTCGCGCTGGGCGCCGACCCCGCCACCATCCTCGGCGCGGTAACCCCGGTGCCGGACTCACTGTCCGAGTACCAGTTTGCCGGACTGCTCCGCGGGGCCAAGACAGAGCTGGTCAGATGCCTCGGCTCAGATCTGCAGGTACCCGCATCCAGTGAAATCGTGCTGGAAGGAGTGATTCATGCGGGCGAGCAGGCGCTGGAGGGGCCATTCGGTGATCACACCGGTTATTACAACGAGCAGGAGCGTTTCCCGGTGCTTACCATCGAGCGCGTGACGCTGCGCCGTGACCCGATCTATCACAGCACCTATACCGGCAAACCGCCCGATGAGCCCTCCGTACTGGGCGTCGCACTGAACGAAGTCTTCGTGCCATTGCTGACCAAGCAGTTTCCGGAGATCGTGGATTTCTATCTGCCGCCTGAAGGATGTTCCTACCGACTCGCGGTGGTCAGCATGCGCAAGCAGTACGCCGGTCACGCCAAGCGGGTCATGTTCGGCATTTGGTCTTACTTGCGCCAGTTCATGTATACCAAGTTCATTATCGTCGTGGACGACGATATCGATGTGCGCGACTGGAAAGAAGTCATCTGGGCCGTCACGACGCGGGTGGATCCGGCGCGCGATATTTTGCTGGCGGAAAACACTCCCATCGATTACCTGGACTTCGCAAGCCCCGTAGCCGGACTCGGTTCCAAAATGGGGCTCGATGCGACCAACAAGTGGCCGGGCGAAACCACGCGCCACTGGGGCGTACCGATTGCCATGGATGAAGAGGTCAAGCGCCGCATCGATAGGATCTGGAACGAACTGGGACTCTAGCCGTGGCGAATCGGCTCGCGCGCGAAACCAGTCCTTATTTGCAGCAGCACGCCGACAATCCGGTGGACTGGTACGCGTGGGGCGAGGAAGCCCTCGGGCGCGCGCGCGAATTCGATAAACCGATTCTGCTGTCCGTGGGCTATTCCGCCTGCCACTGGTGTCACGTCATGGCCCGCGAGTCGTTTGCCGATCCACACACCGCCGCGGTCATGAATGCATTGTTCATAAACATCAAGGTGGACCGCGAAGAGCGCCCCGACATCGACCAGATCTACCAGGCAGCCCATCAACTGCTCACGCAGCGCCCCGGTGGCTGGCCGCTCACAATGTTCCTGACGCCCGATCAGCGGCCGTTTTTTGGCGGCACCTATTACCCGCGTACTCCTCGCCACGGGCTTCCGGGTTTCGCCGAATTGCTCCAGAAGGTCGCTGCGGCGTTTCGGGACCAGCGCCGCGAGCTCGACGCGCAGAACGAATCGCTGATCGAAATTTTGTCCAGCGCCCTGCAGCCGGCGCCGTCGGATCATGGCGTGCTCGATCGCGGGCCGATTGCCGCGGCCGTCGCGGCGTTGCGATCAAGCTTTGATACGGTTCATGGCGGCATCGGGACTGCGCCCAAGTTTCCGCATCCCTTCGAGCTGGCGTTTTGCCTGCGTGCCGCGCGTTCGACCCACGATGTGCAGTTGCGTGACTTGGTGCTGCTGACGTTGCGCAACATGGCCCAGGGCGGCCTCTACGATCAGATCGGAGGCGGTTTCTACCGCTATAGCACGGACACCCGCTGGTTGATCCCGCACTTCGAGAAAATGCTCTATGACAATGGGCCGTTGCTGGGCCTGTGCGCTCAGGCCTGGACACTTACAGGAGAGCCGCTGTTCAAGCGCGTCTGCGAACAAACGGCGGGATGGATCATGCGCGAAATGCAGTCAGCCGAAGGCGGCTACTACGCCTCCCTCGATGCTGATGCGGAACACGTCGAAGGCAAATTCTATGTGTGGAAGCGCGAAGAGTTTGCAGCGTTGCTCGAACCTGACGAGCACGCGCTGGCCGCAGCGCATTACGGTCTGGACGGTCCGCCGAATTTCGAGAACCACGCCTGGCATCTGCATGTAGCACAGACCCTGGAATCCCTCGCAGGGCAAACCGCTCGCACCTTGGCCGAGTGCGAAACCCTGCTGCAGCAGGCGCGCGCCAAGCTGTTCGCCGCGCGTGCGGCGCGCGTGCGCCCCGGCCGCGACGAGAAAATTCTTCTGAGCTGGAACGCGTTGACGGTGGAAGGCATGATGCGAGCGGCGCGGGTGTTCGCACGTGAAGACTGGCAGGCCTCGGCCGGCAAGGCGCTCGCATTCATTTCCTCGCACATGCGCAATCAAGGCCGACTGCTCGCCGTGTATAAGGACGGCCGCGCGCACCAGAACGCCTATCTGGACGACTATGCTTTCCTGCTTGCCGCGCTGATCGAGACGCTGCAGGCGCGCTACGACGCCTCGCACCTGGCTTGGGCGACCGCACTCGCCGATACGCTGCTTGCGCACTTCGAAGATCCTGATCGCGGCGCGTTCTACTTCACCAGCGATGATCACGAGCCGCTGATTGTTCGGCCCAAACCCGCGCCGGACCAGGCCACGCCCTCGGGAAACGGGCTGGCCGCACTGGGTCTGCTGCGCCTGGGCTATCTGCTGGGCGAAGAGCGTTACCTGCGCGCCGCGCAGAAGACCCTGCAGATCTTCCGCGCAGAAATGATGCAGCAGCCGGGGGCGTGTTCAACGTTGTGCACCGCCCTTGACGAATCACTCGCCGCCCCCGCAATCGTCGTGCTGCGCGGACCCGGCCACGAGCTGCCGGACTGGCAGGCGGCGCTTGCAACCCGCTATCTGCCGGAGGTCCTGGTTTTCGCGCCCGACCTGGCCTCTGATGCCCTGCCCGGGGTCCTGTCCAAACCCGACGCCCGGACTGTCAACGCCTACCTGTGCCGGGGCGTTAGTTGTCTGGCTCCTGTCGCGGATCTGCAGGTCTTGACCCAGAACTTAGAATCTGGCGCAGCTGTCTAGTACTCACGGCGCGCCAAAGCCGATAGAATGCGACGCAATCCAACCCACCCGTAATGATGAAAGGCGCTCGAAACATGAAGAAACTCGTAATGATTGCCGCGGCAGCGAGCCTGATGCTGGCCGGTGGCGCACATGCAGTGGATGCGGATAAGGCCAAGGCGTTGTCGCAATCCAAGAACTGCTTTGCCTGTCACGCCGTCGACAAAAAACTGGTCGGCCCGGCATTCACTGAGATCTCCAAAAAATATAAGGGCAAAGAGGCCAACGCCGGTCTGGCCAAAAAAGTGATCAACGGCGGCGGGGGTGTCTGGGGCACGATTCCGATGCCGCCGAACCCGGTCAAGGAAGACGAGGCCAAGCTGCTGGTCGACTGGATTCTGTCGATGTAGTCGGAAGACTGTTGTCGCAGCAATTCAAGGCCGGCTGATGCCGGCCTTTTCGTTCCTCGGGTTCGTTCTACAAGATTCTGAATTGACTGCGCAAATTGACAATGCGTAAAACGCTGGCGGATAATCCCGCCAGATCGGCGTGATCGACGCGAACCAACCAGGGGACGATAGATATGAGGGCTGTCGACGTGAGCAAGCACTTCAGGGGCTTAACCGCAGGCATGGCCGCCGTGGCGGCATTTGGACTCTCCGGGTGCGGCAAGAAAGACGAACAACCCGCGGCCACCGAAGCAGCCAAGGGCCCGGCGGTCCAACGCGTAGTAAAAATCGGCAGTGCGGCACCCTTGACCGGCGCCATCGCCCACTTGGGCAAAGATAACGAGAATGGCGTGCGCCTGGCTATTGAGCAGGCGAATGCCAAGAACCTGACGATCGGCGGCGAGACGGTCGGATTCGAACTGCTCAGCGAAGACGACGAGGGCAAAGAAAACAAAGGGCCGATCATTGCCCAGAAATTCGTAGATGCGAAAGTCGCGGGCGTCGTGGGCCATTTGAACTCCGGCGTCACCATACCGGCGTCCGCGGTCTACAACCAGGCCGGCATCCCCATGATCAGCGGATCGGCGACCAATCCCAAACTGACCGAACAGGGCTTCAAGATTGCTTTTCGCACCGTCGGTCGCGACGATCAACAGGGACCGGCCATTGCCAGCTATCTGATCGCCGAACACAAACCTAAATCCGTGGCGGTGATCGATGATGCTACGGCTTATGGCGAAGGGCTGGCCAATGAAGTCGAGAAAACGCTCAAGGCGGCCGGTGTCAATGTGCTGCCGCGGGAAAAAGGCACGCAGGAAACACGCGACTGGAAAGCCATTCTCACCAAGCTCAAAGGCAAGGCGCCCGATGCGATCTTCTACGGGGGCATGGATTCGGGCGCCGGGCCTATGATGAAACAGGGGCGCGAGTTGGGGTTGAAAGCAGTTTTCGCTTTTGGCGATGGTGCCTGTACCGACAAGATGAAAGAGCTCGCCGGGTCGGCTTCAGAGGGGTTGGTGTGCTCACAAGCGGGTATTCCCGTGCAGGCGGCGAGCAAGGCATTTCTGGACGCCTACAAGGCCAAGTTCAATTCCGATCCACTGATTTACGCGCCGTTCACGTTCGACGCGACCAACCTGCTGATCGGCGCGATGCAAGCCGCTGATTCGGTCGACCCGGCAAAATATCTGCCCGCGCTGGCCGCCATCAAATACGACGGCGCGAGCGGACATATCGAGTTCGACGCTAAAGGCGACCGCAAGGACGCAGAAATGACGATTTTCACCATGAGCAACGGCACCATAACGCCCGTGGCAATCATCAAGGCCGGTAAATCCGTCAAATTCGAGGATTTCGCCACAACCGCGAAGTAAGCGGTGCGCCAGGCACGAACTGAAAACGGCACCCGAGGGTGCTGTTTTCGTGTGTGGCCCTTGTCCGGCGGCTGCGCTCAAACGACGCGCTGCGCTCTGCGGCAGTTCACGAGCGTCTGACAATCGTGGAGATTTTTCTTCAGCAGCTCATCAACGGCCTGACCCTCGGCAGTGTGTACGCCATCGTGGCACTGGGCTACACGATGGTGTATGGCATCGTACAACTGATCAACTTCGCGCATGGCGAAGTGGTCATGATCGGTGCCATGGTCGCATTGACGGTGATTTCCGCACTGGCCGGCACAACGTTACCGCCACTGGCCATCGTATTCGTGGGGGTGCTGTGCGCCGTTCCAACCTGCATGATCGTAGGCTTCACCATGGAACGCGTGGCCTACCGACCGCTGCGTGGTGCGCCGCGGCTCGCACCGCTGATCACCGCGATCGGCCTTTCGATCATCCTGCAGCAAGTCGCCATGATCATCTTCAGCCGCAATCCCCTGGGATTTCCGCAGATCATCGACAATCCCGTATTCGCGGTGGGCGGCGCGACCATCAGCGCGGTGCAGATCGCGATCATCCTCGGATCACTGCTGATGATGGCTGCGTTGACCGTGCTGGTTTATCGCACGCGACTCGGAGTGGCGATGCGCGCCACATCGGAGAACGCCCAGGTGGCGGGTTTGATGGGCATCAACGTCAATCGAGTGATTTCGTCTACATTCGTGATCGGCGCTGCACTGGCCGCGGTCGCAGGTGTCATGGTCGGGACCTACTACGGGATCGCGCATTACACGATGGGCGCCTTGCTCGGCCTGAAGGCATTTTCCGCAGCGGTACTTGGTGGCATCGGTAACCTGGCGGGAGCCATGCTCGGCGGCCTGTTGCTCGGCGTCGTCGAGGCGCTCGGCGCGGGCTACATCGGCGAGATCATGGACTTGTGCCATCTTTCGAAGTTGTCGGACTCCCTCGCCGCTCATTGCGCGCGCGAAGGCCATCTGGTGTTGTTCGGTAGCAACTACCAGGATGTCTTCGCCTTTCTGGTGCTGATCGCCGTGCTGGTATTGCGACCGTCCGGCCTGCTCGGCGAACGCGTGTCGGATCGGTCCTGACCATGTCCGCCTGGGGCAGACTGTTCGACAAACTGCGATCGCACCGGGCGGCTCCGTGGATCGGGATTGCGCTCATCAGCGCAGCGCTGATGGTATTGCCGTTCGCGCTCGCCTCGGCCGGCACGGCTTGGGTACGCATCATGAACCTCGCCATCTTGTTTGCCTTGCTTTCGCTTGGGCTGAACATCGTGGTGGGCTTTGCGGGGCTGCTCGATCTGGGTTATATCGCGTTCTACGCCGTCGGCGCGTATTGCTATGCGCTGCTGGCGTCGCCCCATTTCGGGCTGCATCTGCCGTTCTGGATCATCTTGCCGATCGGCGCCGCATTGGCCTGTCTGTTCGGCGTGCTGCTCGGCGCGCCGACGCTGAAATTACGCGGCGATTACCTTGCGATCGTCACGCTCGGATTCGGTGAGATCGTGCGGGTATTCCTGAACAATCTGTCTCAGCCGATCAATATCACCAACGGGCCTCAGGGCGTCACGCTGATCGATCCTTTTCGGATCGGCGGCCTCAATTTCAACGTAACCAACGTGTGGGCTGGTGTGAGTTTCAGCGGTCCGATCAAATACTATTACCTGCTCCTGTTGGTGCTGATCGTAGCCATTGTCATCAATTTGAGACTGCAGAATTCCCGCATCGGGCGGGCATGGGTGGCGATTCGCGAAGACGAGACGGCCGCGCAAGCCATGGGCATCAACACGCGTAACGTGAAACTGCTGGCGTTCGCGATGGGCGCGAGCTTTGGTGGCGTCGCCGGCGGCATTTTTGCGGCGACCCAGGGCTTTATCAGTCCCGAGAGTTTCGTTTTTGTGGAATCGGTCATGGTGCTGTCCATGGTCGTGCTGGGCGGCATGGGTAACGTCTGGGGCGTGGTGCTGGGTGCGGTATTGCTGTCGTTTGTGCCCGAGATCCTGCGCTACACCGTGGAGCCGGTGCAATACGCCTTGTTCGGGCGCATGCTGATCGAACCGGAGGTCATTCGCATGCTGTTGTTCGGCATGGCGCTGGTGCTGATGATGCTCTACCGACCTGCGGGCCTTTGGCCGTCACAGCAGCGCAAACGCGAACTCTCGGATACGGAGCACGGTTGATGCAGGCCGCGCCACTTCTGGGGATGCGTCATGTCGGAAAACGATTCGGCGGGCTCGTCGCGCTGGACGACGTTTCGTTGACCATCCATCGAAACGAGATCTATGGGTTGATCGGGCCGAACGGCGCGGGAAAAACCACGCTGTTCAACGTACTTACCGGATTGTATGTACCCGACTGCGGTGACTTCGAATTCGACGGCGCGAGCCTGCTCGGGTTGAAACCTTTTCGTGTCGCCGAATCCGGCATCGCCCGGACATTCCAGAACATCAGGCTGTTTGGCAACATGACCGCGCTCGAGAACGTCATGGTGGGCCGGCACGTGCGTACACGCGCCGGCGCCATCGGTGCGATGCTGCGAACACGCCACACCCGGGAAGAGGAAGCGGCCATCCGCCAGCGCTCGCGGGAATTGCTCGCGTATGTCGGCATTGTCCAGCATGCCAACACGCTGTCGCGTAATTTGTCCTATGGCGACCAGCGCCGGCTGGAAATTGCGCGCGCGCTGGCCACCGACCCGCAGCTGCTTGCGCTGGATGAACCTGCGGCGGGAATGAACGCCACCGAGACGGCGCAATTGCGTGGTCTGCTGGAAAAGGTCCGCGGCGATGGCGCGACTATTCTGTTGATCGAACATGACGTGAAACTGGTGATGGGCTTGTGCGATCGGGTAGCGGTGCTCGATTACGGCCGGAAGATCGCCGAAGGCGTGCCGGCGCAGGTGCAGCGCGACCCCGCCGTCATTCGCGCCTACCTGGGTGGAGCGCTTCCTTGAGCGCACTGCTCGATGTGAAGGCGCTGAAAGTCGCGTACGGCGGCATCAACGCCGTCAAGGGCATCGATCTGACGGTAAACGCCGGCGAAATGGTCACACTGATCGGCGCCAACGGCGCGGGCAAGACGACGACACTCAAGGCGATTTGTGGCCTGCTGCAGCACACGGGCCGGGTGCAGTTGCGCGGAGAGGATGTCAGCAACCTGTCCGCTTACCGTCTGGTCGAACGCGGACTTGTACTCGTGCCGGAGGGGCGCGGCGTGTTCGGCCGTCTGACGGTGAGCGAGAATCTGCAAATGGGTGCGTATATTCGCAACGACAAAGCCGCGATTCGCGCGGATTTTGAGCGAATCTATGCGCTGTTCCCACGGCTTGCGGAAAGGCGCCACCAGACTGGTGGTACCCTGTCGGGTGGAGAGCAACAGATGCTGGCGATCGGACGCGCACTCATGAGCCGTCCGAGCCTGTTGCTGCTCGATGAGCCCAGCATGGGTTTGGCGCCGCTGATGGTCGAGAAGATCTTTGATACGGTGCGCGTGGTGTCGCAAGAGGGCGTCACCGTTTTGCTGGTTGAGCAGAATGCGAAACTGGCGCTCGAGGCAAGCCATCGTGGCTACGTCATGGAAAGCGGTTTGATCACGCTCGCGGACGGCGCGCGCGCCCTGCTCGAAGATCCCCGCGTCAGGAAGGCTTATCTGGGCGAGTAGCGCTTTCATGCGAGCGGCGTGATTCCCCATCCACAGCGAGGTCCGAAATGCTTGGCGCCATGGTAAAAGACAGAATGTTGGCGTTCGGAAACCGCGTCGAGAGCTGTTTCCGATTACAGTTCGCGGACGGCACGCATCATCAGAACCGCCAAGGCGCGCCGGAATTCACCATTGTCATGCATCGGTTGCGCGCGGGGTTGCGCATATTGCTGTTTGGCCACATCGGATTGCTCGAGTCCTACTTCGATGGCGACGTCGATGTCGAGGGCAATCTCGCCACGGCCTTCCGGGTGGCGTTACAAAGCGGCTTTGAGCGCAACCCGAATTGGCTGATACGCCTGCGCAACAAGTGGCACGAACTGCGGTTTTCCAACCGCAGCATCGCGCAAGCTCGTGCGAATGCGCGCTTTCACTATGCCATTGGTACCGACTTCTATCGCCATTGGCTCGATACGCCCTTGATGATGTATACCTGCGGCTACTGGAAAGAGGGTACGGCAAATGTCGATGAGGCCCAGCGCAACAAGGTCGACCATGTGTGTCGCAAGATCCGGCTTTCGCGCGGGGAGACCGTCGTCGACATCGGCTGCGGCTTCGGCGGTTTCATGTTTCATGCGCATGAGCGCTACGGTGCGCTGCCGTATGGTCTGAACACGACGCCGGAGCAAGTCGCGGCGGTTGAGCAGGAAATCACCAAGCGCGGTTTCTCGGGAAGGGTGCATGTTAGGCTCGCCGATTTCCGCGAAGTCGACCGGCAATACGATAAAGTCGTATCGATTGGTGTGCTCGAGCATGCCGGCCGCGATCAACTCGGTGCCGTGATCCGGGCTCACGCTGACTTTCTCAAGCCTGGCGGACTGGGCATGCTGCATTTCATCGGGCACGTCGGGGTTTTTGACACCGAGTTCTATATTCGCAAGCACGTGTTTCCCGGCGGGTGGATCCCGAGCCTGGCGCAGACCATCATGGAAATGGAACGAAGCGGTCTGGAAGTCGTGGACATCGAGAATCTGCGGCGTCACTACGCGCCGACTCTCGATGCCTGGGCGGAGCGCTTCGACCGCGGGTGGGAAAGTATCCGGGCACTCGATGCCAAGCGGTATGACGAGAAGTTCAGGCGCGTATGGCGCACCTATCTGATTGCCTGCGCCGAAATGTTCCGGTCACCCTCGGGCAGAACGCATTTGTTCCAGATCGTGTTCAGCAAGGGCAACATCACCAGGAAGAACTATCCGATGAGCCGTAGTTTCCTCTACGCGGAGCGCTAGATTGGGCGCCAAGGGCCGCGCGCTGGATACTTACGCGGGACGCCGCGAACGGCTGGCGCGGCAGCTGGCGCGCGCCCCAGGGGCCGTAACGCTCAAAAAGAAGAACTCCAATCTGTTCCGGGATCGCAACCGCGCCAATCGTCCGCGGCTCGACGCCGGCGACTTCAATCACATTCTGCAAGTCGATCCGGCAGCCGGTTGGGTGGATGCCGAGGGCATGGTCAGCTACGAGGATCTGGTGCTGGCGACCCTGACCTGCGGCGTCATGCCGAAGGTCGTGCCGCAACTGAAAACCATTACGGTGGGGGGCGCCGTGGCCGGCGTGGGCATCGAGGCGACGTCATTCCGCCACGGACTGGTGCACCATGGCGTTCGTGAGCTCGACCTGCTTGCGGGCGACGGCAAGGTCTACCTGTGCAGCCCGGATAATGAACATCGCGATCTGTTCTTTGGCTTCCCCAATTCCTACGGTACCCTCGGCTACGCGCTGCGGGTACGGGTCGATACGATGCCGGTCAAGAAATACGTGCATATCGCGCATACGCGTTTCAAAGACCCCGCCGTCTACTTTCGCGCCTTGCAAACGCTGTGCGTATCGCCGGCAGATTTCATCGACGGCGTGATTTTCGGACCGAATGACCTTTACCTGACGACGGGGACCTTTGTCGATGACGCTCCGTTCATCAGCGACTATACGTTCGAGCATATCTACTATCAGTCCATCCGCGAAAAGACCGAGGATTTCCTCACGGCGCACGACTACCTGTGGCGCTGGGACACCGACTGGTTCTGGTGCTCGAAGAATTTCGGCGTGCAGCATCGGCTGGTTCGCCGCCTGGCAGGGCGTTCGCGGCTGAATTCGCGCACGTACACGCGAATCATGCGCTGGAACAGCCGCTGGCAAATCACCCGCCGCTTTGACGCATTATTGGGCTTACAGCGCGAGTCGGTCATCCAGGACGTGGATATTCCGATTACGGCGGCGGCGGAGTTTCTCGCATTCTTCGAGCGCGAGATCGGTATCTTGCCGGTGTGGATTTGTCCTATTCACAGTCCCGATGCGCGGCAATTTCCTCTCTATCCCCTGCATGCGTCGACGCTCTATGTGAACTTCGGATTCTGGGACGCCGTGAAGTCGAGGAAGTCGAACTTGCCTGGCCACTTCAACCGGCTGATCGAGCGCAAGGTCGTGGAGCTCGGCGGCATTAAATCTCTGTATTCGGACAGTTACTTTTCAAGACCAGAGTTCGACGCTCTCTATGGTGCGCAGACTTACCGAGCCTTGAAGTCCCGATACGATCCGCAAAACCGCCTTCCTGATCTGTACGACAAGTGCGTGCTGCGCAAATAGCCGCAGAGGCGTGAGGGGCAGTCACGGCGCGGGGACATGGTCGCCGCCTGTTCGCCCGGATTAAATCTGCCAACACGCGTCTTTGATCATGGCGTGCAAGTTTTTCCCGAGTACCGATGAGCGCGGTGATGACGGATGGGATGGTGTTGGCGGCGTGACCGTCAGACCCAATCGCGCGCGATCAGGAAATCCGAGTACAACTTTGCTTCCGGCGAGCCCGGCGCGGGCTTCCAGTCGTAACGCCACTTCACCACGGGCGGCAACGACATGAGAATCGATTCGGTGCGCCCGCCGGACTGCAGGCCGAACAGGGTGCCGCGGTCATAGACCAGATTGAATTCCACGTAACGGCCGCGACGATAGGCCTGGAAATCGCGTTCGGTTTCACCGTACGGCAAATTCCTGCGCCGCTCCACTATCGGCGCATAGGCGCTGAGGAAGTGGTCGCCGACGCTGCGCACCAGCGCGAAGCAGGTATCGAATCCCGGTTCAGACAGATCGTCGAAGAAGATACCGCCTATGCCGCGCGGTTCGCGGCGGTGCTTGAGATAAAAATACTCGTCGCACCATTTCTTGAACCGAGGATGCAAACCTTCTCCGAACGCACTCAACGCATCGCGGCAGGTGCGATGAAAGTGGACGGCATCTTCATCGAACCCATAGTAGGGCGTGAGGTCCATACCCCCGCCGAACCACGCGACCGGCTCGGCGTTGGCCATTTCCGCCACAATAAAGCGCACGTTCATGTGAACCGTGGGCACGTATGGATTGCGCGGGTGCAGGACCAGGGAAACGCCAGCGGCTTGAAACGAGCGACCGGCGAGTTCCGGTCGGGCGACGGTGGCCGACGCAGGCAGCCCCTTTCCCGAAACATGCGAAAAGTTAACCCCCCCGCGCTCAAACAATTCACCGTTCTCGATCAGGCAGCTCAGTCCCCCGCCGCCCTCCGGGCGCGTCCAGGCATCGCGACGGAATAATCCGCCATCCAGGGACTCGAGACTGCTGACGATCTGTTGCTGCAGGGCGGTCAGGTAGTGCGTGACCAGATCGATGTCCATTGCGCTAGAGCGTGCTTTTTCTGGCACCAATGGCGCGAAAGCCAATATCGCGTCGCATCTGGCTTCCGGCAAAACGAATGCCTTCGGCAATTTCGTACGCACGGCGTTGCGCGACGCGAACGGTGTCGCCAAGCGCGGTGACGCACAGCACGCGTCCGCCCTGGGTAAAGACTTTGCCCTCGCGCAGCACGGTACCGGCATGAAAAACGTGAAAATCTTCGCCATCGCGCGGCAGGCCGGTGACTTCGTCGCCGCCGCGCGGATTCTCGGGATAGCCTGCCGCTGCCATCACGGCACCCAACGCGACCCGCCGATCCCACTCGACTTCGACCGTATGCAGCGTGCCTTCCACGGCGTGCTCGATCAACGTGAACAAATCGCTACGCAGGCGCATCATGATGGGCTGGGTCTCCGGATCGCCCATGCGGCAATTGAATTCAAGTGTCTTGGCAGTGCCTTCGGGGCGGATCATCAAACCGGCATACAGAAAACCGGTATAGGGCGTGCCCTCCTTCTCCATGCCCTGCACCGCGGGTTGGATGATTTCGCGCATCACGCGCGCATGAACTGCTGGCGTGAGCACCGGGGCGGGCGAATATGCACCCATGCCGCCGGTGTTAGGGCCCTGGTCGGCATCGCGCAAGCGCTTGTGATCCTGGCTCGAGGCAAGGGCGAGCACATGCCGGCCGTCGACCATGACGATGAAGCTTGCCTCCTCGCCTTCGAGGAATTCCTCGATGACCACGCGCGCGCCGGCTGCGCCCATCTTGTTGTCCACCAGCATCGCGTCGATTGCGGCGTGCGCTTCTTGCAGCGTCATCGCCACGACCACGCCCTTGCCGGATGCCAGCCCATCGGCCTTGACGACGATGGGCGCCCCTTGCTTCGACACGTAATCGTGCGCGGCCTTCGCATCGGAGAACGTTGCGTAGGCGGCGGTCGGAATGCCATGCCGCATCATGAACGCCTTGGCGAAATCCTTCGATGCTTCAAGTTGTGCTGCTGCGCGGGTAGGGCCGAAAATGCGCAGGCCAGCGGATTGGAAGGCATCGACGATGCCCGCGGATAAGGGCGCTTCCGGTCCCACCACGGTCAGGGCAATGGATTCCTTGCGCGCGAATTCGACCAGATCCGCAATGGAAGTGAGCGCAACGTTGAACAGGCCATCCTCATGCGCGGTGCCCGCATTGCCCGGTGCGACATAGACGCGGCCAATACGCGGGGACTGGGCGAGCCGCCAGGCAAGCGCGTGCTCGCGGCCTCCGCTACCGATTACGAGTAGATTCATGGCATGACGAAACAGGGGTGAAGAAACGCCACAACGATAGCATTCAGTGACGGAAATGACGTATACCCGTCATCGCCATGACCAGCCCGTGCTCATCCGCGGCGGCGATCACCTCTTCATCACGCACGCTGCCGCCCGGCTGCACAATCGCGGCCGCGCCAGCGGCAGCCACGACATCCACCCCGTCACGAAATGGAAAGAAGGCGTCGGATGCGACCACGGAGCCCGTCAGCGACAAGCCCGCCGTCTGCGCCTTGATGGATGCGATGCGCGCGCTATCCACGCGACTCATCTGGCCCGCGCCGACGCCCAGGGTCATGCCGTTACCGCAAAACACGATGGCGTTAGATTTAACGTATTTCGCCACCCGCCACGCAAACAGCAGATCGTTGCGCTGTGCACTCGACGGCTGCTTGCGAGTCACGATGCGCAGATCCGAGACCTGGACGTTGAGCGCATCGGGCGTCTGCACCAGCAATCCGCCGCCTACCCGTTTGGTGTCCCAGAGATTTGCGCCGCCCTCGATCGGCACTTCGAGCACACGCACGTTGGTTTTCTTTGCGAATGCCGCCGTCGCATCCGCGCTGATCCTGGGCGCAATCAGGACTTCCATGAACTGCTGGGAGACCGCTTCGGCGGTTTCCAGATCGACTTCACGATTGAACGCGATGATGCCGCCAAACGCCGAAGTCGGATCGGTCTTGAACGCGTTCCGGTAAGCTTCGGCGGGCGTGCCCGCGACCGCCACACCGCACGGATTGGCGTGTTTGACGATGACGCAGGCCGGTTGCGCCAGGGTCTTTACACACTCCCAGGCCGCATCCGCGTCGGCGATATTGTTATAGGACAGTTCCTTGCCCTGCAATTGCCGGTAATTGCTCAAGGCGCCGGGCACGAATCGCAAATCGCGATAGAAGGCCGCGCGCTGATGCGGATTCTCGCCATAGCGCAGATCCTGGACTTTGGCGAAATTCATATTGCACTGTTCGGGAAACTCGATCCGTGCCCCGGTGATGTCGATGGCGGTCAGATAATTGCTGATGGCACCGTCGTAAGCCGCCGTGTGGGAAAAGGCCTTTCTGGCCAGGCGAAAGCGCGTTTCGATGCTGATGGCGCCGTTGGCTGCCTTCATTTCCGCGAGCAGAAGAGGATAGTCGGCCGGATCGGTTACAACCGCGACATGCTGCCAGTTTTTTGCGGCGGCCCTTACCATGGTGGGCCCGCCGATGTCGATGTTCTCGACTGCTTCGTCCAGGGTGCATCCGTCCCTGGCGATGGTCTGTGCGAATGGATACAGGTTGACCACAACCAGATCGATCGTCGGGATCGTGCCATCGGCTAAAGCCTGCATGTGCGCGGGCAAGTCGCGGCGCGCAAGAATGCCGGCGTGCACTTTCGGATGCAGGGTTTTGACCCGGCCGTCGAGCATCTCGGGGAATCCCGTGTAATCGCCGATTTCGACGACCGGCACCTGCGCCTCGCGCAAAAGCCTGGCTGTTCCGCCCGTGGAAAGGATCTCCATGCCCATTTCGTGCAGCGCACGGCCGAACGGCGCCGCCCCGGTTTTGTCGGACAAACTGATCAAGGCTCTTCGATTAGTCATTAAACGCGGTCCCACAAAAATAAACCGCCCGTCTTCTCGGACGGGCGGCCTGTCCGGTAGGGCACCAGCATCTACTTGATGCCAAAATATTTCATTTTCTTGCGCAGCGTGTTGCGGTTCATGCCCAACAGTTGTGCCGCTTGCGTTTGATTGCCGGAGACGCGATGGAGCACGATCTCGATCAGCGGTTTTTCCACCGAGTTCATGACCATATCGTACACGGCGCACGGCCGCTCGCCTTCGAGATCCTTGAAATATCCATCCATCGCCTTGCGCACGCAGCGCGCAATCTCGTTGTCGTTGATCATGCCGCGAGTTCCCCGCTATAGGTCAGTCGATCTCCGCGGACTGCAAGGCCGGAAAGATAACTCTCCACGGCGGCGAGTTGCTCGTGTACGGATTCGAGTTTATTCATGGTCTGACGAAATTGCGCGGCGCCAGTCAGCGTGCTGACGTACCAGCTGATGTGCTTGCGTGCCACACGCACCCCAGCCTCTTCTCCGTAAAAAGCATAGAGACCATGCAAATGCTGTACCAGTACTTCCCGGATCTCCGCGATGCGCGGCGCGGGAAGATGACGGCCCGTCACCAGGAAATGCTGGATCTCGCGAAAAATCCACGGACGACCCTGCGCCGCGCGGCCAATCATCAGCGCATCTGCACCGGTGCGCCGCAGTACGTCGCGCGCGGTTTCAGGCGTCTTTATATCGCCGTTGGCGATGACGGGAATGGTGATGCGGGATTTCACCTCGGCGATGGTTTCGTATTCCACCTCACCGATGAATGCGCACGCGCGGGTTCGCCCGTGGATCGACAACGCCTTGATACCCGCCGACTCGGCGATTTTCGCAACGCGCACCGCATTTCGGTTCTGCGGATTCCACCCGGTGCGAATTTTGAGGGTCACCGGCATGTCGACCGACGCGACAACGGCGTCAAGTATTCGTCCGACAAGCGGCTCGTTCTGCAACAGCGCCGATCCGGCCGCGACGTTGCAGACTTTTTTTGCCGGGCAGCCCATGTTGATGTCGATGATCTGTGCGCCACGATCCGCGTTGTAGCGCGCCGCATCTGCCATGGCGGCCGGATCGGAGCCGGCGATCTGCACCGAAATAGGATCCACTTCACCCTCGTGATCCGCGCGGCGCCTCGACTTCAACGTCTCGCGCAGCTTTGCATTGGAAGAAATCATTTCGGAAACTGCCATGCCCGCGCCCATCGCCTTGCACAACTGGCGAAACGGTCGATCGGTTACGCCCGCCATCGGCGCGACGATCAAATTATTTCTGAGGACATGCGGGCCGATCTGCATGATGCGGGCGACAAAAAAGCGGACCGCCATTCTAGCGCAACCGCCGCGCGATGGAGAAAGCCAAACGGCTTGTGTTATCGCGGCGCGCCGAAAATCATGCGCTGCATGAGTGCGCGTTTGACAGGCGGAACAATTTCGAGCAGCGACAATGCTGCGCCGCGTGCAACCCGCAAGGGTGCATAGTCATTTGAGAAAATCTTGACGAGCGAATGGGTTAGCGCAATTCCGCCGAGCCGGTCCGAACGTCGCAGCGCGCGATATCGTGCGAGGCACGTTTCGCTCCCGGGATCGGGCGTTCCATGCAACAACAAAATTTCTCCCAACTCCCAGGCGTCGCGCAACCCCAGGTTGAAGCCCTGGCCGGCGATGGGATGCAATGCCTGCGCGGCGTTGCCGAGCAATACCGCGCGCGGCAGCACCGGGTCCGCAGCGTAACGCAAGCTCAATGGAAAGCGGCTGCGCGCGCCAATGGATACAAAGCGCCCTGCGCGATCGCCGAACTGTGCCTGGAGTTGCTCGAGAAACGCGGCTTGCGGCAGCGCCATGAGCCGCTCCGCGGTTTGCGCCGTTGCGGTCCACACCAGTGCATAACGGTCTTCAAACGGCAGCAACGCAATGGGGCCGTCCGGCGCAAACCGCTCGTAGGCTTTGCCGCGGTGCGGCCGGGATGTCTCGACAGCGCCCACCACCGCATGCTGGCCATACTGCTTTACCGTCATGGCGCTTGCCGACCGCAAGCCGTTATCTTCTCCGCCGTTGGCAAGGATCAGGAGTCTGGCACCGATCGATCCCTCCCCTTGCTCGCTGCGAAAACCGACCTCGATATGATCGGGTGTACTGGTCATGGCGCCGACTATGGCGCCGCTCATCACCTTCATTTGTTGCGCCGCGAGAGCATTGCGCAGCGCCGCCTGCAACGCCGCGTAACGCACGACATAGCCCAGCGCCGGCACACCCGCTTGCTGTGCGCTTAACAGGGTGCTTCCGAATCCGCCGCGTTGTGAGACGTGAATGGTGTCGATGGGCGTGGCCGATTCGAGCCGCGTCCAGAGCCCGAGGCGTTCCAGAATCAGGCGGCTGCCGTACGACATCGCCA
Source organism: uncultured bacterium (assembly GCA_965233135.1). Lineage (GTDB taxonomy): Bacteria > Pseudomonadota > Gammaproteobacteria > Burkholderiales > JACQAP01 > JACQAP01. The sequence continues at coordinate 42,360 of CBDDRM010000028.1, read as the reverse complement.
GCGTGCGCGCGTCGGCGATGGGGGTCGAATCGGGGCGTGCTTCGAACAGGCGCACATCGAGTCCGCTATGCCTCAGAGCAATGGCAATTGCAGCGCCGACCGGTCCTCCGCCGGCTATCACGATATCGCAGCAGGGTTGACTCCCGGTCATATCGTGCAAGGTATCAGGGGCCGATTTTTGCAAGCGGGACCATGCTCAGTCACGCATCAGTGACTCGATGTCGCCGACGTGTTTGGGCGCCGCGGCCGTGATGATCTCGCAAGCAGTGCCGGTGACCAGCGCGTCGTCCTCGATGCGCACACCGATGTTCCAGTATTGCTGCGGTACGTCTTCGGCCGGGCGTACATAGCAGCCGGGCTCAACGGTCAGCACCATTCCCGGGGCGAGTTTGAGCCAGCTGCCGCCGCGTTTGTAGTCACCCGCATCGTGAACGTCCATGCCGAGCCAGTGGCCGGTGCGGTGCATGTAAAAACGCCGATACGCGCCCGACTCGATCACCCCGCTGGCGCTGCCCTTGCACAAACCGAGATCCACCATGCCTTGGGCGAGGACTTTCACGGCCGCCTCGTGAGGCGCTTCCCATTCGTTGCCCGGTTTCACCTGATCGATTGCGGCAGCCTGCGCGGCGAGCACCAATTCATAGATGTCGCGCTGAGGGCCGGAGAATGTCCCGCTCACGGGAAACGTGCGGGTAATGTCCGAGGCATACCCATCGAGCTCGCAGCCCGCGTCGATCAACACGACATCGCCCTCCTTGAGCAGCGCGTCGTTCTGCACGTAATGCAGCACGCAGGCATTCGCCCCGCCAGCCACGATCGACGTGTAGGCCGGGGCCTGTGCCCCCTGCCGCCGAAACTCGTGCAGCAACTCCGCTTCGAGCTCGTATTCATGCATGCCCGGACGGGTTGCGCGCATGGCGCGGCGGTGCGCCTGGGACGAGATGGAAGCGGCGCGCTTCATGGTCGCTATTTCATGCTCGTCCTTGATGAGGCGCATATCATCCAGGAAGCGGCGCACATCGCGAATCTCGCCCGGCGCGCTGATCCCGGATCTGACCTGAGCGCGGACCTTGTTAATCCAGCCGATGACGCGGCGATCCCATTCCGGATCCGCGCCGACATCGCAGAATACAGCGGGTTGGTCTGAAAGCAGCGCCGGCAGGCTCTCGTCGAGTTGAGCAATCGAATACGCTTCATCGAATCCGAATACTTCGCGGGCTTTTTCCGGCCCGAATCGAAAACCGTCCCAGATCTCGCGCTCCATATCCTTGTCCCGGCAAAACAGAACGCTCTTTGGAGTCGTTCCGGCGACAATGACCAGGACTGCTTCCGGTTCCGGAAAACCGCTGAGGTAATGAAAGTAACTGTCGAAGCGGAAGGGATACGAGGAATCGCGGTTGCGCGGCCGCTCGGGAGAGGTGCGCAGGATCGCGACCCCTCCATGCATGAGCGCGGCCAGACGCGCGCGGCGGCGCACATATACGGCGGAATCTATCATGGGCAAAATCCTCGAAGCGAATTCGGATTATACGGCCTGTGCCGGCTCAACCGGCGCAAGTGACACTCAGCGCGCGGGACTGTGCGACGATAGTCGCGCCTCAAGTTCGGCCAACCTTTGCGGCGTGCCAATGTCGTGCCACTCGCCCCGATAATGCTCGCCGGTGACTTTGCCCGCTGCCAGATGAGCGCGCAGCAGCGGGGCGAGTGCTTGCTTGCTCCCGGGTAATACCGGATCAAACAACGCTGCGCGATATACGCCGATGCCGCTGAACGTCAGCGCATCCCCGGCGGCGGGACGCACCAGGCCGCGGTCCAATACGAAATCTCCCTCCGGATGGTGCGGCGGGTTGTTAACCAGCACCAGGTGCGCAAGGGTTTGCGCCTGCATGCTCCGCAGGGCGTGCGTCAGATGGGCGTAGTCATAGTGGGTGTAGACGTCGGCATTGATTACCGCGAACGCATTCTCATCCAGCAGCGGCAGCGCGGCGCGAATGCCGCCTGCGGTTTCCAGCGCCTGCGCTTCCGGCGAATAGCGCACGGCAAGATTCCAGCGGGCCCCGTCGCCGACCGCCGCCTCGATCTGTGCTCCGAGATGCGCATGATTGATGACGACGCGGCTGAAACCGGCTGCCGCGAGATTCGCAAGATGCCGGAAAATGAGCGGTTCACCGCCCACGGGCAGCAGCGATTTAGGCACATGATCGGTCAGCGGCCTCATGCGCTCACCTCGGCCCGCGGCGAGAATCATGGCCACGAACGATGCATCCGCGCTGCTCAGAACGCGCACCCCGGCGCTGGTTCGCGGTGGGAAATCTGATCGAGCAATTGCGCCAGCGGCGCAAGGTTCGAATAGCGTTGCGCCACCGCACGTACGTAGCCGAGGAAGCGCGGCGTATCCTTGACGTAAGCTGGTTTGCCATCGCGATGGCAGATGCGCGCGAAAATCCCCAGGACTTTCAGATGGCGCTGCAAGCCCATCCATTCGAAATCGCGGTAAAAGTCGCCAAAGTCTCTCCTGACCGGTAGTCCTGCCGTGCGGGCTTGCTCCCAGTAACGAATCGTCCAATCCAGCACGCGCTGCTCGGGCCAGCTGACGAACGCATCCTTGAACAGGGACGCGACGTCGTAGCTGATCGGCCCGTACACGGCGTCCTGAAAGTCGAGCACACCGGGATTGGGATCGGTCCGCATCAAGTTGCGCGGCATGTAGTCGCGGTGCACGTACGTCCTGGGCTGGGCCAGGTTGTTGGCGAGAATGAGTTTGAACACGCCTTCGAGCGCCTGGCGCTGGCGTTCGTCCAATTCCAGGCCCAGGTGGCGGCGAACGTACCAGTCGGGAAACAGATCGAGTTCGCGCCGCAGCAGCGCCTCATCGTAGGCCGGCAATATGCCTTCGCGGCTGGCGAGTTGCCAGCGGATCAGTGCGTCGATGGCATCGCGAAACAAACTGTCGGCATTGTTCTCGTCGAGTGCCGCAAGATAGGTGGTTGGCCCCAGGTCGCTCATTAGGATGAAGCCCTGCTCGACATCGTGCGCGAGCAAGGTGGGAACATTCAGCCCCGCGGCGGACATCAGTCCGGCAACGTGGATGAAGGGACGGCAATCTTCCTGGGGAGGCGGCGCGTCCATGACAATGAGTGTCGTGTCGGGCAGCGTCACGCGGAAATAACGTCGAAAGCTTGCATCCGAGGAAGCTGGTGCCAGAGAAAAAGTACGCCCCGGAAGCTGTTGGGCGAGCCACTGCTGAACGAGCGCGTATCGATCCAAAGCTGCTTCGTTGCCATGAGAGATGATTTATGAGATTTTAGCATCTCGCCTCGATCAACACCGCGCATGCCTCGCTTTCGCACCAATCTGCTGGTTTTCTTGTTGATCCTGTTTGGCGTTTGCGACGCGAGCGCCGATGACCTCGGCCTGAAGTTGCGCCTGCAGCCGGAGCTGATTCCTTACTCGCAGGGCGGGGACGAACCATCCGACCTGTTTCTCGACGCCGATCAGATCGAAGGAAGGCAGGATCAGGAGCTGGAGGCCACGGGCAGTGTGAGGCTGCGCAAACGCGGTATGGCCGTGTTTTCGGATCAGCTGCACCTTTTGATTCCCGAGAAGCAAGTGACCGCGACGGGGCATTTGCGTTTCGAGAAAGACGGCGATGTTGTGACCGGAGACCGGTTGTTTTATGACTTGGACAGCGACAGCGGATTCATCGACAAGCCCGCTTATGGACTGGGCCGCTACGGTGCGCGTGGGGACGCCAGACGACTGGTTGCCGAGAGCGCCGACGTTTACAAGATCGACAAAGCCACCTACACGAATTGCGACGTCGGCGACGATGACTGGTTCATGCGCATCGATCGGCTGGAGCTCGATCGCACCCGTGACATCGGCGTGGCCCGCAACGCCACGGTAGTGTTCAAGGGTATCCCGATCCTTTATTCGCCTTATCTGGATTTCTCGCTGAGCGGCCGGCGCAAGAGCGGACTGCTTCCACCGACCATCGGCAGCACCGGACGCAGCGGATTCGAGTACACGCAGCCGTTTTACTGGAATATCGCGCCTAACATGGACGCTACCATCGCCCCGCGCATTCTTGCCAAGCGAGGCGTGCTGATGAACGGTGATTTTCGTTACCTGGAGCCCGAACTCAGGGGCGAGATCCGTGGCGAGTATCTGCCCGATGACCGCGAAAAGAGGGAATCGCGCTATGGTTACTTATGGCAACACTATCAAAATTTCGGCAACGGATTTTCCGGGCATGTCGATCTTCAGGGCGTTTCCGACGATGCTTACTTTACCGATCTGAGCGACAAGATCGCCGTCACCTCGCAAGTCAACCTGACCCGCGAAGGCGCGATGTTTTATGACGGAGGCTGGTGGAACCTGAATACCCGCGTCCAGCGCTTCCAGACTTTGCAGGACCCGCTGGCTCCTGTCGTACCCCCTTACGCCCGGGTGCCTCAGATTACGCTGAACATGAACCGGCAGGAGGGCGCGCATCTCGATCTGGGCCTGCAAGGCGAGTACGTGCAGTTCTCCCATCCGACGCTGATCACTGGCGCGCGGCAAATCCTCTATCCCTCGATCCGCGCGCCTTACCAGACGTCCTTTTTCTACATAACGCCCAAAATCGGATATCACACCACGAGTTATTCTCTGGAAGATGCCGCGGGTACCGACGCCTCGCGGCATTTGCCTATCTACAGTCTGGACAGCGGGCTGACTTTCGAGCGAGAAACTTCCGTCTGGGGGCGTGCCTTTCTGCAAACGCTGGAGCCCCGACTGTACTATGTCTACATTCCCTACCGGCCGCAGGATGACCTGCCGAATTTCGACTCCGCGCTGGCCGACTTCAATCTTGCACAGATCTTTACGGAAAACCAGTTTACCGGCGGTGATCGCATCAATGATGCGAATCAGCTGACGGCCGCCATTACCAGCCGGTTGATCGATCCCGATACGGGGGATGAACAGTTGCGCTTCACGCTGGGTCAGCGCTACTACTTTCAAACGCAGCGCGTGTCGCTCACGCCCGGGGCGCCCGATGCGCAGAATACCGACCTGCTCGCTGCGGCTACAGGCCAGATCACGAAGCGCTGGTTTACCGATCTCGGAATGCAGTACAGCACCCTGAGTAATCGCGTCGAGCGCAGCAATGCGGTGCTGCGTTATCAGCCCGAAATCGGAAAAGTGGTGAACTTCGGCTATCGGTATACGCGAGAGTTGCTGGAGCAGGTGGACTTGTCGACGCAGTGGCCGTTGGGCGGACGCTGGAGCGGGCTCGCGCGCTACAACTACACATTACGCGATCGCAGCCTGCTGGAGGGGCTCCTTGGGCTCGAGTACAATGCCGGATGCTGGGCGGCGCGATTCGTTGTGCATCGATTTGTCAGCGCGACGCAAGAGTATGTGAATGCGATGTTCCTGCAGCTCGAGTTGACCGGGATCTCGCAAATCGGATCGAGCCCGCTCGAAGTGTTGCGGCAAAACATAACGGGATACGAGAAAACGAACCGGACTGTCCCATCCGATTTCAACCCCTTTCCCGCCTTTTGACGCGGGAACGCCCAGCGCAGGGCCAGTGTCTATGTCGCAACCATCCATATCGCGAGACGTGAACAAAACATGAACATCCCAATGCGCGCTGTCGCGCTGAATCTGGTCTTGTGCCTTGCGGCGCCGCTCACAGCCGCGCAGGAGGCGCGCAAGAGCGTTGACATCATGCCGCTGGATCGAGTCATTGCGGTCGTCAATACCGAGGTCGTCACACGGCTCGACCTCGATGAGCAAGTCAAGGTCGCACTGCAACAGCTCAACCGCCAGGGCACGCCATTGCCCGCGCGTGAGGTTCTGGAGCGGCAACTGCTTGAGCGGCTGATCACCGCTAAAGTGCTGGCGCAAAGTGCCAAGGAAACCGGATTGCGGGTCGACGACACCCAGTTGCAGCGCTCGATCGATCGTATCGCCCAGGAAAACAAGACAACTCCGGATGCCTTCCGCAAGACTCTTGAAGCCGAGGGCATCGATTTCAACCGCTTTCGCGAAGAACTGCGCAACGAGATACTGATAGCTAGGCTCAAAGAGCGCGAAGTCGATAGCAAGATCCTGATCACCGAGGCTGAGATCGACAACTACCTGAAGAACCAGCAAGGCCAGGCCGGCAAGGACGATGAATACAGCCTTTCGCACATTCTGATCCTGGTGCCCGAGCAGGCCAGCCCCGAGCAGATTCAGGCCAAACGCGTCATTGCCGATAAGGCGCTCGCACAGCTCAAAGGCGGAGCGGATTTTCGCCAGGTATCGGCCGGCGTGTCCGATGCGCAAAACGCGCTCGACGGCGGCCCGTTGGGATGGCGGACCGCTTCGCGGCTTCCGCAGATTTTCGTGGATTCGGTCAAAGCCATGAAGGTGGGTGATGTGAGCCCGGTGCTGCGCAGCGCGAACGGTTTCCACATCATCAAGCTGGCGGATAAACGCGGCAACGACTCCCCGGTCATCATCCAGCAGACGCGTGCGAGACATATCCTGATACGGCTCAATGAAGTCGTCTCCGAGAACGAAGCGAAGCAGCGCCTGAACAATCTTAAGGAACGCATCGAGAACGGAACCAGCTTCTCGGAGCTGGCGCGCTTGCAATCCGAGGATGCCAGCGCTTCACGCGGGGGCGATCTGGGATGGCTGTCGCCCGGGGATACCGTGCCGGAATTCGAACGCGCCATGAACGGACTCGAGCCTGGGGAGGTGAGTGACCCGGTGCAAAGTCCGTTTGGCTGGCACCTCATTCAGGTGATCGAGCGCCGCAGCGAGGACTTGTCCAAGGAACGTCAGCGGGTATTGGCGCGACAGGCGATCCGTACCCGCAAGGCTGACGAGGCGTACCAGGAATGGGTGCGCCAGCAGCGCGACCGCGCTTATGTGGAATTGCGCATGGATGAGCGCTGATCGGCGTGTGCAATGCAAGCCCGAGGCGGTGAGTCGAAAGTCAACACTTTGACCGGACGCAGGGGGTCTTTTGTGCCGGAAGACGCAAACGAGCTGATAAGCGCATGCTGAGTGTGCATCGGCCGCGCAAGCGTTTCGGCCAGAATTTTCTGGAAGATCCACAGGTCGTCGAGCAGTTGCTTGCAGCGCTTCGGCCGCTGGCTGGCGAACGCTTTGTCGAGATTGGTCCCGGTTTGGGCGCCCTCACCACGCCGCTCCTGCAGCGCCTGCCGCACCTCGACGTTATCGAGATCGACCGTGATCTGGTGCAGCATCTGCGCAGCCGCCATCCGCCCCATAGGCTGACGATACACGACGGCGACGCGCTGTCATTCAATTTTTCTTCCCTGGGTCGGGATCTGCGCGTAGTGGGCAACCTGCCTTACAACATTTCCACGCCGCTGTTATTCCATTTAACGGCGCACGCGGGGTCCGTGCGCGACGCGCATTTCATGCTGCAACGAGAGGTCGTCGAGCGCATGAGTGCACTTCCCGGCACTCCCGAGTACGGTCGGTTATCGGTCATGCTGCAGTATCGCTGGGTCGTCGATGCGCTGCTGGAAGTTGCGCCGTCGGCATTCCGTCCGGCGCCAAAAGTATGGTCGGCGCTGGTTCGGCTGATTCCGCACAAGGTGCTGCCGCATCGGGCGCGCGATGAGCGCGTCTTTGCCGATGTGGTCATGCGCGCGTTCGGCCAGAGACGCAAGACGCTGCGCAATACCCTGCGTGCGCAACTGGCGGCCGCGGATTTCGAGCGCCTGCAGATCGATCCGTCTGCACGCGGAGAGACGCTTGGGGTCGCGGACTTCGTCCGCCTCGCGAACTTGATCGCCGAGACGGACGAGGGCATCCGCTCCTAAACCTTGCGCTGGATGAATTCTATCTTGTAGCCGTCGGGATCCTCCACGAAAGCTATCACCGTCGTGCCGTGTTTCATCGGCCCGGCTTCGCGAGTCACCCTGCCTCCGCGTTTTTTTACCTCCTCGCAGGCCTTGTAGGCATCGGGCACTTCCAGCGCGATGTGACCGTAGCCGTTGCCCAGATCATATTTGGTCGTGTCCCAATTATGCGTAAGCTCGAGCACGGCTTCCTTGTCTTCGGGACCGTAACCGACGAACGCCAGGGTGAACCGGCCCTCGGGGTAATCCTTCTGCCGCAGCAATTGCATGCCGAGGACGTCGGTGTAGAAGCTGATCGATCGCTTGAGATCGCCAACCCGCAGCATGGTATGGAGCATTCGCATGTTCGCCTGTCCTAGATTTCGACGAGTTCGAAGTCTTCCTTGCGGGCCCCGCATTCCGGACACACCCAGTTGACAGGTACGTCGTCCCATCGGGTGCCGGCAGGAATGCCTTCTTCTGGAAGGCCGGCCGCTTCGTCGTAGATGAAACCGCAGATCAAACACATATAGGTCTTGTATTCTTGGTCGTCGTTCGCGGCCATGGGATGCAGTGCTTTTCGGTTAAACTTCTATTTTAGTTCGAAACCGCCCTGACTCACACGCCGTGCCTGCATCGCCCCCCATCGTTCTCGTATTTTCCGGCACCGATCCCAGTGGCGGCGCCGGCATGCAGGCGGATGTCCTCACGCTGTCCAGCATGGGATGCCATGCCATGTCCGTGGTCACCGCCATTACCATTCAGGACACGATGGGCGTCGAGGATATGCTTCCAATCGATGCGGAATGGGTGGCCGATCAGGCGCGATGTGTTCTCGAAGATGTGCCCGTCGCAGTGTTCAAGATCGGCCTGCTGGGAAGCGTCGAAGCGGTAGCGGCGATTGCGGAAGTGGTCTCCGACTATCCTGATATTCCATTGGTGCTCGATCCTATCCTAGCCTCAGGGCGCGGTGACGAGCTGGCTTCGGACGATCTCATCTCGGCCATGCGTGAACTGCTGATTCCGCAGACGACGCTGATCGCTCCCAACAGTCTCGAGGTTCGTCGACTCGCGCAGGATGACGAGGCGGAGGAAGACGACGACCCGGATCTCGACGAGTGCGCGCGCCGGATATTGAAGCTCGGATGCGAATACCTGCTCATCACGGGAACGCACGAAAATACTTCGCAGGTAGTCAACACGCTGTATGGGCAGGAAGGCATCGTGCGGACGGATTCATGGCAGCGCCTGCCGGGGACGTATCACGGGTCGGGATGCACCCTGGCGGCCGCCATAGCGGCGACGATTGCCAACGGTCTTTCAATACCGGAAGCGGTTCGCGATGCACAGGAATATACCTGGCAAACGCTCAAGCACGCGTATCGCACCGGAATGGGACAGTTGGTGCCGGATCGATTGTTCTGGGCGCGGGAGGAAGACGCGGAGGATGAACAGGCAAGTTAAGGGCCTTTACGCCGTTACTCCGGAATTGGCGGACGGCGGCGCGTTGATTCGCAAAGTCGAGGCGGCGCTGCGAGGCGGAGCGCAAGTTATTCAATACCGCACGAAATCCATCGACACTGCGTTGTGTCGCAGCCAGGCTGCGGCAATAGCGCAAGCGTGCCGCGCCCGGGATGTGCTGTTCATCGTCAACGACAGCGTAGAGCTTGCGCAACAGGTTGACGCCGATGGCGTGCATCTGGGCAAGCAGGACACGAACGTGCGCGCGGCGCGTATTGCCTTGGGCCCGGGAAAACTCATCGGGGTATCCTGTTACAACGACGTGGCGTTGGCCAGAAGTGCCGTATCGAGCGGAGCCGACTACGTGGCATTCGGAAGTTTTTTCCCATCCGCCACCAAACCGCTGGCCGTGCGGGCAGACACGAAAACTTTGCGCCAGGCATCGTCGGAGCTCGATGTTCCAATCGTCGCCATCGGTGGCATCGACGAGCGCAATGCCCGCACTCTGATTGCGGCGGGCGCCAGCGCCATAGCGGTGATCAGCGCATTGTTTGAAGCCCCGGACATCGAAGCCCAGGCGCAGCGTTTTTCGCGTCTGTTCAACGCCAGCCATCCAATCTGAGATTCCATTGTGACCTCGAAGAACGAAGAATTGTTTGAGAAATCCCTGCGCGTAATCCCCGGGGGCGTCAATTCGCCGGTACGGGCATTTCGTTCCGTCGGCGGCACGCCGGTTTTCTTCGCGCGCGGCGAAGGCCCTTATGCCTGGGATGCCGATGGGCGTCGTTACATCGACTACGTGGGTTCGTGGGGGCCATTGGTGCTCGGCCACGCACATCCTCAAGTCGTGGAAGCGGTGCGCGCGGCAGCCGGGCGCGGACTGAGTTTCGGCGCGCCGACCGAAGCCGAACTTGAAATGGCGGAATGCCTCACGCGCTGCCTGCCCTCCATGGAACAGGTGCGCCTGGTGAGTTCCGGCACCGAGGCGACCATGACGGCTATCCGGCTTGCGCGCGGCTTCACCGGACGATCGAAGATCATCAAGTTCGAGGGCTGTTATCACGGTCATGCGGACGCGCTGCTGGTCAAAGCGGGATCGGGCGCGCTGACCCTTGGGCAGCCCAGTTCCGCCGGGGTGCCGGTGGAGGTTACGGCGCACACTCTGGTACTCGATTACAACGACGCGGGCATGCTCGAATCAGCGTTCCGCACGCAAGGCGACCAGATCGCGGCGATCATCGTCGAGCCGGTGGCCGGCAATATGAATCTGGTCCGACCCACAAAGCCTTTCCTCGATGCGATGCGAGCGCTGTGCACCAGATACGGCGCGTTGCTGATTTTCGATGAAGTCATGACGGGCTTTCGCGTGGGATTGCGCGGTGCGCAGGGCTTGTTCGATATCACGCCGGATCTGACGACGCTTGGCAAGGTCATCGGAGGAGGCATGCCGGTGGGCGCGTTCGGCGGCCGGCGCGACATCATGCAATCGATTGCGCCGCTCGGTCCCGTTTATCAGGCGGGCACCTTGTCAGGAAATCCGGTCGCGGTCGCAGCAGGATTGGCGACGCTGAAACTTGTTCAATCCCCCGGATTTTTCGAAAGACTGTCTGCGATGACGACGAAGCTCGTTGAAGGGCTCGAATCCGCCGCACGGCAACGCGGCATCAGCATGTCGGCGCAATCGGTCGGCGGTATGTTCGGCGTATATTTTCGCGACAAGCCCCCCGAAACCTATGCGCAAGTCATGGAGTGCGACAAGACGGCGTTCAACCGTTTTTATCATGCGCTGCTGTCGCAGGGGGTGTACTTCGCGCCGTCGGCCTTCGAGGCGGGTTTTGTGTCCGCCGCGCATGGAACTGCCGAGATTGAAGCGACCATTGGCGCCGCGCAAGCGGTATTCGAGCAAGCCGCGGGCAAATGAGCGCCGGCGCCGCTTAATGCAGTCCGGAAATGTATTCTGCCAGCGCCGCAATGTCCCGGTCGGAAAGCTTGCTTGCGCTCGCGCGCATCATCTGATTTGGATCGTTGGCGCGCTCACCGGCGCGAAATGCCTTCAACTGGGTGGCGACGTAATCGGCGTGCTGACCGGCAAGGCGGGGATACATGGCCGGGATTCCGGCGCCGTTGGGCGAGTGACAGCCGGCGCAGGCGGCTGTCGCGTTCGACGCATCGCCCGCCCGATAAAGCTTGCGACCCTGTTCCACCAGTTCCTTGTCCCTGGCGGCCATGGGTCTTGGCGTGCGCGAAGCATAGTAAGCGGCAAGGTTGCGCATATCGTCCTCCGATAAATTGGCCGCAATGCCCATCATGATCGGATTGTTGCGCTTTCCGGATTTGTATTCGATAAGCTGTTTGAGCAAATACGGCTCATGCTGACCTGCGAGGCTGGGATTCATGGAAAGCGGGCTATTGCCGTCGACGCCGTGACACGCCGCGCAAACCTGGCTGGCGATCGGCTGTGCCTTGGCGGGATCGCCGGCGCCATGAGCAACTGTGTTGAATAGGGCTGCGAGGGCGACGAATGTCGCAATACTACGAATCATGAATGCTCCTGATTGCCGCGAGGCCAGGCACCACAACGGCCCTGACGGACAATCATTTTAACTTAACTCATGAGCCATTCAGGGCTGTTTCGGGACATTGCGTTCTTTACCTCGGCGGCGGATGAAAGCGGCTTGCCCGCTTCGCAAGTCGAAGTCGCGATCGCAGGGCGCTCGAATGCGGGCAAATCAAGTGCCATCAATGCGCTCGCACGGCGCCACCGGTTAGCGTTCGTCAGCAAGACGCCCGGGCGCACGCAGCAGATCAATTTCTTCAGTTTGGGCGCAGAGCGTTTTCTGGTCGACCTGCCGGGTTATGGCTATGCCAAAGTTCCGCGGGGAATGCGCAACGATTGGGAGCAACTCATTTCGGGGTATCTGCAGTTGCGCCCGCAGTTGCAGGGCCTTATCGTAGTCATGGATATCCGCCATCCGATGAAGGATCTCGATTGGCAGCTTCTGGGATGGTTTTCAAATACCGGAAAGCCCGCCCATGTTCTGCTGACCAAAGCCGACAAATTAGGGCGCCAGCAGGCAACGGGACAACTACGCTCGACTGCGAGGACGCTTGACCTCGAATTCCCGGGCGTCACGGTGCAGTTGTTTTCGGCACAGGCAAAAATCGGTCTGGAGGAAGCCGAGGCGGTGCTTAATCGCTGGTATGCACCTGACGCAACCGGCGGTAGCTCGGGCTGAAATAAAAAACCCCCGGTTAAAGGGGACTAAAACCGGGGGGTCAAGCAAAGCCTCAATTGGATTAAGGCACCCGCTCAGGGAGGAGAAGCGGGAGACATTGCTGTCTGCAGTATCAGAGTGCCCGCAATGCCAAAAGTTCCGTAGAGTTTTTACTTATAAATCATATTATTACTAATCGCACGCACAGCGCGAAAGAGTCATCATCATGCACGTTTTAGGCAAGTTTCCACGCAGGAGAATGCGTCGTCAGCGGCGCGATGCGTTCTCGCGCCGGCTGGTCCGGGAAAACCGGTTGTCCGCGGACGACTTGATTTACCCGGTTTTCGTGATCGACGGAATGAACCGCACCGAGGGCGTTTCATCCATGCCCGGCGTAGAGCGCGTTACCATTGATCGGCTGCTCAAGCAGGCGGAACGCTGCGTGCAACTACGGGTTCCTGCGATCGCGCTATTCCCGGTGGTGGAGAACCGTTTTCGCACGCCTGATGCGCAGGAGGCCTTTAACCCGGAAGGGCTCGCGCCGCGCGCCATCCGTGCACTCAAGGAACGCTTTCCGGATCTCGGTGTTATTACCGATATAGCGCTGGACCCTTATACCAGCCACGGACAGGATGGTCTGATCGATGAATCGGGCTATGTCCTCAATGACGCAACCATTGCTGTGCTGGTGAAGCAGGCACTTTCTCACGCCGAGGCCGGCGTGGACATTGTCGCGCCGTCGGACATGATGGACGGGCGTATCGGCGCGTTGCGAGAAGCCTTGGACGCGCAACAGCATATTCACACGCGCATTCTGGCCTACGCGGCGAAATACGCATCGCACTTTTATGGGCCGTTTCGTGACGCAGTCGGTTCGGCGGCAACGCTGGGCAAGGGAAACAAATACACCTATCAGATCGATCCCGCGAACGCCAATGAAGCGTTATGGGAGGTCGGGCTGGATCTGGAGGAGGGGGCTGATATGGTGATGGTGAAGCCGGGCCTGCCCTACCTCGATATGGTGCGCCGGGTGAAGGACGAATTCGGCGCGCCGACCCTGGTGTATCAGGTCAGCGGCGAATACGCGATGCTGAAGGCGGCGGCCCAGAAGGGTTGGCTCGACGAACGCGCGTGCGTCATGGAGGCGTTGTTGTCATTCAAGCGCGCCGGTGCCGATGCGATCCTGACTTATTTCGCGCTGGATGCCGCTGCCTGGCTTCTGGAGGAAGAATAACGCGGCCTCAGGCGCCGAGGCCATCGTGCTGTAAGCGGCTCGAATCGAGCCAATCCATGCGTACGCGCTCGAGCGGACGGCCTTCGGCGGTGTGGCGAATCTGCGCGCGCAGATCCCGCGGTTCGAACACGGTGATGCTGAAATCGGCATCCTCGGTGCTCAGTGTGAACGCCGGCACGCTGCGTATCTCGTCCCCGATGTGAAAGCGGCGTTCGCTGCTGCGGTACGCCATTCCGCGGTTCAACAGGAACATCTCGACGTCTTTCATGCTATCCGTGAAGAGCAATAATTCGATGTCGGAGTATTTCCCGGCGCTCCCGGACAATACCGCTCCCGACAGATAGGGATCAAAGCGGGAAAGCATTTCCATCATCTCGCGCGCGCGAGCGCGCAGATGCCGAAGCCGCTCGCGTTGCTCATCGGCCTGGTACAGTTGCTGATACGCGCGCAGTGCGTGCTCCACCTCGTCGTTATTGGGGAGGTTGCGCGTATCGGGCGCGCCCGCCTGGCGCGCGGCTTTACGTTTCGCCAGTGCGAAGTCGTCAATGCCGTCAACGGCCATAAGTCGCGCCGCGAGGTGGGCGATGCGTTCGCGCATCTGTCTGCTGTTGCCGTTATCTCTCGGCATTGGCGTCAGTACAGCTGATCCCTGATTTCCTCTGGAGGTTTGGCCGCCTCGCCGCCGGCTTCCTCCGGCCAGCTTTCCTGTTCGGGCGGCACGTTCTCATGATAGAAATATTCGATCATCGGTTTCGGCGCATGCTTGTCGCGCAAGCCGGTCTCGGGATTGATGGCCACGGCCACGACACCTTCCGGCGCAATGGGCAACTCTTCGGATTGGCCTTTCAGTACGGCACCCATGTACGTCATCCAGATGGGAAGTGCGACGACGGCGCCAGTTTCCCGGTCTCCAAGCGTGCGAGGGATATCGTAGCCGACCCACACGACAGATGCCAAATGACGTTGAAACCCTGCGAACCAGGCGTCCAGCTGTTCATTGGTGGTTCCGGTCTTGCCTGCCAGATCGATTCTGCCCAGCGCCATGGCGCGCGCACCCGTTCCGCCCCGGATCACGTCCTGCATCATATTGGTCATTATGAAAGCGTTGCGCGCATCGACGACCCGTTCGGCGTTCTTGCCTGCTACGACCGGATTGGCTTTCCCGAGCTCGGTGCCCCGCGAATCCTCAATACGCTCGATAAAGTACGGGTTCACGCGATAGCCGCTATTGGCGAAGGTAGCGTATCCCATCACCATTTCAAGTGGCGTGGCTGCCCCGGCGCCCAGCGCCATGGTCAGATACGGCGGATGTTGCTTTGGATCAAAGCCGAAGCGCGTGATGTAATCCTGCGCGTACTGCGGGGTAATCGCCTGAAGGATGCGAATCGACACCAGGTTCTTCGATTTGGTCAGCGCGGTACGCATGCGGACCGGACCATCAAAGTTGCCGTCGAAGTTACGCGGTTGCCAGTTCACCGAGCCGGTTTCGCTGGCATCAATCGTCAAGGGCGCATCGTTGATGATGGTGGCCGGCGTGAAACCCTTCTCGAGCGCTGCGGAGTATATGAACGGCTTGAAACTCGAGCCCGGTTGACGGCGCGCCTGGGTAACGTGGTTGTACTTGTTGCGATAGAAGTCGAAACCTCCGACCAGCGCCCGGATCGCGCCGTTGTCGGTATCGACCGAGACCAGCGCCGATTCGGCTTGCGGCAATTGCACAATCTGCCAATTACCCTTGGCGTCGGGCTGGACTCGTATCAGTGCGCCGCGCTTCAAACGAACTTTCGCCGGCGCCTTGTTACCGATCATCCGGCTCGCAAATTTCAGACCCTCGCCGGCTATGTTCACTGTTTCTCCGCCCTTGCGATACGCCTTGACGAGCTTCGCGTCGACTTCCAGTGCAATGGCGGGATAGATATCGTCGCTTTCCAGTTCCTCCTGTAGCGAATCTTCGAGGGCCTCTTCGCCCACCTCTTCATTCGGCAGATTGAAATATCCTTCGGCACCCCGGTATCCCTGCCGGCGGTCGTATTCCATCACACCCTGGCGCAATGCCCGATATGCAGCGTCCTGGTGAAGCTTGGAGAGGGTCGTAAAAACGCGGAAGCCGCGCGTATAAGTCTCTTCCTTGTACGCGTCGTAGATGGATTGGCGAACCATCTCCGCGAAGTGATCGGCACGCGTCGAAAATTCCTGAACCTGGCGGGAAATGATGATGGGCTGGGTCTCGGCTTTCTTGAGTTGCTGGGCGTTGATATGACCCAACTCGGCCATGCGTCGCAAGACATAGCGCTGGCGAATCTTCGCGCGATTCATGTTGACTACGGGGTTGTATCGCGAGGGCGCCTTGGGCAAGCCGGCCAGCATCGCGATCTCGGCCACGTTCAACTGGTCGAGCTGTTTGCCGAAATAGACCTGGGAGGCTGCGCCGAACCCGTATGCGCGTTGTCCCAGATAAATCTGGTTGATATACAGCTGAAGGATCTCATCCTTGGTCAGGCTGTGCTCGATCTTGAATGCGAGCAGGGCTTCGCTGAATTTGCGGCTGAACGTTTTCTCTGTGCTGAGGAAGAAGTTGCGTGCCACTTGCATGGTGATGGTGCTCGCTCCCTGTCGCGCACTGGCGGATGCGAAATTGGAAAGCGCGGCGCGGATGACGCCGATGTAATCCACGCCACCATGTTCGTAAAAGCGCTCGTCTTCCGCTGAAATGATGGCCTTGCGCAGCAGGTCGGGGGTTTGGTCCACTTGCAGGAAGGCCCGCTTCTCTTCGCCGAATTCGCCGATCAAACTGCCTTCCATGCTGAAGATCTGCAGCGGAATCTTGGGCTGATAAGACGTCAGGGCTTCAAGCGACGGCAGGTTGGGATACGCCACTACCGCGGCATAGCCCACGACCAGGGCGATAGCACCAAACAGCGCGGCCAACCCTATAAGGGGATAGATCCACCAGCGGGAGAACATCATCTAACGGGAGGGTAGGGGGAAAACGACGGGCATTATATAAGGTGTTGCCGACCGGCAACAGAAAGCCGAATAAAAACGCTTTACATGCAAAATAGTTGTTGCTAGCATTTAATGTAGATTATACGTATCGCGCCTAAACGGCCAATGTTCAAGGGAAAATTTGCGTTTGATGCTGATCTGATCGGCAACTTGCTGAAGCCGAAGGCGCCCCCATTGATCGGCGTCGACATCAGTTCGTCGTCGGTCAAAATGGTCGAGCTGACCGGGCCTGGCAAGGGACGCTATCGGCTCGAGCGCTATACGATCGAACCTCTGCCCAAGGATGCGGTCGTCGACGGCAATATCATGAACCTCGAAGAGGTGGGTGATGCGTTGCGTCGCGGCTGGAAGCGTATGGGCAGTCGTGCCAAGAATCTTGCCATGGCGCTGCCGTCTGCGGCGGTCATCACCAAGAAGATTGTAGTACCGGCCGGCCAGACCGATGAGCAACTGGAGGCTCAGGTCGAGACCGAGGCGAATCAATACATTCCATTCGCGCTGGAGGAAGTTAATCTCGACTTTCAGACATTGGGACCTGCCCCCAACAGCACGGAGGACGTCGAGGTACTCATAGCGGCTTCGCGCAAGGAAAAAGTCGAAGACCGCGTCGCAGTGGCGGAGTCTGTGGGGTTGAAGGCCACTGTCATGGACATCGACTCCTTTGCCTCCCAGAACGCTTTCGAATTGATGCAGGGCCAGTTACCCGATGCCGGCCGCGATCAAACAATCGCGGTGGTCGACGTCGGGGCATCGATGATGAACATCAATGCCCTGCGCAACGGTCAATCGGTCTACATGCGCGAACAGCCTTTCGGCGGAAACCAGTTGACGCAGGAAATCATGCGCCATTACAACCTGTCGCTCGAGGAGGCGGAGGCTGCGAAGCGCAATGGAGGGCTGCCCGACACGTACGATTCGGAGGTGCTGGCGCCGTTCATGGATACTCTGGCGCTCGAAATTGCAAGAGCACTGCAATTCTTCTTTACGTCCACCCAGTTCAATCAAGTGCACCATATTTTCCTCTCAGGTGGGTCCGCGACAATTCCAGGACTGCCCGAGGTAGTCGCGGAGCGCACTCAAGTCAATACGCTGATCTCTAATCCGTTTATCGGAATGGAAATCTCCTCCAAAGTCCGCCAGGCGCAGCTGGCGGTCGATGCGCCAGCATTGCTGGTGGCCTGCGGACTGGCGCTGCGGAGGTTCGACGAATGATCCCGATTAACCTGCTGCCGCATCGTGCCGCCCGGCGCAAGGCGCAACAGCAGCAGTTTTTCGTGCTCGGGGCCTTAACCGTCGGACTGGCTGCTGCCATTGTCATCGTCGTGCATATTTTCTTTGCGGGCCGTATCGAAAACCAGTTGGAGCGCAACAAATATCTCGAATCCGAGATCGTGCTGCTCGATAAACAGATCGACGAAATCCGAAAGCTGAAGGAACAGACGCAAGCCTTGCTGGCGCGCAAACGTGTCGTGGAATCCTTGCAGACCAACCGTACGGAAACCGTCCGCCTGCTCGATCAACTGGTGCGTCAGCTCCCTGATGGGATTTACCTGAAAACGATCAAGCAAAGCGGGCAACGCGTGAATGTGGTCGGGTACGCAACCTCTAATGCCCGCGTTTCCACGCTCATGCGCAATTTCGAAGCTTCGCCGTGGCTCGAAAGTCCGTCCTTGATCGAGATCAAGTCGGTCACGGTGGACAACGCCTTGTTGAACGAATTCAACCTGAACGTCAATATTTCGCGGCCAAAAGAAGAAAGTGCTTCTCGTCCCAAACCGGGAACGCCCGCCGCTGCGCCCCAAAGCTGACGCCATGACGCTCGACGATCTCAGAAGACTTAATCCGCGTGATATCGGCAGCTGGCCCGCCCTGCCGAAGCTCGGTGCGCTGTTTATACTTCTGCTTCTGCTGGTATTTGCAGGGTACTGGTTCGACTGGCAAAACCAGCTCGATGCCCTCGCGCAGTATCGCGCCAAGGAGCAGGAATTGCGCACCGCATTTCTCGACAAGAAGAAGCAGGCCGTGAATCTGGAGGCCTATCGCAAGCAGCTTGCTGAAATCGAAGAGTCCTTCGGCGAGATGCTCAAACAGCTGCCGAACAAATCGGAAATGGAAGCGTTGCTCACGGATATCAACCAGGCCGGCCTGGGTCGAGGCCTGCAGTTCGAATTGTTTCGGCCGGCGCCTTCGGAAACCCGCTCGGAGTTCTATGCCGAGCTGCCGATCACTATCAAGCTTGCCGGCAACTACCATGATATCGGCGCGTTCGCGAGCGATATATCGCAGCTGTCCAGAATCGTCACGCTCAACGATATCGCGCTGAGCACCAGCAAGGGCGGGCTGACGCTTGACGCGACGGCGAAAACTTTCCGATATCTGGACGACAGCGAGGTCGCGGCGCAACGCAAGGCGGCACGTGACGCTTCTGCTCCCAAGAGATAATGCGCGCTTTTCTTGCAATGATATTCGCAGTAGTCCTGCTCTCCGGTTGCGGCGGGGAACAGTTCTCCGACTTGAAGCAGTTCGTCAAGGACTCCGGCGAGGGTCTGCGCGGGCGCGTCGAACCCATTCCCGAAGTCAGACAGTTCGAGCCCTTTGCCTATAACGCATTCGATCTGCCGGATCCGTTCAAGCCGCGCAAAACGATTGCAGATACACGGGGCGGGGCGACCGGTGGAGGGCCGCGGCCTGATTTGAACCGCCGCAAGGAGGCGCTGGAAGCCTTCCCGCTCGAAAGTTTGCAGATGGTCGGGACGCTGGAGCAGAAACAAGTGCGCTTCGCACTGATCAAGACGCCGGACAACAACTTGTACCGCGTCAGATCCGGAAACTATCTGGGGCAGAATTTCGGTGTCGTTACCTCAATCAGCGAATCGACGGTGACACTCAAGGAAGTCATTCAGGATTCCTCCTCGGGATCCTGGACCGAGCGCACAAGCAGTTTGCAACTGCTCGAGCAATGAACTAAGGAGCACGCGCATGAAACGCATCGCTGGTATGGCCAAGTTTTTCACTCTGCCGGTTTTTCTGGCGCTGCTGGGGGCTACAGCCGCTTACGGCCAGGATGACGCCAATACCGGCAATGTCATCCAGTCGATCGATGTCACCAGCACGCCCGGCATAGTCACGGTGAAGCTCAATCTGAAGGACGCGCTGGCGGATCCACCGGTGGCCTTCACGGTCAACAACCCGCCGCGCGTAGCTTTCGACTTTCCTGGAACAGTGAATGGTCTGGGCAAGAATTCCCAAGACGTCAATCAGGGCGAACTGCGAACGATCCGCCTGGGACAATCAAGCGGGCGCACCCGCGTGGTATTCAACCTGGCCAAAATGGTCAAGTACGACTCCAAGGTAGAAGGTAATAGCGTCATCATCACGCTGGATAGCGGAGCTGCGACGGCGGCCGTTCCATCGGATTCCGCCTCTGCTTTCGCCGAAACCAAGCCCGGAGGCGAGGGCCATGCCGTGCGGGACGTGGATTTTCGCCGCGGCCGAAACGGTGAAGCCCAAATTATCGTCGATCTGGCGGATGCGACAACCGGCATTGATTTGCGCCAGCAGGGCAAGAGCATTCTGGTGGACTTCATCCAGACGGCATTGCCGCCCTCGCTTGAGCGGCGCTTTGACGTAAGCGATTTCGGCACCCAGGTCGAGAGTTTCGACGTCACGCGATCCGGCGCGAACACGCGCATTATCGTGACGCCCAAAGGGCGTTGGGAGCAGTCGGCCTATCAGGCTGATAACCGCTTCATCATCGAAGTAAAGCCGGTCGTCGAAGAGGTAGGAAAGCCAAAGACGGCGGGCGGCTATGCCGGCGACAAACTGTCGCTCAATTTCCAGAATATCGAAGTGCGCGCCGTGCTGCAGGTCATCGCCGATTTCACGGGATTGAACATCATCACCAGCGACACGGTCAGCGGCAATCTGACGCTGCGGCTGAAAGATGTGCCCTGGGACCAGGCTCTGGATATCATCTTGCAGGCCAAAGGACTGGATATGCGCAAGACCGGGAATGTGGTCTGGATTGCGCCGCGTGACGAACTGGCCACGAAAGAGAAACTGGCTCTGGAAGCGCGCCAGCAAATATCCGATCTCGAACCGGTGCGCACGGAAAGCTTCCAGCTGAACTATCAGAAAGCAGAGGATTTCCAGAAAGTCATCACCGACGCCAACCAGAGGATCCTGTCAAAACGCGGCAGCGCGGTGGTCGACGCGAGAACCAACCAGATTTTTGTCCAGGATATTCCTTCCAAGCTTGACGAGGTCCGCGACCTGCTCAAGAAAACCGATCGCGCGGTGCGCCAGGTGCTTATCGAGGCGCGCATCGTCGAAGCAACCGATACGTTCAGCCGCAACGTAGGAACCCGCCTAGGCATTCACGACCTCACGGGTCGCGGAACGCAACTGCCGGGCGGAACCACCAGGGCGCTCATCGGCGGGGGGATCAACGATACCGGGGCGCATACCGGGCAGTCCTCCAATACCCCCGATTTCCTCGCGGATGCCACGTTCACCAATATGGCGGCCCCAGGGCTTGGTGGCGTGAATCCCGGACAGTTGTCATTGATCCTGATGAACGACGCAATGACCAAGTTCCTTAATCTGGAAATCACCGCGCTGCAGGCGGACGGCAAAGGCAAGATCATTTCCAGCCCGCGGGTCATCACCGCGGACAATGTGGAAGCGATCATCGAACAAGGCACGGAAATCCCTTATCAACAGGCGACCAGCAGCGGGGCTACCAGCGTGTCGTTTCGCAAGGCGACCTTGAGCCTGAAAGTCAAGCCGCAGATTACGCCCGACGACAACATCATGATGAAGCTGAACGTCAACAAGGACAGCGTCGGCGCGAATACCAGCGCGGGGCCCGCCATCGATACCAAGCAAGTGTCCACCGAGGTGCTTGTAGAAAACGGGGGCACCGTCGGGCTGGGCGGAATCTATACCCAGGACGAATCCAAAACGGTAACGAAGGTTCCGCTGCTTGGCGACATCCCGATTCTGGGGTTCTTCTTCCGACAGGATCTGCGGCGCAACAACAAGAACGAACTGCTCATCTTCGTCACCCCCCGAGTTATCAAGGACTCGTTGACGATCAGATAAGCCCGCGCTTGCCTTACCCGGCGGCCGCAGCCTACTGCGGCCGTTTTTTTACCGCCGCACTGAAGCCGCCACGGTTCGCTAAAATGACGGCATGATCGACGCAAGCGCCAGCCGTTCCGGTTTGCCCATCCCGGGAAGTTTTTTTCTGGTGGGAATGATGGGTGCCGGGAAGACCTCGGTTGGCCGCGTTCTGGCAAGGCGTCTGAACAAGGTGTTTTACGATTCCGATCATGTCATCGAACAGCGAACCGGGGTGAAGATACCGGTTATTTTCGAGATAGAAGGCGAGCCTGGTTTTCGCCATCGGGAATCGGTAGTGCTTGACGAGCTCACGGCGCTTGAGGACGTCGTCGTGGCCACGGGCGGGGGTGCCGTGCTCGCAAGGGAGAACCGGGACCGGCTTCGCGCGCGAGGCACCGTCATTTATCTTCGCGCCAACGTGAAAGACCTGATCAATCGCACGCGGCATGACAAGAACCGCCCGCTCCTGCAAACTGCCGACCCGCGTGCGCGCCTCGAAGAGCTGTATACCTTGCGTGATCCGCTGTATCGCGAGGTCGCGCACGTGACAATCGATACCGGCAGCCAGAGCCTCACAACGCTAATGAATCGCTTGCACCATATGCTTGAACATCGCATCGATCGCGCAGAAACGGGATGCCAGCCACATTGCAAACCCTGACCGTAGGGCTCGGTGATCGTGCCTATCCGATTCATATCGGCGCGCAACTGCTCACGCGCGCCGATCTTTTCGCGCCGCACTTGCCGCAACGCAAGTTGTCCGTCATTACGAACTCGACAGTGGGGCCGCTATATCTGGAGAAACTAAGCGCCGCGCTCCGCGCAGCCGGCCTGCAGATCGTGCCGATTGTTGTGCCCGACGGGGAACAATACAAAACCTGGCAAACTCTGAACACAATCTTCGATGCGTTGCTCAGCAATCGTTGCGAGCGAAAATCCGCGATTATCGCTCTGGGCGGTGGCGTCGTGGGCGATCTTGCCGGATTCGCCGCGGCCAGCTATCAGCGCGGCGTGCCATTTATCCAGGTACCGAGCACCTTGCTGGCGCAGGTGGATTCGTCGGTCGGGGGAAAAACCGCAATCAATCATCCGCTAGGCAAGAATATGATCGGCTCGTTCTATCAGCCGAGCATGGTGCTCGCGGACATCGCGCTGCTCGACACGCTTCCCATGCGTGAGTTATCCGCCGGGCTCGCCGAAGTGATCAAGTATGGATTGATCATGGATCTGCCGTTTCTCGAGTGGCTCGAGATCAACATGCAACGACTGATCTCGCGCGAGCCCGAGGCGCTGGCATACGCGGTGACGCGTTCATGCCAGAACAAGGCTCAAGTAGTCGCGGCTGACGAACGCGAAACCGGGCGGCGAGCCCTGCTCAATCTGGGTCATACTTTCGGCCATGCGATCGAAGCCGGCCTGGGCTTTGGCACATGGCTGCACGGCGAGGCCGTTGCGGCCGGGTCCATGCTCGCGGCACGGCTTTCGCAGCGCATGGGCTTGTTGCATGCGTCCGACGTGGAGCGCATTGAGCGATTGTTCGCGCGGGCCGGTTTGCCGGTAGAAGCCCCGCAGCTTGGTCCCGAACGTTACCTCGAGCTCATGGGACACGACAAGAAAGTCGAGGATGGGAAGCTGCGCCTGGTATTACTGCGCGCGCTGGGAGCCGCGTTCGTAACTTCGGAATTCGAGCTTCGCGCGTTGCGCGAAGTATTGGACAAACCCCCCGCCCATGCATGAACTGGCGGTTTACGCGGCGCATCCGGCCGCATCCCTCGGCAGGCAGTTCGCCGAGCCTGCGCCTGCGGGCCGCTCCGAGTTTCAGCGGGATCGCGACCGCATCGTTCATTCAACGGCTTTCCGGCGCCTTGAGTACAAAACTCAGGTATTCGTCAATCACGAAGGCGATCTGTTCCGAACTCGGCTGACCCACAGCATCGAAGTCGCGCAGATCGCGCGATCAGTGGCGCGCAGTCTGGGGCTCAACGAAGACCTCGTGGAAGCCATCGCGCTGGCGCATGACCTGGGCCATACGCCGTTTGGTCATGCCGGCCAGGACGCGCTCAACGATTGCATGAAGGAGCATGGTGGTTTCGAGCACAACCTGCAGTCGTTGCGCGTCGTGGACGTGCTGGAACAGCGCTATGCGGCGTTCGACGGCCTGAACCTGTGTTTCGAAACCCGGGAAGGCATCCTCAAACATTGTTCCGTAACGAATGCCCGCACGCTGGGGGCCATTGGCGAACGTTTCATCAATAAAGAACGTCCTTCGCTCGAAGCGCAGATCGCCAATCTCGCGGACGAAATCGCCTATAACAACCATGACGTCGATGACGGGTTGCGCTCGGGGCTCATTACTCTTGCGCAAATGTCCTCAGTACGAATTTTTTCGCGACATCTCGACGAGGTGAAAGCGCACTATCCAGGTCTCACGGAGCGCCGACTGATCCACGAAACGGTGCGCCGCATGATCAACACGCTCGTCTGCGATCTGACCGAGCGCAGCCGCGAGTTGATCGCCCAGTACCATCCCGCCTCGATTGAAGAGGTCCGCAAGACGGCTCCGATGATTGCGTTCAGCAGCGGCATCCGCGAGGAGCAGCAGCAGCTCAAACAGTTCCTGCATCAGCATCTGTATCGCCATTATCGGGTGGCGCGTATGAGCAACAAGGCCAGGCGCATCGTTGCGGAGTTGTTTCGCGCGTTTTTCGACGATTCGCGCCTGCTGCCGCCCGAGTTCCAGGTGCGCGCAGAAGTCGACCGGCCCCGGGCCATAGCCGATTACATCGCGGGCATGACCGATCGTTACGCCATCCGCGAGCACCGCAGACTGTTTACCGTAGAAGAAAACTGAGCTGCTCGTGCCTGGCCGGCCGCCAGTACCCTGACGCCATCCCGGGGCTGCAGCGTCCAGCGCGAGGCCTGGGTACCTGGCGGCCGTCCTTTATTGATAGGGCGCGCCCAATCGCGGTACCATTTACGGCTGCCCGAATTTTGCCCGTTCACGGCACGGTCTGCGGGTCGGGGTAACAGCGATTGATATTGACAGGCTCAGAGGCAAGACGACATGGCTCATCCAAATTTACCTGCGAGGCAAGGTCTTTACGATCCGGCAAACGAACACGATGCCTGTGGCGTGGGGTTTGTTGCGAACATCAAGGGCGTCCGCAGCCATGCCATCATCGAACAAGGTCTTCAGATCCTCAAGAATTTGACCCATCGGGGAGCGGTGGGGGCGGACCCCCTGGCGGGTGACGGCGCCGGCATTCTGATACAGCTTCCTGACCAGTTCCTGCGGGAGGAAATGGCGGCCAATGGCGTCCAGTTGCCTCCCCCGGGGGAATACGGGGTCGGCATGGTATTCCTGCCTCAGGAACCGGCTTCGCGACTGGCTTGCGAATACGAGATCGAACGCGCCATCAAGGATGAGGGCCAGGTGCTGCTGGGCTGGCGCGACGTTCCCCGCGACAATACCGGGCTCGGGGAATCCGTCAAAAGCATCGAACCGGTCATCCGGCAGGTCTTCGTCGGGCGCGGCAATGGCGTGACCGTCACCGACGCCCTGGAGCGCAAGCTCTACATCATCCGCAAAGCGTCGGGGCATGCAATCCAGGCACTCAAGCTCGAACACAGCAAGGAATTCTATGTGCCGTCGATGTCCGCCCGCACCATGGTGTACAAAGGAATGTTGCTGGCGGGGCAGGTCGGCAGTTACTACAAGGATCTTGCTGATCCGCGGGTCACATCGGCGCTCGCGCTGGTACACCAGCGTTTTTCCACCAACACCTTTCCGACCTGGGATCTGGCCCATCCCTTCCGGATGATCGCCCATAACGGCGAAATCAACACGCTGCGCGGGAACGTCAATTGGTTGCGCGCCCGCCAAGGGGCAATTTTCAGCCCGATTCTGGGTAAGGATCTCGACAAGGTCTGGCCGCTGATCTATGACGGACAGTCCGATTCAGCCGTGTTCGACAATGCGCTCGAATTATTGGCCATGAGCGGCTACTCGCTGGCCCATGCCATGATGATGCTGATTCCCGAGGCCTGGGAGAAGCACTCGCTGATGGACCCGAACAGGCGCGCGTTCTACGAATATCACGCGGCCATGATGGAGCCGTGGGATGGCCCGGCGGCCGTGGCATTTTCCGACGGACGCCAGATTGGTGCGACGCTCGATCGAAATGGCCTGCGCCCGGCGCGCTACCTGGTCACCAGCGATGAGATGGTCGTCATGGCGTCTGAGACCGGCGTGTTGCCAATCCCGGAAGAGAAAATCACCAAGAAATGGCGCTTGCAGCCCGGAAAGATGTTTCTGATAGATCTGGAAGCCGGCCGCATTATCGATGACAAGGAACTCAAGGATACGCTCGCCAATTCCAAGCCCTATCGCGCATGGATTGAGCGTATCCGGATCAAGCTCGATGATCTTTCCTCGCCGACCAAGATCGGCGAGCGCAGTGAAGTTCCGTTGCTGGACCGTCAGCAGGCATTCGGTTACACGCAGGAGGATCTGAAGTTCATTCTCGGTCCGATGGCCCATCAAGCTGAAGAAGCGATCGGCTCGATGGGTAACGATTCTCCCCTGGCGGTGCTGTCGAACAAAAACAAGCCTCTTTACAACTATTTCAAGCAGCTGTTCGCGCAGGTGACCAATCCGCCGATTGATCCCATTCGCGAAGATCTGGTGATGTCGCTGGTGTCGTTCATCGGGCCGAAACCAAACCTGCTCGGTATTGACGAGACCAATCCACCGATGCGGCTCGAGGTGGGGCAGCCTGTGCTCGACTTCAGTCAGATGGATGCGATCCGGCACATCGATAACTACACTGGCGGCAAATTCAAATCCTTCGAGATCGATATCACTTATCCGGTCGCGTGGGGCAGCCAGGCCATAGAGGCACGACTCGCCAGTTTGTGCGCGCAGGCCGAAGATGCCGTGCGCTCGGGTTTCAACATCCTGATCGTGTCGGATCGCAGGGTCGATGCCCATCACGTCGCAATTCCGGCCCTGTTGGCGCTGTCCGGAATTCACCAGCATCTGGTAGGCAAGGGACTGCGCACGAGCGCCGGCCTGGTGGTTGAAACCGGCAGTGCCCGCGAAGTGCACCACTTCGCCCTGCTTGCGGGCTATGGGGCGGAGGCGATTCATCCCAGCGTTGCCATGGAGACCATTTTTTACGCGGATACTTTCGTGCCCGACGAATACCGCGGCGAGAAGGGATTGAAAAACTACGTCAAGGCGATCGGCAAAGGACTGATGAAAGTAATGTCCAAAATGGGCATATCCACTTATATGTCGTATACCGGCGCCCAGATTTTCGAAGCAGTGGGTCTTGGCAAGGGCATGGTGGATAAGTATTTCACGGGCACCACGACGAATGTCGAAGGCATCGGCGTGTTTGAGGTCGCAGAAGAGGCCATCCGCCAGCACCGTGCCGCTTTCAGCGACGATCCCCTGTTGACCAGTTCGCTCGAAGCGGGTGGAGAGTATGCGTTCAGAGTACGCGGCGAAGAGCACATGTGGACGCCCGACGCGATTGCCAAATTACAGCACTCCACACGCACGAAAAGCTTCCAGACGTTCAGGGAGTACTCCCGCATCATCAACGACCAGACCAAGCGGCACATGACGCTGCGTGGGTTGTTCGAGTTTCGCGTCGATCCGGCGAAGTCCATTCCGCTCGAGGAGGTCGAGCCCGCCAAGGAGATCGTGCGTCGCTTTGCTACCGGGGCCATGTCGCTGGGATCCATTTCAACCGAAGCGCATACGACTCTCGCTATCGCCATGAACCGCATTGGCGGCAAGTCCAACACGGGCGAAGGCGGCGAAGACCCGCGCCGTTATGCGCCGATCGTGGCCGGTGAGTCGCTGGCGTCAAGGCTCGGCCGCGACCGCGTGCAGCAAGACATCCCGTTGCTCGAAGGCGACTCCCTGCGCTCGAAAATCAAGCAGGTGGCGTCGGGTCGTTTCGGGGTGACTGCGGAGTACCTCAATAGTGCCGATCAGATCCAGATCAAAATGGCGCAGGGAGCAAAACCCGGCGAGGGCGGCCAGCTCCCCGGGCACAAGGTGTCCGAGTACATCGCTGAATTGCGTTTCTCTGTGCCGGGGGTCGGACTGATCTCCCCGCCGCCGCATCACGACATCTATTCGATCGAGGATCTCGCGCAGCTGATCCATGACTTGAAGAATGGCAATCCGCGTGCTTCGGTCAGCGTCAAACTGGTGTCGGAGGTCGGTGTCGGTACGGTCGCGGCGGGCGTGTCGAAGGCAAAGGCCGACCATGTGACCATTGCTGGACATGATGGTGGCACAGGGGCTTCACCCTGGTCTTCGATTAAGCACGCCGGCACGCCCTGGGAACTCGGACTGGCCGAAACCCAGCAGACACTGGTGCTCAACAAACTGCGCGGACGCATCGCCGTGCAAGTCGATGGCCAGATGAAGACGGGCCGTGATGTCGCCATCGGCGCCATTCTCGGCGCGGATGAGTTCGGCTTTGCCACGGCGCCTCTCGTCGTGACCGGCTGCATCATGATGCGCAAGTGCCACCTGAATACCTGCCCGGTTGGCGTTGCCACGCAAGATCCCGAGTTGCGCAGGAAATTCAAGGGCCAGCCCGAGCACGTCGTTAACTTTTTCTTTTTCATAGCCGAAGAAGTGCGCGAGATCATGGCCACGCTGGGTATTCGCAGGCTCGGTGATTTGATCGGCCGCACCGATTTGCTCGACATGCGCAAGGGCATCGAGCACTGGAAGGCAAAAGGTCTCGATTTTTCGCGTATTTTCCATATGCCGCAGATGCCTTCCGACGTGTCGATTTTCCATTCCGAGCAACAAGATCACGGACTCGAGAAAGCACTGGACCATCGGCTCATCGAACTGGCGCAGCCAGCCATCGAGCGCGCCGAGAAAGTCACGATCGACATGCCGATCCGCAACGTCAACCGCACGGTAGGCACCATGCTATCGTCGGAAGTCGCAAAAAAATACGGCAATTCGGGGCTGGCGGACGATACCATCCATGTACGCCTGGCCGGCAGCGCAGGGCAGAGCTTCGGTGCTTTCCTGGTCCGGGGCATCACCCTGGAGTTGATCGGCGAAGCCAATGACTATGTTGGCAAAGGCCTCTCGGGTGGGCGCATTTCCGTGCAGCCTTCGCCCAAGTTCAGAGGCAAGCCGGGCGACAACATCATCGTCGGCAATACCGTGATGTATGGCGCCATCGCCGGCGAGGCCTATTTTCGCGGCGTTGCCGGAGAGCGTTTTTGCGTGCGCAACTCCGGCGCGCTAGCGGTGGTGGAAGGCGTCGGCGATCACGGCTGCGAATACATGACCGGCGGCACCGTGGTGGTTCTGGGCACGACCGGGCGGAATTTCGCGGCCGGCATGTCCGGTGGCATTGCCTACGTGATCGATGAAGACGGCAGTTTCCACGAGCGCTGCAATGCCTCGATGGTTCAAATGGAACCGGTTTTCACCGAGGCTGAACAGGAAGCCAAGGTGCCGCTGGACATCTGGCACATGGAGCAGTCTGACGAGGCCATCCTGAAGGCGTTCATCGAGCGGCATGCGCGGTACACTGGCAGTGCACGAGCCAGGCAAATTCTGGACGATTGGGCGACGTATCGGGCAAAGTTTGTCAAGGTGTTCCCGACGGAATACCGGCGCGCGCTCGGCGAGATGGCGGCCAAGCGCCGCAAACTGGCGGCATAACCACCCAAGCATCGTAACCAGCGCCAGGCTGGCTTCGGCCAGCCGACGGTTTTATGCGTTTGTAATTGACGTTTCAGGGAATGCAAGTATGGGAAAGATCACCGGCTTCATGGAGTACCAGCGCCTCGCCGAGGCTGCCGAAGACAAGCGCGAGCGCGTAAAGCACTATCGGGAATTCGTGCTTCGTCTAGCCGACCAGGAGGCGGGCATCCAGGGGGCTCGCTGTATGGATTGCGGGATTCCTTTTTGCATGACGGGTTGCCCGGTCAATAACATCATTCCCGACTGGAATGACCTCGTGTACAAACAGGATTGGGTGCGCGCGCTGGACGTCTTGCATTCCACCAATAATTTTCCGGAATTCACCGGCCGCATTTGCCCGGCTCCCTGCGAGGCGGCTTGTACGCTGAACATCAACAACGATCCCGTGGGCATCAAATCCATCGAACACGCGATCATCGACAAAGCCTGGGAAGAAGGATGGGTGGTGCCGCAACCACCGAAAGCCAAGACCGGCAAGAAAATTGCCGTGGTGGGCTCCGGACCGGCCGGATTGGCGTGTGCCCAGCAACTGGCGCGTGCCGGACATGCGGTCGTGTTGTTCGAGAAGGCCGACCGCATCGGCGGCTTGTTGCGCTATGGCATCCCCGACTTCAAGATGGAGAAACACCCGATCGATCGGCGTATGCAGCAAATGCAGGCCGAAGGCGTCGAATTTCGCGTAAACCAGCACGTGGGCCGGAACATAAACGCCGCGGAGATTCTGGCAGGCTTCGACGCAGTGGCCCTCACCGGTGGCGCGGAGCAGCCCCGGGACCTTCCCGTGCCGGGACGCGATTTGGATGGTATTCATTTCGCGATGGATTTCTTGCCGTTGCAGAACAAGGTGGTGGCGGGCGACCGGGTGCCAAACCAGATCGTGGCCACTGGAAAGCATGTGGTTGTCATTGGTGGGGGCGATACGGGTTCCGATTGCGTCGGGACGTCGAATCGGCAAGGCGCGGCCTCGGTTACGCAGTTCGAATTGCTGCCGCAGCCGCCCGAGAAGGAAGACAAGCCGCTCGTCTGGCCCTACTGGCCCTTGAAACTGCGCACCTCTTCGTCACATGAGGAGGGATGCGAGCGTGACTGGGCGGTTGCAACCAAGGAATTCATCGGCGAGAACGGCAAGGTCGCCAAACTGAGAATCGTCAAGGTCGAGTGGCAAAACGGCAAGATGACGGAAGTGCCGAACTCGGAGACCGAAATCAAAGCCGACCTGGTGCTGCTTGCCATGGGTTTTCTGGGGCCGGTTCAAACCGGATTGATCGAGCAGTTTGCGGTGGAAAAAGATGCGCGCAGCAATGTCAAAGCCGATACCGAGGGTCCGCGGGCGTATCAGACCTCGGTGCCGGGTGTCTTTGCGGCAGGAGATATGCGACGTGGTCAGTCGCTGGTTGTCTGGGCGATACGCGAAGGTAGGCAATGCGCTCGCGCGGTAGACGAATTCCTGATGGGTCGATCGGATTTGCCGCGCTGAGCGGCGCGCGGCGCAGACTTCAAGGGCGCAGCGCCCCTTACCCACCCGATCGTTTCCTACGCCACTATTTGCCGTGTCCAGACCCAAGAACGATTCTCTGCTGCGCGCCTTGCTCAACGAACCCACGCCGCATACTCCCGTCTGGATCATGCGTCAGGCCGGCCGCTATTTGCCTGAGTACAACAAGACCCGGGCGCACGCGGGGAGTTTTCTCGATTTGTGCAAGAATCCTGACTTCGCGACGGAAGTCACGTTGCAGCCGCTGGCGCGTTTTCCGCTGGACGCCGCCATTTTATTTTCCGATATCTTGACCATTCCCGATGCGATGGGACTGGGGCTATATTTCGCGGACGGTGAGGGCCCGCGCTTTGAACGCCCCCTGCGCGACGAGCATGAGATAAGAGCGTTGATCGCCCCGGATCCTTCGGCGCATCTGGGTTATGTGCTCGATGCCGTCGCCCAGATCCGGGCTGCGCTAAACGGTGCCATCCCCTTGATCGGCTTCTCGGGCAGCCCCTTCACGCTGGCGTGCTACATGATCGAAGGCCGGGGTGGTACCGATTTTCACGAAACCAAGAAGATGCTCTATGAGCGCCCGGAGCTGATGCATCATTTGCTGGAGGTCAATGCGCGCGCGGTCACGGATTATCTCAATGCCCAGATTGAAGCCGGCGTGCAGGTAGTCATGATTTTCGACACTTGGGGCGGCATGCTGGCCGGCGAGGTTTTTCACGAATTCTCGCTGCGTTACCTGGAGCGCGTGTGCGCGCAGTTGCGCCGCGAAAGAGAGGGTCAGAAGATACCCCGCGTCGTATTTACCAAAGGCGGCGGGTTATGGCTGGAGAGTCTGGCGCAGTGCGGGGCGGATGCGCTCGGCCTGGATTGGGCGGTCGATATCGGGCAGGCACGCGCCCGGGTCGGCGATCGTGTTGCGCTGCAAGGTAATCTGGATCCCGCTGTTTTGCTGGCCTCTCCCAAGGTAATCAGACGCGAGGCCGCCAAGATCCTCGCCGCCTATGGTTACGGGAGCGGTCATGTGTTTAACTTGGGCCATGGCATCTCCCAGTTTACCCCGCCCGACAATGTGGCCGAACTGGTTCACGCGGTACACTCCGAAAGCCGTCAATTTCATTGATAAGCGGTGGAAGTGCGGGCCGCGGACTGACGCCGCTTATGCACAAATTCGCCATGCGCTAAGGCCAAAACGCAGTATCCACGCGGCTTTCCGGGGACCTATCCGTAACCCGCTAAGAACAATGAATTAATTTCTATTGACACGCTCTATCCCGCGCCCCTTCTGGGTTCCAGACCGATTGCCCAGAGGACGGCCTTCTGAATTCATCAACAGATTTATCCACAGTTGTCGCGATCGAAAAAAAAGGCCTTTTCGAAAAGCTATTTAGAAGCGACGGGCATCGTATTCGGGTGTGCTAGACGGGTTAAGCTCAGGTCGCCATGGTGATTGCCAAGGTTGCGCTTGATTGTCCGGTTGACACGCTGTTCGATTACCGGGCAACGGAATCACTGGAAATAGGCCAACTGGTCGTCGTGGCTTTCGGCAAACACCGACAGGTCGGCCTGGTGTTTGAACTGAGCAATCAATCTTCCGTGGCCGAGGCTCGCCTTCGCGATGTCGAGCGCGTTTTGCCTCTCGTCCCCTTGCCCCCGCATACCCTCGCGCTGATCCGGTTCGCGAGCGAATACTATCAGCACCCGATCGGTCAGACGGCCATGACCGCCCTGCCGGGCGCCTTACGGCAAGTTCGTTATAAGGCACCTGAGTACCAATGGAAGTATGCACTTACAACGGCCGGTCGGCTGGTGTCGGTTGAGCAGTTTCCCCCGCGCGCCATCATCAAGCGAAAGCTGCTCGCAGCCCTGGCCGCAGTGCCGGTATTGGAAACCGCCCAACTCCGGGAGCTTTCGCCCCGGGCTTTGCCGATCGTTGATTCCTGGGTGGGCGAGGGATGGGTACAAAAGTATGTCGAGAACGCCAGCGACCTGCGACCAGAGCCTGCTCCGTCAACCCCACACCATCCGTTGACCGACGAACAATCAGAAGCGGTCGAAGCGATCTCGGCGCGTTTCGGCGATTACTCACCGTGGTTGCTGGAGGGCATCACCGGCAGCGGCAAAACCGAGGTCTACTTCAACCTGATCGAGCGGGCGCAGTCACGCAGCCTGCAGACGCTGCTGATGGTTCCTGAAATCAATCTGACGCCGCAACTGGAGCAACGGTTTCGCGATCGCTTTCCTGCATTGCGGCTGGTGGGACTTCATAGCAACCTCGCGCAGGGCGAGCGCGCGCGGAACTGGCTTGAGGCACGCGCAGGCCGGGCCGATGTCGTAATAGGAACCCGTCTGTCCATATTCACGCCGCTACCGAAGCTGGGTCTCATCATTGTCGATGAAGAACAGGATGCATCATTCAAGCAACAGGACGGCTTGCGCTACTCGGCACGGGATCTTGCGATATTTTGTGCCAGGCAGCGGCGCATTCCCGTTGTGCTCGGCTCGGCGACGCCGTCGCTGGAGACCTACCACAATGCGCGCGGCAAGCGCTTTGGACATTTGCATTTGAGCCGTCGCCCGGCCGCCCGCCGGGCACAAATCAAGCTGATCGACATGCGCGGCTCGGTTAAGGCACACGGCCTGAGCGCAGAAGCCATCGAGGCCCTGGGCGCGTGTCACGCCCGTGCAGAACAAAGCCTGGTGTTCCTCAACCGTCGGGGCTTTGCTCCGGTACTGCTATGCAAGGCGTGCGGCTGGAACGCCGGGTGTCCGCGCTGCAGCGCTCGCCTGGTCTGGCACCTCAAAGACGCCGTGATTCGCTGTCATTATTGCGGACATGAGGAACGGGTGCCACGCGCATGTGGCGCCTGCGGTAACCAGGACCTCACGGGTTTCGGTCAGGGGACGCAACGTCTCGAGCAATCGCTGGTGGAGCATTTCGCGCAAGCACGGATCCTGCGCATCGATCGCGACAGCACGCGGCGCAAGCGT
This sequence comes from uncultured bacterium, assembly GCA_965233135.1. Taxonomy (GTDB): domain Bacteria; phylum Pseudomonadota; class Gammaproteobacteria; order Burkholderiales; family JACQAP01; genus JACQAP01. The sequence goes on along the minus strand of CBDDRM010000028.1, from coordinate 8,228 downwards.
GCGTGGCACGACATGACAGATGCCATCCGGGCGGAGCGCGTGGACATGCTCGTCGGCACCCAGATGCTCGCCAAAGGTCATGATTTTCCCAAACTGACGCTCGTCGTTGTGGTGAACCCCGACGGGGCGCTGTTCTCGGCAGATTTTCGAGCGGGAGAAAAACTGTTCCAGCAGCTCATGCAGGTTGCGGGCCGGGCGGGCCGCGCCGACCGGCCAGGAGAGGTGCTGGTGCAGACCCAGTTCCCCGATCATCCGCTATATGGCGCCCTTGTCCGCCAGGATTTCCGAAGCTTCGCGCAAGTGCTGCTCGATGAACGCCAGCTTGCGGGTTTCCCGCCTTTCATCTATCAAGCGTTATTACGAGCGGAATCTCAACATGAGGCCGCGTTGATGGATTTTCTCGGTTATGCAGCCGCTCGGGGCGGCGAGCTTGCCGCGGCGATAACGCTTTTTGACCCGGTGCCGGCAACCATGTCAAAGATAGCCGGTCATCATCGTGGCCATCTGCTTGCGCAGGCAGGGTCGCGCGCGCACCTGCAGCGCTTTCTCGCCGAGTGGCGACCGGTACTGACGGCCAAGAACGCGCGGCGCGTACGCTGGTCCATCGATGTCGATCCTCTGGAACTGTAACGGGCGGCAGAATCGGAGCCGGTATAATCCCCGCTTTTCGTTCAGCCTCTGCGCGTAATGAGCATTCATCCCACCGATCTGCGCACTCATCTCGGCGAGTTGCTGCACGCCGCCGTTCAGGTCGTTGCGCCCGGAAGCGGTGCTACGGTACTGCTCGAACGCCCGAAATCGCTGCATCACGGCGACTACGCCTGCAGTCTTGCGATGCAACTCGCCAAACCGATGAGGCGCAGTCCGCGCGACATTGCGCAAGCACTCGTAGCGGCGCTGCCCGTGTCACCGGTACTCGAAAGAGCCGAAGTCGCCGGCGCCGGCTTCGTCAATCTTTATCTGAAGCCTGCCGCGAAACAACGCGTCGTGCACGAAGCGCTGGCGCATGGGCAGGCGTTCGGGCGCCTTGACCTTGGACGAGGCAGCAAGGTGCAGGTCGAATTCGTATCCGCCAATCCGACGGGGCCGCTTCACGTTGGTCACGGACGCGGCGCGGCATACGGCGCAAGCCTCGCGAACCTGCTGCAAGCGGTGGGATTCGAGGTCGAGCGCGAATATTACGTCAATGACGCCGGTCGGCAGATGGATATTCTGGCGTTGTCGGTGTGGATGCGTTACCTCGAATTGGCGGGGACTACCCTGCCGTTCCCGCCCAATGCCTATCAAGGGGACTACGTGCGCGCCATGGCGCGCCAGCTGCTGGACGCCGAGAACAAGCGCTACTTCCATGCGGCACAAGCCGCGCTCCAGAACGTGCCCGCGGTCGAGTTGGATCCGGAAGCGCATCTGGATGCATTGATTGCCAACGCGAAGCGACTGCTGGGTGCCGAGTACGCCAGCTTGCATTCCTTCGTGCTCCGCGAACAGCTGGCGGACGGACGCAGCGATCTGATGGAGTTCGGTGTCACGTTCGATTCGTGGTTTTCCGAGAAATCTCTGTTTGACTCCGGCCGCGTCAAGGACGTGACCGACAGGCTGCAGCAACGCGGATTCCTGTATCAAAAAGACGGCGCGAAGTGGTTCCGCTCGACCGAATTCGGCGACGAGAAAGACCGCGTAGTACAGCGCGAAAACGGGCAATACACCTATTTCGCCTCCGATATCGCCTATCACGTTGACAAGTTCGAGCGCGGATTCGAGCGGGTCATCAATGTCTGGGGCGCAGACCATCATGGGTATATCGCGCGCGTCAAAGGCGCGCTGAAAGCGCTGGGCATCGACGCGGATCGACTGACGATCGCGCTGGTGCAATTTGCGGTTCTCTACCGCGATGGCAAGAAGGCTTCGATGTCCACGCGCTCCGGAGAGTTCGTCACATTGCGCGAGTTGCGCAGTGAGGTAGGAAACGACGCCGCGCGGTTCTTTTACGTGTTGCGTAAGAGCGACCAGCATCTGGATTTCGATCTCGATCTCGCGAAATCGCAAAGCAACGACAATCCCGTGTACTACATCCAGTACGCGCACGCGCGTGTGTGCTCGGTCATGGAGCAATGGGGGGGAAATCCTGCGCAACTGGTCAACGCCGACCTGGCGCCGCTCGTTGAAGAACAGGAACTGCAAATCTTGCAGAAACTGCTTGATTACCCGGAACAGCTGGAAGGCGCGGCGCGTGAACTGGCGCCGCATCTGCTGGCGTTCTATCTCAAGGAACTCGCGGGTGATTTCCACAGTTATTACAATTCCACACGCTTGCTCGCGGAAGACGAGCAGATTCGACTCGCGCGCCTGGCGCTGGCGGCGTCCGTTCGCCAGGTGTTGCGCAACGGCCTGGCGATCCTTGGCGTCAGCGCTCCCGACAGGATGTGAGGTAAACTTCGATCGTGCAGTGCATTCTCGCCATGCTATGAGCCGCGACTACAAAAACGTGCGAACCGCCGCGTCCGAGGGCAGCGGCAATTCCATATGGGCCGGAATTCTTATCGGGTTACTGATTGGCCTTTGCATTGCCCTCGGTGTCGCGCTTTACATCAACAAAGGCGCCAATCCCTTTTTCCAGAAGCAGCGTGCGGCGGACAGAACGGCAGACAAGCCGGGAAATTCGCAGAAGGAGGGTGTTGCGGGCGAAACATCGAAGACAGCCGCGTCAGACAAGCACGCACGCAGCAGCGAGGCCAAGCCGCGCTTCGATTTTTACAAGATACTGCCGGGCAGCGAGGAAGCGGTCACGGACAGGGAATTCAGGAGACCCACGCAGGTCACCACCAAGGAAGTCTACTTTCTTCAGGTCGCCGCTTTTCAGAGCCCGACGGACGCCGACAATCTGAAGGCGCGCCTGGCTCTGAGCGGGATCGAAGCGCAAATCCAGACGGCAACGTTGCCCGACGGACAAGTTTGGCACAGGGTCAGAGTTGGACCGTTCTCGAATCAGGACGAGTTGGGAAAATCCCGTGCCGCGCTGAAGGACAACAAGCTGGAGGCCAATCTGATCAAGGTGCGCGAGCAAGTCTCGCCGAATTGACAACATACGGGAATGATGATGAAACTCTTACGCAACGCAGTAGTAGCCGCGCTGACAATCATGGGACTGGTGTTCACCTCGGCACTGGTGGCCAAGCCCATCGTGGGCAAGGAATACACGCAGATCGAACCGGCGCAACGGCCGCCGGCGACGGTAAAAGGCGTCGAGGTGCTCGAGTTTTTCAACTACGCCTGTCCACATTGTTACGAGTTCGAGCCACACCTGAAAGCCTGGCTCAAGAACAAGCCCAAGAACGTGGAGTTTCGCCACGTGCCGGCGGTATTTAACGAACGAATGGTCCCGCTGGCGAAGATTTATTACACGCTGGAAGAAATGGGTCTGCTCGACAAGTTCCACGACAAGGTTTACTTCGCGATTCACCAGCAGCAACAAAACCTGGCGGATCGCGGGGTAATGATGAAGTGGGTTGGCGAACAGGGGATCGACAGCAAGAAATTCGAAGCGACGTTCGAGTCGTTCAGCGTGAACAACAAGGTCCAGCGCGCCATGCAGATGACGCGCAGTTACCGCTTGCCGGGCACGCCGTATCTGACCATCGGCGGCCGCTATTTGACCGGTCCTTCGATGACGGTGGGCGCGAATGGCAGTGTTGATCACGAGCGGCTCGAGCAGATCCTGAACGAACTCATCGATATGAGCCGCGGCGGTGCGCGCTGACGCGCCATTGGCGCGAGCATGTTCGGCTTGACCGCTCGCCTTGTCCGGGCGGCGTGCCTCGGCGCCGTAATGATCGCCGCACCCCTCGTCGCTGCCGACGCGGCACAACCGATGGAAGACGTGGATTACGTCGTCCTGTCGGCGCAACCACGGGCGGTCGCGGACAAGATCGAGGTAATCGAGTTTTTTTATTACGGCTGCGAATCCTGCAACCGGCTTGAAGCGCCGTTGCAGGCTTGGGCAAAGACCTTGCCCGTAGACGTTTCTTTTCGCCGCTTGCCCGCACTGCGACGCACTGCCTGGGTGCCGCTGGCGCGCGTTTATTTCGCGCTCGAGCAACTGGGTGAACTCGAAAGATTGCATGAGGCGGTTTATCGCGCCGTGCACGATGAGCGGTTGAACCTCGCCAATTCATCGGAACTCCACCCGTGGGCGCGGAAGGCGGGAATCGATCCCGACAAGCTCGAACAACTCATGGAATCAGACGTAGTCGCCCGCAAAGTGCAGGCGGCGCGTGATGCAACCGTCGCTTACGGCATCCGCGTCACCCCTTCGTTCGTCGTCGATGGCAAGTACCTGACCAGCGGCAGCATGATCGGCAGTCTCGATGCATTGTTGCCGATCGTGCATGCCTTGATCGGCAAAGCGCGTGAGAACCGGACTGCGCAATGACGCGCGCAGTGTCCCGAGTCATCATTACCGGGGCTTCCAGCGGGCTCGGTAAAGCACTGGCCGGTGAGTATGCGCGACGCGGCGCGGTACTGGGCCTGATTGCGCGCCGGAGCGAGTTGCTCGCTCAACTGACCGGTGCCCTGCCAGTGCGCTGTCATACCTATGCCATCGACGTCACTGACGCGCGCGCCATGGCGATGGCGGCTATGGATTTCATGGGACGCGAAGGCTGCCCCGATATCGTGATTGCGAATGCCGGAGTCAGCGCCGGGACGCTGACCGGCGAGCCCGCAGACAACATCGTGTTTCAAGAGGTTATGGCGGTAAACGTGCTGGGTATGATGTTGACCTTCCAGCCATTCGTCGAAGCCATGCGCGCGCGGCGAAGCGGTGTGCTCGCGGGTGTCGCAAGCGTCGCCGGGTTCCGGGGTCTTCCGGGCGCAGCCGCATACTCAGCATCGAAGGCGGCGGCGATTTCTTATCTGGAGAGCCTGCGCGTCGAACTGCGCACCAGTGGTGTGAGTGTCGTCACCATCTGTCCGGGGTATGTCCGCACGCCGATGACGGTGAATAACCCGTATCGTATGCCCTTTCTGATGGACGCCGATGTGGCTGCCTCGCGCATGACTGCGGCCATCGAGGCGCGTAAAAAGTTTTACGTTTTGCCTTGGCAGATGGCGCTGGTCGGCTGGTTATTGCGCCGGCTGCCCAGAGCGATATATGACATGGTGTTTGCAAGCGCGCCCAGAAAACCGCGACGGCCATCGGCTTGAGCGTCATTTCAGTCAACTCAACGGTATCCCCAGCACCGTTTCGAGTTCAGCGATGGCGCGGGCGGGCTCCTCAACCTTGATCGTGCGCATCCCCATTGCACGTGCAGGACGAAGATTGCTTCCCAGATCATCGAGGTAAACGGCCTGGGACGCGCCGATGTCCAGCAGTTCGCAGGCACGCTCGAAGAATCGCACCTCGGGTTTGCGAATGCCGATTTTCGAAGATTCGATGACCACGTCGAACAACGCCAGCACTTCTTTCCATTCGTGGGCGCGATGCGCATCGCGGTTAAATCCGCGGCTTGGGCCCGCGTCGACGTTGTTGGTGACACAGGCGTTCGTGAACCGCCCCTTGCAAGCCTTAAGTGCAGCGACCATGTCCGGGCGGATGCGGCCGTAAAGCAGGTCGATCACTTCGAGCCCGCGCACTTCATGCCCGGCCATGCGCGTTTCCAAGGCAAACGCCTCATCGAATTGCTGCGGTGACAATTCGGACCTCTCGAACCTCGCCCATGCATTGCGGTCGGGATCGCGCGCATTGATTCCGCGCAGAAAGTCCGCCGGTAATCCATGCTGCTGCTCGAAACGGCGAAAGGCCAGAAACGGACTTTCCGTCATGACCCCACCGAAATCCCAGAGCACGGCGCGTACGTCCGCGTTGGACATTGTTATTGCCTGGTTTTCTTGTAGGCTTCCACGGCCCGCTTGAGTTCCTTGTATTCCTCGCATGGAATCGGCGTGCAGATTCTTTGCAGTTCGGCCAGATGTTGTTCTGCCTTGGGCAGATCGCCGGTCAAAAGGTAGGCCTCGCCGATGTACTCATGCGCATGCTTGTTCATCGGATCAAGCTTCAACGCCTGGTTGTACTCGGCGAATGAAGCGTCGTAATTCCCGGTCTTGCGATAGGCGTAACCCAGCAGGTTGTGCGCTTCGGAATTGTTCGACGTGGTTTGCATCGCCTTCGACAGCAGGTCGATCGCTTTCTTCCACTCCTGCGCTTCCACGGCTTTCTTGCCGGCAAGGTAGTTCGGGTCGATGCTTTCGTTCGCTTCCTCCGCGCCCATATTCGCCACTGCACCGGGTAGCAGAATAAAACCCAGCAGAGCAAGCGCGAAAGCGAAACACGAATTCAGTATTTTCCGCATAGTCTGCTCCATTCGAAGGGATCGCCACGTGTGGGCGACCGCCTTTCCGGCGAGTCGCGCGGGCCACGCATCAATGGTGGTGCTTACTACACCGTGACGGATTTTGCGAGATTGCGGGGTTTGTCGACATCCGTACCCTTGGTCAGGGCGGCGTGATAGGCCAACAGTTGCAGCGGCAGCGTATGCAGAATGGGGCTCAAGTCACCCGCGTGTGCCGTCATGCGAATGATATGCACGCCTTCGCCTTCCTGGATGTGGGTATCGGAATCGGCGAACACATACAGTTCACCGCCGCGTGCCCGGACTTCCTGCAAATTGGATTTGAGTTTCTCCAGCAGCGCATCGTTGGGCGCAATGGCAATGACCGGCATGTCCTTGTCGACCAGCGCCAGCGGCCCGTGCTTGAGTTCGCCGGCGGGATAGGCTTCTGCGTGGATACAGCAGATTTCCTTCAGCTTGAGCGCCCCTTCCATGGCGATGGGATAGTGCATGCCGCGCCCGAGAAACAAAGCGTGCCGTTTGTCCGCGAACCGTTTCGCCCAGCCGGCGACCTCGGACTCGAGATCGAGTACCTGTTGCAATGCCGCGGGCAGGTGGCGCAAGGCATGCAAGTGCTTTTGCTCGGCTTCGGTGGACAAACGGCCGTGGGTTTTGGCAAGGACCAGCGTCAACAAAAATAGCGCGGCCAACTGCGTTGTGAACGCCTTGGTCGAGGCCACCCCGATTTCGGGTCCGGCCCGGGTCAGGAATTTCATGCTTGCATGCCGGATCAGGCTGCTTTCGGCAACGTTGCAGATGGCCAGCGTGCGGGTTTGTCCGAGCGACTTGGCAAATTCCAGCGCGGCGATCGTATCGGCGGTTTCGCCGGACTGGGAAATGGCGATCACCAGGGCGTCGGGGTTCGCAACACTTTTGCGATAGCGAAACTCGCTGGCTACTTCGACCGAGCAGGGAATGCCGGCGATGGCTTCTATCCAATAGCGGGCGACCAGACCTGCGTGATAACTGGTTCCACAGGCGAGCACCGTAACGGCCTTGATGCGCTGCATCGCATTTTCAGCCTCGGCGCCGAAGAGCTGGGGTACGATCGACTGGGCGCCAATCACCATCTCCAGCGTATTGGCCACGGCCCCCGGTTGCTCGAAAATCTCTTTCTGCATGTAATGCCGGTACGGACCTAGTTCGACGGCGTCCGCAGATAATTTGCTTTCATGCACGGGCCGGACTGCATCGCTGCCCGTGCTGTCGCAAATGCGCACGCCATCCAGTCCGACTAACGCCACGTCGCCTTCCTCCAGATAGATCATCTGCTTGGTGACTTGCAGCAGTGCGGAGGCGTCCGAAGCGGCGAAGTTCTCGCCCTTGCCTAAACCCAGCAATAGCGGCGCGCCCTTGCGTGCCACCACGAGCGAATCGGGATTCTTTTCCGACAAGACGGCTATCGCATAGGCGCCACGCAAATCCCCGGTCGCCTTGCGCACGGCGGCGAACAAGTCGTGGTCGCTCTTCCAGTAGAGGTGCACCAGATGCGCAACGACTTCGGTATCCGTATCCGAGTCGAAGCGATAGCCGGCTGCCATGAGGCGCGCGCGTATCTCCTCGTGATTTTCGATAATGCCGTTATGAACGAGCGCGAGGCCATCGCCGCTGATATGCGGGTGCGCGTTTCGCTCGGAGGGGGCACCGTGGGTAGCCCAGCGCGTATGGGCGATGCCCAGATTGCCCTGCACTTTGGCTTGCTCGGCCATGCCGACGAGCGCGGCTACACGACCGGCGCCGCGCAGACGGTTCAGGCTGCCGTTAACCACGGCGATACCCGCCGAATCGTAACCACGATATTCGAGTTTGCGCAGCCCTTCCAGCAGAACGGGAACTATATTG
>CBDDRM010000027.1:0-4513 GCA_965233135.1 uncultured bacterium | reverse complement strand
CCAGCAACTCGCCGAGAGTCAGATGGATCACGGGTCCGGCAGAGCTTGCACCGGCCAGGATGATTCGCTTTGCCGAGCGGCTGCGCCGTTCGATCTCTGTGGCCAGCACTTTGGCGCTTTCTTCCACGGAGCCTGTTTGCGGTAAGGCAACCAGGTAGTTTTCAAATCCCATTCGGGTGGCCAAGGCACGCGGCTCGGCGAAATCAGCACCAGTCGCGTGGCCATTGTCGATGTAGTGCCATCCCGGTACGAATAGTATCTGGTATGCAGATGCGAGGCGGGTGTCGATGGCCGTCTCATCGCTGAGATAACGCTCGAAGCGCAGGTTCAGTTCCTGGTTGCAGCGATCCTGCAAAAGTCGGTCCGCAAAGAACAGTGCCGCGAAGTCCACGGAGAATGCTTCGGAGATGGCCTGGAGGTCTTCCCGCGAGGGGACAGGTTTGACTTGCGAGCGGTAGAGCGCGGTAATGCGCTCGTCCATTGCGGAGTTGTCGTGCTCCCCCTGCAAATAGCTCTCCAGATAATAGCGCGCGATCTGCGAATCCACGGTCGTATGCACGCGCTGTTCGAAGGCCGCCCCGTTTACAGGAATCTTCGGAATGGCACTGCAGGCTCCGAGGCACAGGCAGATCAGTACTGCCAGAACGGCGCTGCGCAGCGCTATGTTCATGCGTTTATCCATGCGTACCGGGTTGCGACGCGCGCCGGCTGCGCGCGCATAAACTACATGTAAATTCTTTATGATCAGGAGTGCCGCGCGAATGCTCAGGAGTACGCAACTCTTCGCACCGTGGCACGCACCCGCCATTATCAGAACCTCATCTGCGAGGCGCTCCAGCACCTTTCGACCGCGGCCCCAGGGTGGCCGTTCACGCAAGCACGCGGTGCTTCGATTTTGACTTGTCGCTGCGAAGATGCTCGCCCGCTTGCCGGATTGGCGGTAGCGCCTCCGGCTCGCTATCGCAGGCGATCCGGACAATCACACCTGCTGATCAGAACGTGATGCGAACCGAGGCGGAGCTGCGCGTTGCCGCACCGTGAAATACGGCTTCGATGTTATTGCCGTCCGGATCGAGTACGAAGGCCGCATAATAGTCCGGATGATAGGGGCGCTCTCCGGGGGCGCCATTGTCCCGCCCGCCATGTGCCAGCGCAGCCTTGTGGAACGCGTCCACCATGGCTCTGTCCCGCGCCTGAAACGCCAGGTGACAGCGTCCTGTTAATCTCCCTTGCGACGCCTGACTATCAGCACTCGACACGAACAACTCGTCGGCCCAGAAAAACCCATCCCCCTCGCCGCCCATCGGCACATTCAGGCAATCGAAGATAGCCTGATAAAAAGCCTTGCTCGTGCCAAGGTCCCGCACTACCAGCTGAATATGATCGATCAGGCGACCACGATGAAGTTCCTGCGTCTCCATTGCTCCTCCGAGAATGATGCCCCAATGCAATCAAGAGAGCGCTTGCGCGCGGCCCCGCCAATTGAATTCCACTTTACCACGCACGTGCCGGGGGTCGGCGATCCCCGGCTGGCTGAAGGCTCTGCGCCGGCTAGGCCCGCGCGAGACGCACCCGCATTCGGCACCAACCGAAAGTTTAATTCCCGCCGTCAACTATTGAAGAGAGTCGAGATGCGCCTGACCAACTCAAAAAAATCTGGCAATTCACCGACGCTCATGGACTTGTTGAATCGATACAAGACGAGCGTGTCAACATTTCCCTCGACATGAAATCCCGGATGCCTGCTGAAGAAATCCAGGAGGCTTGCATCAAATAGTCGCCGTACCGCGGTGTCGTCGCTGGCATTCAGGAAATAGGAACGCGAAAACGCAGGATGCGCATCGAAGTCGACACCCTTCACGCCGACCAGCGCAGCAAGCTTTTCGACTGTCCGCTCCGGAGCAAGACGAAAGCGCGGGAACTGGATGCGCTTCGAGACAAGGCAGCCGACCGTTTCCCGGTGCCCGGATCCACTCACGCCACCGGGCATGCTGCCGCGATGCTCATGCAGGAAGCAATACAGATCCCCTGCAGGACTTCTCTGGACAAACACGTCCCGAATCGCATTGCGCAATACCTCGCCGTCAGAGTAAGTCAGATCAAAACCCTTGATCTTCGCTATTAACGGCTCAGGCGCGTCGGCCTGATACGAAGCGCTCATCCTGGCGGCCGCCGCCTGGCAATCCTTGACGTGGGCTGCCAATCTCACCCGTTCGATTCTTAATACCCAGAAAACGGCGAGAGCGGCGCATGCCAGGAACAGAACCCAGAATATCCAGATCTCCATCGGCGTGCTTCCTTCATATCCTGGCGCTCATGCTTGGCGCATGCGGCGACCAGAATACCGCATCGAATGTGAATCCGCCGGGCACGGCGACGTCGGCCGAGACGCGCGTATTGGAACTGCAAGGAGTTGAAAGCGTCGGTCACCGACGCGCACTGCAGCCGCCAGGAGGATCATGAGCCTCGACCTCTCCAAACGAAAGCTCATTGCCACTCGGATCCACGATCTTGAAGTCATTCATTCCATGGTGCGAACTCCCAAAGGCACCGCGACCGTGACTCCAGCAGCAAGGAGTTCGTCGTAATACTTTGCGACCCCGGACATCCGAAAATAAACTCTCGGAACAGAGCTCCCGCTTTCTTTTGCTAATTGCGAAAGATTCAACTCCATACCGTCGCGACACACGCTGGCCACATGAGGCGGGTCTCCCCACTTCCAGGCAACCGTGAACCCGAGGACGTGCTCATGGTAGTCGAGTACGGCAGCCAATCGGTTACTGAAAGGATCGGCACTGCTGCCCGCACCGTCGGTCTTTGTGCGCCAGACCTCAGAAATTTCCTCTATGCACCCCGGTTACATGCAAGACAATAGCCCACGTACCACTGCGAGCGAGAATCACGAGTGTGCTTCGGATCGCCGACACTGGCGCTGCGGCAGCGCCGGGCTTAAGCTTCGATTACCGGCCGGACGGCCTGGTGCTCGCCAGATTGCTGGTACAGGACCGGAATGAATGAAGGGGCTGACCATGTTGTCCGAATCCTCCGTTACGACAATGCTTCCCGTCAAGGACATGGCCCGTGCGCGTGCCTTCTACGAGGGCTCGTTGGGGCTGACGCCGGGCGGATTCAAGCCCGATGGCAAGTTCGTCTACGTGGTTGGCGGTTCGACCATCGCCTTGTTTCCAAAACCTGAAGGAACGAAGGCAGAGCACACCGCGATCAGCTTCCGTGTGCCTGATATTGCTGCAAGCATTGAGCGGCTCAAGCATGCGGGGGTCGTGTTTGAAGACTATGATTTCCCGGATTTCAAAACCGAAAATCACGTCTGCGTGCTCGGTGCAGAGAAAGCTGCATGGTTCAAGGACACCGAGGGAAACTACCTCTGCCTCCACGAGGATCTTCCGCAACGCTAGTGCATCATCAGCCTTCCACTGACCGCATAAGGGCAGAATTAGCTGGCGACCGCGGCCCGGCGCCTGTTGGCGTCCGCAGGAAACGGCTACAGCAGGCCCCGTTGCCGCGCAGCGAGCCAAGGCGAGAAAAAGGTCAGCGCCAACACGACGGGCCATAAGTTGCCTCCCTGGAACGTGTACGCCTGCGCCAGTTGCGCCCAATCCTTCTGTTGTACGAAACGACCAAAGCTGAACTCGAAAAGCAGCGTGAGCAAAAGCCAGAACAACCCGATAAACCAATACTGCCGCGAGGAAAGCCGGCCATACCAGGGGGCCGCGAAAAAAGCGACCAAGGCAATGCAGAAACAGAGCGCGATGCCGCTGGCGATCAAGCCGGCGAACGTCCCCATGGCAGGGATGAGCACCCCTTCTCGCAGGGCGCCATTGAGAATGGCAAGAACGAGTATGGCCACCCACAGGACAAGAGCCTTCAGTAAAACGGCGACTGGCACTGACATCTCCTCCCGAAGCGCACATCATCAGCACGCGGAAGCGGGCAAGCCCGCTGTGGCCTGTCAGATGCATGCGGATGCCAGGCGCCATTGGCATCGCGGAGCCCGCCCCTAAGCCGACAGGTGTTCGAACAAAATTGCGGTGCCGATCGCAATCAACAGCAGGCCGCCAATGATCTCCGCACGCTTTCCAGCGATGCTACCAAGAATGCGACCGAGCATGACGCCGAGTGTCACCATCACCAGCGTCGTAAGGCCGATCACCAGCGCAACGACGCCGATATTGACGTCGAGGAACGCGAGACCGACACCTACGGCCATCGCGTCGATACTGGTGGCAAGGCCGGTGGCGGCAAGACTCCAGAATCCTTGCCTGCGCCTGGTGTCGTCAGGTGCGCCTGCTTTGCTTTGTGGTTTCAGTCCGACATAGATCATGTGCAGGCCGAGGACGCTGAGCAGCGTGAACGCGATCCAGTGGTCCCACGCAGCGACGTACTTTGATGCCGCCAAACCCAATAGCCATCCAACAAAGGGGGTCAGACCCTCGATGGTGCCGAAAATAACCCCCGCGCGAAGCGCTTCCTGAAAGCGCGGCTTGTCCATGGC
>CBDDRM010000026.1:0-14508 GCA_965233135.1 uncultured bacterium | reverse complement strand
ATTTGACATAATATACATTATGCGCATAGGTAGCGCTAAGACGGCCACGGTTCATGCCGGCGCCCCGGACGTTAATCGTGCGACTGGAAAGCCTTGGCCGACTTGAACAGTCTGAAGAAGTTTGCCGTGGTAGCCTCGCCGACCGCTTCCATCGAGATGCCTTTTATCCGGGCGATTTCCTCGGCAACGAACCGCACGTACGCCGGTTGGTTGAGTTTGCCCCGATGTGGAACCGGTGAGAGGTAAGGCGAATCCGTCTCGATCAGCATGTAATCGAGCGGAACCTCGCGAGCGACTTGCTTCAAGGCCTGTGCATTCTTGAACGTTACGATCCCGGAAAACGAGATCATGAAATTCATGCTCATTGCCTGACGAGCCACTTCGGCTGTTTCCGTAAAGCAATGCATCACGCCGCTCGCCTCGGACGCGCGTTCTTCGCGCATGATCGCGATCGTGTCCGCAGCAGCGTCACGCGTGTGCACGATCAGCGGCTTGCCTGTCAGATGCGCGGCGCGTATGTGGGTTCGAAATCTCTCGCGTTGCCACGCGCAATCGCCCTCGACGCGGTAATAGTCAAGTCCGGTTTCTCCGATTGCGACGACCTTCGGATGAGCCGCCAGGCCGATCAGCCGATCCACATCCGGCTCCTCGCCGCCTTGATCATCGGGATGCACGCCAGCGGAGGCGAATACGTTGGAGAATCGCTCGGCCACCGCCAACACATCGGGAAAAGTTTCGATGTTCACGGAAACGCAAAGCGCATGCGTCACGCCATTTGCGGCCATTGCCCCGGTCACGGTCTGCAGATCGGCGGCCAGTTCAGGAAAATTGATATGGCAGTGGGAGTCTATGAACAAGGGACTTCCTATGCGCTAAACGCGGCCCGGGTACGCCAACAGAAGGTTTTCCATGGCGAGGCGCTTGTTCAGCGGATGCTGTGCCACACGTGAATATTGCAAGATGCAGTCATACCATCCCAGAATCTTCTCCATCGCAACGCCAGAGACGATTCTCTGCAACGCAGATGCGTAATCGAGGTGGTAACGAACCTTTCCGCCCGATCGCAAGATAGTCATGTCATACGCCCATTGCGATAACAATGTAGATATCAACGGGCCGTCAAATTCCTCCGCGCATTCCGCCGCGCGCAGGGGATTGAACACCGGCGCAGACAAGGCATCCAGCAACTGTTTACGCTGGCTCCAGAATGCTTCGTCTCTCGCGCGTTCGCGGGCGCATAGGGGGGCGTAGCCGCCTTGCGCCAACGCCAACTCCGCTTGCTCCATGCCCTCCCCCCGAAGCCAGGCGAGCGCGGATTGCATCTGCGGCACGCCGAATGCGAGGTTAAAACAGCGACTGCGAATGGTCGGAAGAAGCCGCTCGGGATGGTCACTGGTCAAAAGAAAATACGTATCGCCGGGCGGTTCCTCGAGGACCTTCAGCACTGCATTCGCCGCCGCCGGAAGCATGGCCTCGGCTGGCATGATGCAGATGACTTTCGCGCCGCCGCGGTGGGCGGTGACTGTGACCAGGTCGGTGAGCGCACGGATTTTCTCCACCGAGATATGCCGGCTCGCCTTCTTGGCCTGCGTGGGTTCCTCCTCGGGCGCGGCCCCCTCTTCTTCCTGACCAACCTCGATCACCCGAAGATCGGGATGATTACCGGCTTGATAGAGCAAGCAGGACGCGCACGACCCGCAGGCCGGCAAGACGTTCCGGCGTTTTTCGCACAACAGCGCCTTGGCAAGGAGCAACGCGGTGGCGCGCTTTCCCAGTCCCTGCCGTCCCGTCAGCAGGAGGGCACGGGGAAGTGCGCTTGCTGAGCCCGGCAATCGAGCGATCACCGGTACAATCCAAGGATAGATTACGTCTTCCACTTCGTTAAGGCCCGGTCAAAGATTTGCCCGAGTTCCCGGCGAATGTCTGAAACCGGCTGCGCGCCGTCCAGGCGCATCATTCTGTCGGGACATTGCTTCGCGCGTTCCAGATAGCCCTCGCGAACGCGATTGAAAAAATCCGCATCCTGGCGCTCGAATCGATCGGGCGATTTGATGCGGGCGACGCGCTGCCGGCCTACTTCGGGGTCTACATCGAACAGAATGGTCAGATCCGGCGTCAGATCCGCATGCACCCAGCCTTCAAGGATTGCCAGTTTCCCGACGTCCACCCCCCTCCCTGCCCCTTGATAAGCAAACGATGCATCGGTGAAGCGATCGCATAGCACCCAATCCCCGCGTGCCAGGCAGGGGTTGATGACATCCTCAACATGCTGGCGTCGGGCGCCGAACATCAGCAGCGCTTCGGTCTCGGGATGGATGGAACCCGCCGTCGTCAGCAAAAGGTCCCGCAGGCTCTCCCCTACCTCGGTACCGCCGGGCTCCCGCGTCAATGTCAATGCGACGCCGTGTGCACGCAGGTAGTCGGCACCCCACGACAAGTGCGTGCTTTTACCCGCGCCGTCGATGCCTTCGAAGGTAATGAACCGTCCGCGCTTCACTTTCGCAGCTGGTATCTGGCTACTGCGCGATTGTGATCCACCAGATTCGTCGAGAACTGATGGCTGCCGTCGCCTCGACTGACGAAATAAAGCGCGGCACTGTCCGCGGGATTCAGGCTGGCTTCGATCGATGCTTCCCCCGGCATGGCGATGGGCGTGGGAGGCAACCCGGCTCGCGTATAGGTGTTATATCGGTTATCAGTCTGTAGATGACGCCGTTTCAGATTTCCGTCGTACGCGGCGCCGAGACTGTAAATGACGGTCGGATCAGTCTGCAATCGCATGCCGCGCTTGAGCCGGTTGATGAATACCGCGGCGATCATCGGCCGCTCGTCACTGCGCCCTGTTTCCTTTTCTACAATAGAAGCGAATATCAGCGCCTCATACGCAGAGTTCAGGGGCAGATCGGGCGCGCGCTTCTCCCACGCAGACTGCAGTTTGGACTGCATGCGCAGGTAAGCCTGCTTCAGCAAGGCCAAATCACTGGACCCCACGGAAAAATAATAGGTGTCCGGGAAAAACAGGCCCTCCGGAGACGGCTTATCGATGCCCAGCCGCTGGAGAATTTGGCTATCTGACAGTCCGGCGCTGTCGTGTCTTAGAGCCGGATGCGCGTTCAGCACGCCGCGGAGTTGGGTGAACGTCCATCCTTCGATGAATCTGAGCTCGGAATGCGCAAACTCGCCGCGGACAATCTTGCGCAGCAACTTGTAGGGCGAAACCTGTGCACCGACTTCATAGGTGCCCGCCCGTATCTCGCCGGCACTGCCCATCAATCGCGCGAACAGCAGAAAACTCCAGCGTTCGGAAACCAGTCCTGTCCTTGAGAATTGGTTCGAGACGCTGCGCAGACTGCGTCCGGGATCAACGTTGAAGGTTCGCGCCGCTGATGGAACTTCGATCTCGTGGAAAGCGAAATAGGTAAGCCAGGCACCCGCGCAGATCGCCACCAGGACGGTAATCCACAAGCCGGTGCGCAGTAACCGCATGAATGTCCATCGTGGCGCGGGCAGGAACAGATTCTTGCGTTTGACCATGCTGCAAACGTCACCCAGAGGTCATGATTGAACGAGCCACCGTTGCGCTTCCCGGATAACTGCCTGGCGCCTATGCGCGGAGCCGGCGATACCTCAAATTATGGGAGAGTACGAAAAACCAGCGTGCCGTTGGTGCCGCCGAACCCAAATGAATTCGACAGAGCGGTCTTGATCTTCATCCGCCTCGCCGTGTTCGGAACGTAGTCCAGGTCGCATTGAGGGTCTGGATTGAAGAGGTTGATGGTTGGCGGAGCAACCTGATCCTTCATTCCCATGATCGTGAAGACCGCTTCGACGCCACCCGCCGCGCCGAGCAGATGACCGATATTGGACTTCGTGGAACTGATCGCAAGCTTCCTGGCGTGATCGCCGAAACAGCGCTTGACGGCTATCGTCTCCGCGAGATCGCCCAGCGGCGTCGAAGTGCCGTGTGCATTGATGTAGTCCACATCGGATGGGTTGATTCCTGCATTGCGCATCGCATTCATCATGCCGCGCGCTGCGCCCTCGCCGTCCTCACAAGGGGCAGTGATGTGATGAGCATCGGCGCTGACACCATAACCGGCCAGTTCACAATATATTCTCGCGCCTCGGGCCTTGGCGTGTTCCAACTCCTCCAGCACAACGACGCCCGCCCCTTCGCCCAGAACGAATCCGTCCCGGTCTTTATCCCAGGGCCGGCTGGCGGTCGCCGGATCGTCGTTGCGCGTGCTAAGCGCGCGTGCAGCCGCAAATCCGCCCACGCCAAGCGCGCAGACCGTCGATTCGGATCCGCCGGCGATCATGATGTCCGCATCACCATATTCGATAAGGCGTCCCGAATCGCCGATGCAATGGTTAGCGGTAGTGCACGCCGTAACCATGGCCAGGCATGGCCCCTTGAAACCATACATGATCGAAAGATTGCCGGAAATCATGTTGATGATTGCACCCGGAATGAAGAACGGCGAAATCTTGCGCGCACCACCCTCGAGCATCGCCTTGTGCGTTTCCTCGATTAGGGTCAAGCCGCCGATTCCGGATCCGACATTCACGCCTATGCGTTCTGCGTCCGCCGGATGGGCCTCGAGGCCGGCGTCCTGTATTGCTTCTGCCGCGGCTGCGATGCCGTAATGGATAAATACATCCACCCGCCGCGCCTCCTTCGGGCTCAAGACCTTACCAATATCAAAGTCTTTCACCTCGCCGGCGATTTGCGATGCAAAGGGGGTAGCGTCAAACCGGGTTATCCGGGTAATGCCGGACTTCCCCGCCTGGATGTTGTTCCACGCTTCCGTGACACTATTTCCGACCGGGCAGACGATGCCCAAGCCCGTTACAACTACTCGGCGTCTAGACAACGAAACTCCAGGATAAAAAGAGAAATGAAGGTGCTCAGTTCAGATGAGCCTTAACATAGTCGATCGCCTGTTGAACGGACGTGATCTTCTCCGCTTCTTCATCAGGAATCTCGCACTCGAATTCCTCTTCAAGTGCCATCACCAGTTCCACGGTGTCGAGGGAATCAGCTCCGAGGTCGTCGACGAAAGTCGATTCGATCTTGACGTCTGCCTCGTTCACGCCCAGCTGCTCTGCAACAATCTTCTTGACGCGCTGTTCTACGGATTCCATTAATGTCCCTTCCCTTTTGTGCT
This sequence comes from uncultured bacterium, assembly GCA_965233135.1. GTDB lineage: Bacteria > Pseudomonadota > Gammaproteobacteria > Burkholderiales > JACQAP01 > JACQAP01. The sequence continues at coordinate 9,340 of CBDDRM010000026.1, read as the reverse complement.
TGAAGTTTCTATTGCGTGATTGCCCGCGCAGTATCGTACCAACGCTGGCTCCGGACAAAAACACGCGCCACATTCTACCAAAATTGCATGTCCTCCGGCGTCAATCCATGTACATGCCGCCATTGACATGCAACGTGCTGCCCGTCACGTAGGCGGCCCCGTCAGATGCGAGGAATGTCACGGCCGCAGCAATCTCCTGCACTTGGCCGAATCGACCCAGTGGAATATGCACCAGCATTGCATTCTTCTGCTCGTCTGGTAACCCGCTCGTCATATCGGTGTCGATAAAGCCGGGTGCGACACAGTTTACCGTGATGTTACGGCTGCCTACTTCCTTGGCCAGCGACCTGCTGAACCCGGCAACGCCAGCCTTGGCAGCCGCATAGTTGACCTGCCCGGCGTTACCCATTGATCCGACCACGGAAGTGATGTTGATGATGCGGCCGAATCGGGCCTTCATCATGGGGCGAATAACGAGCTTGCTCAGCCGGAATACGGATTTGAGATTGGTTTCCATGATCTCGTCCCATTCGGCGTCTTTCATGCGCAGCAACAGATTATCCCGAGTAATGCCGGCGTTGTTCACGAGGATGGCCACGGATCCGTGTTCGGATTCAATTTGCGCCAGGACGGCTTCCGTTTCCGCGCCGTCGTTGACATTGAGTTTGACTCCAGCACCGCGGCATCGTGCGTCGCGCAGATAATTCGATATGCAGGTGGCACCGGAATCGCTGGTCGAAGTACCGACGACGGTAGCGCCAGCGCTTCCCAAGGCCTTGGCCACCGCTTGCCCGATTCCCCGGCTGGCGCCTGTTACCAGCGCGACTTTTCCATCTAACATGACCGTAGCCTCACTTCAGCGCTGCAAGCGCCTGGTTAAACGCCGCCACATCGCCAAAACTGTGGATGGGAGTATCCGGCGCGATACGTTTGTTAAGTCCTGCGAGTACCTTACCCGGGCCACATTCCACGAGGTGCGTCGCCCCGGCCGTAACGAGGGCTCGGATAGTTTCGACCCATCGTACCGGTTGATAGAGCTGGCGGACCAGGGCGTCCCGAAGCGCATCGGTGTTAACCGCGTTGGCCACGTCCGCATTATGAAGAACCGGTATGCCGGAGGGCTGGAAATGAACATCGGCAAGGCGCTCTGTCATGCGCGCCGCGGCTGGACGCATCAGGCTGCAATGAGATGGCACGCTCATCGGGAGAAGCACAGCGCGCTTGGCTCCCTTACTCTTCGCAATATCCATCGCGCGTTCTACAGCGGCATGATTACCGGCGATAACGACTTGTGCCGGAGAATTGAAATTCGCGGGCTCGACAGACTCGTCTTGCGCACCGGCCTCGGCACATGCGAGTCGCACGACTTCATCTTCCAGCCCGAGGATAGCCGCCATGGCACCCTGGCCAGTGGGCACCGCGTCTTGCATTGCCTGGGCGCGAAAACGCACCAGCGAGACCGCATCTTCGAATTTGACCGAACCGCCCGCGACCAATGCGCTGTATTCACCCAGGCTGTGTCCTGCTGCCATAAATGGCGCGGCGCCAGCATTGGCTTGCCATGCGCGATAAAGCGCTACGCCCGCCGTAAGCATGACCGGCTGGGTGTTCGCGGTGAGATTGAGATCTTCCGCCGGCCCTTCCGCGACGAGTTTCCACAGATCCTGCCGCAAGACGTCCGAGGCCTGGGCAAACGTCTCACGCACGGCTGGCAGAGCGGCAAAGGATGTCATCATGCCGATCGACTGCGATCCCTGGCCAGGAAACACAAAAGCAATCTTCATTCTTGCCTCGATCACCAACGCAAAAGTACCGCGCCCCAGGTGAACCCGCCCCCTACCCCTTCGAGTAGCAAGTTCTGACCGGCACGTATGCGTCCGTCATGGACGGCTTCGTCGAGCGCAAGCGGGATGGACGCCGCCGACGTATTTCCGTGATGGTGTACGGTAGCGATCACCTTATCCATCGGCAATCCGAGTTTTTTTGCCGTGGCCTCCATGATCCTTATGTTGGCTTGATGCGGAATGAACCAATCCAGATCCGCGACGCCCATGCCGGCCGCCTTCAGAACTTCATTGGCTCCTTCTTCGAATACGCGAACGGCAAACTTGAAAACGGAGCCGCCATCCATGCGCACGAACGGGGAACCCCACACCTTGCCGCCGTTCACGCTGCCCGGCACGCACAACATATCCTTATGGCTGCCGTCGGCATGCAACTTGGTGGCAATGATGCCTGGCTTATCGCTTGCGCTCACGACGACCGCGCCGGCTCCGTCGCCGAACAGCACGCAGGTTCCTCGATCGTTCCAGTCCAGGATGCGCGAATAGACTTCGGTTCCCACCACGAGTGCGTTTCGGGCTTGACCCGAACGGATAAAAAGATCGGCGATCGTAAGCGCATAAACGAAGCCGCTGCATACAGCCTGCACGTCGAACGCCGGGCATCCCGCAACCCCTAACTTGGCCTGCAGAATGCACGCCGTGCTGGGGAAAATAATGTCCGGAGTCGTCGTGGCTACGATGATGAGATCGATGTCCGCCGCTGCAATACCCGCGGCACTCAAGGCCCTCTGGGACGCCGGCAATGCCAAATCGCTTGCCAACTGGCCGTCCGCGGCAACATGCCGGCTTTGGATACCCGAGCGCGTGCGAATCCACTCATCGGAGGTCTCAACACGCAGGGCCAGATCGTGATTCGTTACGACCTTTTCCGGCAAGTAACTGCCGGTTCCGACGATTCGCGAAAACGTCATGCGGCCCTCTGATGAATATTCGCCATGCGATCAATGATGCCCCGCAGGACATCATGCTGCGCTTCGTCGTAAGCCCGCTGTATAGCGAATCGGAAGCTGAAGCTGTCGGCCGAACCGTGACTTTTGACCACTATGCCCTTCAGCCCCAGCAAACTCGCACCATTATATCGCCGATGGTCGACCCGCCTGCGGAAGGCTTTTATCACGGGCAAAGCCACCAGGGCTGAAATTTTTGTTAGCAAGTTGCGTTCGAATTCCTCCCGCAAGTAGGCCGCCAGCATCTGCGCGAGCCCTTCCGAGGTCTTTAGTGCCACGTTGCCGACAAAGCCATCACAGACAATGACGTCCGTGGTCCCTTTATAGATATCCGTGCCTTCGATGTTTCCGTAAAAATTCAGGCCGCTTTCACGCAGCAACTCTGCAGCCTGTTTGACAACCTCATTGCCCTTGATCGCCTCTTCGCCGATATTGAGCAGACCTACGGTGGGCCGTTCGACGTGATCGACGGCGCTGATCAGCGAAGAACCCATCACGGCGAACTGCAGCAAGTGCTCGGCCGTGCAATCAACGTTTGCTCCGAGGTCGAGGACGCATGTATGGCCGCGAAGAGTCGGAAGAAAAGAGGCGATGGCCGGACGCTCGATGCCAGGCAGCATCTTGAGCACGAAACGCGACATTGCCATCAGCGCGCCGGTATTGCCCGCACTGACGCACGCATGGGCCTCCTGACTCTTTACGGAATCGATGGCAATCCGCATGGACGATTCGCGCTTGCCGCGCAAAGCAGAAGCCGGGGCCTCGTCCATGGACACTATTTCTGGCGCAGCGCGGATACCGATCCGTTCGCCGGCGCGGGCGCCACTGCGTTTTAGTTCGGCCTCGATCATCTCGGGCAGACCCACGAGGATTATCTTCGCGTCGTCCGTTTCGTTCAGAAACGACAACGCGGCGGGAATCGTCACGTGCGCGCCGTGATCTCCACCCATACAATCTATCGCTACGGTAATCAACGTGAGCTCTAGCGGTTTATCCCGCGCGTAATGCGCAGTTGGCGCGCGCGAAGCGCTGTGCTGGCTCCGGACGGCCCGCGGAAGCGGGCATTGGCAGGAAGCAGGGGCATGCCTTTGTGCTGCACCCGGGGGCAGCCAAAAGCCACCGGGTGTCAGTCGCCTTTGGTCTTGATAACCTTCTTGCCGCGATAGAAACCGTTCGGACTGACGTGATGACGCAAGTGCGTCTCACCGGTCGTCGGCTCTACCGCGAGCGGCGGATTGGTCAGGCAATCGTGTGACCGGTGCATGCCGCGCTTGGAGGACGACTTCTTGTTCTGCTGAACTGCCATGAGTAACTCCTTAAATTCAACTCTGTCTACGATCGCTTCAACGCTGCAAGCGCGCTGAAGGGCGATGTTGCTTCGTTCCCGGCGCCCGCTGCTGGAGGGGTCAAACATTCTCCAGGCAAGTGTGCCGCCACCATCGGCAGCGAAAGGATGACCTCCTCCTCTACCATTGCACCCACGTCCAGGTTCGGATCCGCGTGGATACGCTCTACATCGCCAGGCTCTTCTGCCGGATCGCCAAGTTCGCGCGATGCCGGGACGAGTTCGAAGTTTCGCGCCATGTCCAGTTTGAACTCGACCGGCCCCAGGCAGCGCTGACAGGTCAGCACGAGTCCCGCTTCGACACTTAGGCCCAGGGACGCAATACCATCCTTGTCCATTGCGCCAGTCAGCCGATAGGTTACTTCGCCAGACTGCTCGAACAACACATCTTGAAGCCGGGGAAGTTCCGCAACCGCCAGCGTTCCCCGCAACTCATCTGCGTTACGCGCAAATGCAATGGTGTCGACGGTGATCCGATCCCGCATAGGCCGCGCATAATAGTGGTTTTGGATTACCCTGTCAAAACAGAATGTCTCCAACAAACAGTGGTCTAACTCTGATTCTCGCCTCTACCTCCCCCTATCGGCGCGCGTTGCTGGAGAGGTTAAGAATACCGTTTCAGACCGTCTCCCCGGATGCAGACGAGACCCCACTTGCAACGGAGCAACCAGCACAGACGGCAGAGCGGCTGGCACTGGCCAAAGCCCGCTCAGTACAATCTCGACATCCTCGATCGCTGATCATCGGGTCTGACCAAGTGGCGTTCTGCGACGGACTGCGGCTCGACAAACCCGGCAATCACGCCAGTGCGATGCGTCAACTCCAGCACGCAAGCGGAAAGTCTGTAAGCTTCATCACCGCTATCGCATTGCTCAACGCAACAAGCGACCGAACACAGATCAGGGTGGTGTCCACCGCTGTCAAATTCCGCGTTCTGAGCGACGATGAGATCGAGCGCTACCTGCGCCTGGAGCCGGCGTACGATTGCGCAGGGAGCGCCAAGGCCGAAGCCCTGGGGATCTCACTTATCGAGAGTATTGAGTCGCCAGACCCTTCGGCGCTGATAGGCCTGCCATTGATTGCCCTGTGCACCATGCTGCGCGAGGAAGGTGTGCCGCTTCCCTGATTAATGCATCATCGATGCATAGACACGCAATGCAAAACTCAAGACTGTTCCTGATACCCGTGGGGCTTAGCCCTGCCAACTACATCGAGTGGATGGGTGCTCAGGTACGCGAGGCCGTTCGCCCCTTGCGAAAGTTTGTAGTCGAACACCCCAAATCGGCGCGCCAGTTCTTGAAGGCCCTTGAATTGCCAGTACAGGAACTTGAGTTTGAGGTGCTCGACGAGCACGCCACGGCACGGGATGTCGATCGAATCGCACTCTGGTTCCAATCCGGTCAGGACATCGGCTTGCTGTCAGAAGCCGGTTGCCCGGCGATTGCGGATCCTGGCGCCTTGCTCGTCAGCCGCGCTCATCGGCTGGGCATTCAGGTCATACCCCTTATAGGGCCGTCTTCGATCGTCCTGGCGCTCATGGCCTCTGGCCTGAATGGCCAGCGCTTCGCATTCAACGGTTATCTCCCGCAATCTGCCGACGAGCGGGATGCGCGTATCCGCGCGCTTGAAGAACGATCGCGCAGATTCGACCAGACGGAAATTTTCATTGAGACGCCCTATCGCAACGAGCACCTGTACAAGGCTCTCACGACAACCTGCGCGACAGACACCTTGCTGAGTCTCGCGAGTGATCTGACCGGGTCAACCGAGGAAATACGCACCCGGAGCATCGCCGACTGGCGACGCAACCCGATGCCCTTGTTGCACAAGCGGCCGACGATTTTCCTGCTGCTGGCGAACAAGGCGCGCTCAGCGAACGGACGTACCCGCTCCGCCCAGGCGAATTAGCGCCTCCGCCATGGCGGCTCCGAAGCGCTTCGCGAAGCGCTCCGCAATGTTCTCTCGCGGTGTGAAGTCGACGATTCTCTCGGCGCGAATCACTTCGCGTGCAACGTATTCGACGCTGCCCAGCGCATCCGCCAGTCCCAGATCGATGCTTCGTTGCCCCGTCCATACCAGGCCGGAATAGGTGTCCGGTCCCTCTTTCAACCGTTTGCCCCGGCCTTTGCGCACGACTTCTATGAACTGCTGATGGATTTCTGACAGCATTTGCTTCGCGTACTCGCGCTGCTCGGCGTCCACAGGGGAGAAAGGATCGAGAAATCCCTTGTTCTCGCCGGCCGTGATCAGCCTGCGTTCCACGCCGAGTTTTTCCATGGTGCCGGTAAACCCGAAGCCATCCATCAATACCCCTATGGACCCGACAATGCTGGCTCGATCCACGAAAATCTTATCCGCGGCGACCGCCACGTAGTAACCGCCTGACGCACATATGTCCTCTATGACGGCATACAACGGAATCTGGGGATACTTCTGGCGCAAGCGGCGAATTTCGCTGTTGATGGTGCCGGCCTGCACGGGACTGCCGCCCGGACTGTTGATGCGCAGGATCACTCCTTTGGTACCTTTGTTGTCGAATGCGTCCTGAAGCCCCTGATTGATTACGTCCGCGTTGGAGTGCGTATTGGCGGCTATGACGCCATTTAACTCGACCAATGCACTGTGATCGCCTGGCAGGGGTTCTCGTCCTCCCAGCCATCCAAACGCAATGAACAGCAGTGCGAACAGGTAAATAAAAGTCAACGCTTTGAAGAAAATCCCCCAGTTGCGCGACTTGCGCTGTTCATCGATCGCAGAGCGGGCGAGCTTCTCGATGACCTGGCGCTCCCAGTTTTCTTTTGCGCCCGGATCCGATTCAGACATGAGGCATTTCCTCGTTCTCCACTAGATAGACGCCGCCATTGCGTTCTTCCACGGCGAGCTTGGTCAGACGCAGACCCTTGCATGGACCGCCGATACAGTAACCGGTTTCAGGTACATACGCCGCCCCGTGCGTTGAACAGACCAAGTATAAACCGGCGAAATCGAAAAACTGGCCGGGCTGCGCGTCCAGTTCCACGCTGACGTGGGCACAGCGATTCAGGTAAGCCTGTGGCTTGCCGCGGTAGCGAATGACGAAGGCCGGTCGGATGCCCTGCGCGGTGGCCAAACTGAATCGGATTCCTGTGCCGCGTTCGGGCAAATCCTGCGACGGGCAGATCAACCGTTCTGCCTGAGCCATTGCATCAAATTCTCAAAACTGTTTACGAATCCCAATGGATTCATGTCCGCCAAAGCTTGGGGCAGATGCGCACCATACGCGACCGCGACCGCAGCTACATTGGCATTCTGGGCCATTTGCAGGTCGTGCGTGGTGTCCCCGATCATCAGTGTACGTTGCGGGATGACTTCCAGCTTCTCCATGATTCTCAGTAGCATTTCCGGATGTGGCTTGGGCAAGCCTTCGTCGGCGCAGCGTGAGAAATGGAAGTAGGATGCGAGACCCGTGACGCTCAACGAGCGATCCAGCCCGCGCCGGCTCTTGCCGGTTGCGACCGCCATCAAATAACCTTCCTGGTGCAGGCTCGAAATGCCCTCGGCAACGGTGGGAAACAGTCCAACTTGCTGATCGCCCGCAAGAAAATGTACCCGGTAACGTTCTACTATTTCTTCGTAGCGTTGCCGTTCAAGCGCCGGATTCAAATACATCATCGCGTCTTCCAATCCCAGCCCGATGACATGACGCGCCATGTCATCGGATGGAACGGGCAAGGCCAAGTCCCGAAAAGCCGCCTGCAACGCAGCGGCGATATGCGCCGCCGAATCCATCAGCGTGCCATCCCAGTCGAACACCAATAAATCGAACTTCCTGCTCATCATTTGCCTTTCGTAACCGCAGCGGGGCGTAACAGCTGCAGGAATTTCTTCAATTCCGGTGCGAGTGGTGCATCTATACGCACGAGTTCAGCTAGCCGGGGATGGCGAAATTCAAGACTGGCCGCGTGCAGGAACATGCGGTTGAGTCCTTGTTTCATCAAGCGTTTGTTAGCATCGAAAGCACCATATTTGTCGTCGCCTGCGATGGGAAAGCCAACATGCGCGAGATGTACCCGGATCTGGTGGGTGCGGCCGGTCTTCAGCTCAGCATCAAGCAATGTGAAACCCGGAAAATTGTTGATGAGCCGGAAAATCGTATGGGCCTCCTGCCCCTCGTCCACCACGGCCACCCGTCGCTCGCCTGCCGCGGTCACATACTTGTGCAAGGAGGCTTTGACTTGACGCTTGGCGTCGGTCCATTCTCCCATTACCAGCGCCTGATAGTGTTTGCGCACGCTGCCCTCCCGAAGCTGGGCATGTAACGCGGTCAGCGCGGCGCGTTTTTTCGCCAGGACCAGCACCCCGGACGTGTCGCGGTCCAATCGATGGACCAGTTCCAGGAAGCGAAGGCCCGGCCGGCCCATGCGCAGTTGCTCGATAACACCAGTCGAAATGCCACTTCCACCATGCACCGCTATCCCTGCGGGTTTGTCGACGATCAATAGATCATCGTCTTCGAACAGTACCGGGCCGGAAAAAGCGGGTCCAACCGCGATCGCGCGGCCGCGATCGGCTTTTGGCGCGGTTCGAATCGGTGGCACCCGCACCTTGTCCCCATCTTGCAGGCGATAGGACGCCTGAACGCGCCGGCTGTTTACCCGAACTTCGCCGCTTCGCAGGATGCGATAGATGTGGCTCTTCGGCACCCCCTTCAGGATTTTCTGAAGGTAGTTATCGATGCGTTGATTCTCTGAGGATTCATCCACATGCTGCAAAGTTGCAGAATCTTTGCTTAAGCTATTCATTTTCCATATACTATTCAAACGAACGGGCAATCAGTGCAGATTGCGCGGTCGAGCCCCCGCGTGGCACCGCCCCGCTTCGAGCTCCCGCCTATCCGCCGCCGTCGAGAGGGGTTAAGTTCGCTCACCCGAAAAAGTAGCGATGGTAAATGATGAGTTGCGCGCTCGCAGCATTCCAGTGGAATTCACATTCCTGCTTCAGGCAGGATGAAAAACAGACGAACCCCCGGGCCAGATAGCTATCGTCCTCTCACACCCATGAACTAAACGACGACGGAAAGCCAGTAAAGCCTCGCGCCGTAACGGCGCCGCAAGGTTTGTCCTCCCCGTGAAGAACGAGCGCGGGAGAACAAGAAATGAAGCGCATGTTGTTTAACGCGACCCAGACCGAAGAATTGCGTGTCGCGATCGTCGATGGCCAAAAGC
>CBDDRM010000025.1:0-19858 GCA_965233135.1 uncultured bacterium | reverse complement strand
TTCACCGATTTCAACATGATTTCCTCGATCGGCGCGTTCGGGTTCGGTCTGTCGCAGTTGCTGTTCCTGTACGTCGTGATCAAGTGCATCCGCAGTACCGAGAAAGCGCCGCAGAAACCCTGGGAAGGCGCAGATTCGCTGGAGTGGACGCATCTGCCCACGCCGGCGCCTTACCACAGTTTTGAGACGCCCCCGACGGTGAAATAACCGGGAGGCTGATACATTCGGTGTCGCGTCATGGATGAGCAGCAGGACAAGCAGTTGCGGGCGAGGAACATCAAAACCGGGTTGATACTGGTGTTCGTTGTGCTGGCGTTTTTCGCCGGCTTTGTCTTGCGGCGCTGGCTATGAGTGCCGCCGAGGCGAACCGCGTCATGCTGCGGAAGCTGGTGGTCGTGACGATTTTCATGTTCGGCTTCGGCTATGCACTGGTACCGCTGTACAAGAAGATTTGCGAAGTAACCGGTATCAACGAAGTGGAAAAGGCCAATGCGCCACTGGCGAACACGCAAATCGACAGCGACCGTGTGGTGATGCTGGAATTTGATGCAAACGTGCGCAGCGACCTGCCCTGGAAGTTCCGGCCGATGCAGCCCGGCATGAATGTGCATCCCGGGCAAATGGTGCAAGTGATTTACGAAGTGCGAAATACATCGGATCGCCCCATTACCGGACAGGCGATCCCAAGTTACGGGCCGCAGGTTGCCGGACAGTATTTCCGCAAGCTGGACTGCTTTTGTTTCGCCAAGCAGACATTTGCGCCGGGAGAAGTGCGGCAGATGCCGGTAGTGTTCGTGATCGAACCCGGATTGCCGAAGGATGTGACCACGGTGACGCTGTCATACACCTTCTTCAATGTGGAAGGCGCGGCCCCAGCCATGGTGACGCCAAAGAATGCGACAGCCGGCTGAACCGGAGGCAACAAAAGCGAGGACGGGGCTGGCGCCGCTGCGCGTGCTGCGAACGGTGTTCTGGTCTTTTTTCGGAGTGCGCAGGCGCTCCGACAATCAGGACGATTTTGCCGGCATCACGCCGCTGCAGGTAATTTTCGCTGGCGTGATCGGCGCAGGGATATTTGTTGCATCGCTGCTCATGCTGGTCAGATTTATAACGAACTGATGTTCGATTCGGTTACGGAACAAGCATTACAAAGGGGGAACCACTAAATGTTAAGTCAATCTACGCGCTACTATCTGCCGGAACCGTCGCATTGGCCGGTTGTCGGCTCAATTGCATTGTTCCTGATGACCTTTGGTGGCGTTTTGTGGATGAACGCGATTGCAGCCGGCCCGTGGGTCACGCTCGCAGGCATGGTCGTCATGATCTACATGATGTTCGGTTGGTTCGGCACCGTCATTCGCGAAAGCGAGGGCGGCCAGTACAACCGCCAGGTCGATCTGTCGTTCCGCTGGAGCATGAGCTGGTTCATTTTCTCCGAGGTCATGTTCTTCGCCGTGTTCTTCGGCGCCTTGTTCTATATGCGCGTACTGTCCGTTCCCGACCTGGCCAGTTCCGACACGATGGAGCAAATCTGGCCCGGATTCGCCGCCGTCTGGCCAACGGCCGGCCCGGGTGTGGAGGAAACGTTTACGCCCATGGGCGCATGGGGTATCCCGGCCATCAACACATTGATCCTGCTCACCTCGGGGGTCACGGTGACCTGGGCCCACTGGGCGCTCAAAAAGAACAACCGCACGCAGCTCATCGCAGGGTTGTTTGCTACCGTTGCGCTCGGCATTCTGTTCCTGGGCTTGCAGGCTTATGAGTACGTGCATGCCTGGCAGGAATACAACCTGACATTGGGGATGGGCGCCTATGGGGCGACCTTCTACCTGTTGACCGGCTTCCACGGCTTTCACGTCACGGTGGGAACCATCATGCTGATCGTGATACTCGGCCGCTCCATGGCGGGACACTTCAACGCCGAGCATCATTTTGCGTTCGAAGGCGTCTCCTGGTACTGGCACTTCGTCGACGTGGTATGGCTGTTGTTGTTCGTGCTGGTTTACTGGCTTTAAGAGCAAGAAAAACGCATAACAAGAACAACACGAGCAGCGTCCCGCCCGAAACAGGCGGGGAAACTGGAGCCGCACGCGAGTGCGGCTGTTTTTTTCTAGAGACCGGACTTCGGAATCAGACCGAAGTAATGACCCAGCATCAGCAGGATGAACAAGGTCATGGAAAGGCCGATGCGCACCGTCAAGGCCTTGACGGTGCGCTCGGAAGTTCCCTTGTCGCGGATCAGATAGTAGAGCGCGGAGCCAAGACTCAGCAGGATGATGGCCAGGAACGCGAGGACGACGAAGCGCATGACGGGAAGCAACCGGCAGGGGCGGGATTTGAGTTGCAGTGTAAAGGATAAGGCGGAGCAATCCAATTGCGACACGATACGGTGACACGCGAGACCGCTCGGAAAAGACCGCGCTGGCTGCCGCTGGCGGCAACCCTCGTCGGTGTCGCGTTGACGGCTGCTGCGGGTTATTGGCAGCTTGGCCGGGCGCACGAGAAAGAGCGGTTGCAGCGCGCCTATGAGCATGCGGAGTCCGAAGCGCCGGTGCGGGTAAGCGCAGCGCCAGCCAGCGTCGAAAGTCTGCGCCTGCGCAAAGTAGAGGTCGAAGGCGAGTTTCTGCCGGAGCATCTGATCTTGCTGGACAACAAGATGCGCAATGGCGAGATTGGTTACGAAGTTGTCATGCCCTTGAAGATCGCCGGGTCTTCGATGCATGTACTCGTCAATCGCGGCTGGATTGCCGCGCCGCGCGAACGTGCGAAGGTGCCGGTCATCAGCACGCCCGCTGCAACGGTGAGCGTCATCGGAATGGCGACCGTGCCCGGGCGTTTCCTCGAGCTATCCAAACAGGAGCCAAGCGGCCCGGTATGGCAGAACCTGACGGTCGCGCGCTTCGTCGCGCGCAGCGGACTGGCTGTCCAGCCGGTGGTCATCGAGCAACAAAACGAGCTCGGTGACGGCCTGGCGCGTGCGTGGCGAGCGCCGGACTTCGGAGTAACGAGGCACTACGGTTATGCGGTGCAATGGTTTGCATTCTGCGGACTGATTATTTTTCTTTGGCTATATTTTTATGTCCAATCTTCCCGATCGAAAAAAAACCAGAAGAATGCTTCTTCTGCTGGGCGCGGTTAGCATTGCGCCTTTTTTGGGGTCTTTGCTGCTCTATTATTTCTGGACTCCCAGCAGCTTTACCAACTATGGCGAACTCATCGCGCCGATGCCGCTTGCTGGCGTAACGATCCCCGCCAGCAGTGGAAAGCCGCTTCAACTCGACGAGCTGGCAGGCAACTGGGTGTTCCTGATGACGGATTCCGGACGCTGCGATGAGTACTGTCGATCCAAGCTTTACGTCATGCGCCAGATCCGCTTGACGCAAGGTCGGGACCAGACGCGCATTGAACGTGTCTGGCTGATTACGGATGGAACGAAACCGGCGCCCTCGATCGAGGAGGAGTATGCGGGCACGCGTTTGATCCAGGGTGTCCCGGACGCCTTTGTAACCCGACTGCCCGCGCCGGCTTCCGCCCGGGATCATATCTACGTCATCGACCCGTATGGCAATCTGATGATGCGCTTTCCGCGCGACGCCGATCCGCGGCGCATGAAGAAAGATGTCAGCAAGCTCATGAAAATGTCCGGCGGGTGGATTCGAACCGCCCCCGATGCCCCAAAGCAATGAATAATCCTGCAATCTGGCAATTCTCGCTGGGAACGATTCACGCGCTCGTGTGGGGCGCGTCGCTGCTCATCGCCTTGGTGCTGTTGCTACGCTTTTCGACCGCGCGCGCTCTGGTGGTCACGACATTGGTGGTCACGATCGCGCTGGTAATGCTTGGAGCTTACGTACGCCTCAGCGATGCGGGCCTGGGTTGCCCGGACTGGCCAGGTTGTTACGGGAAGCTTTCGCCCACTTACGCGATGGACGAAATCCGTGCCGCTGAAACGAGCGCACCTGACGGTGCGGTTTCGTTGCCCAAGGCCTGGCGCGAGATGCTTCATCGCTATCTCGCCTCACTGGTCGGCGTGATGGTGCTGGCCATCGCGATCAAGGCGGTTCGCGCGCGCAACACGCTATTACGGGACGCTGACGATCCCGCGGGTAAATACGGTTTGCCGCTTGCGCTGGCCGCTGCAGTCCTTGTGCAAGGGCTATTGGGCAAATGGACCGTTACGCTGCTGCTCAAGCCGGCCATAGTCAGCCTGCATTTGCTTGGGGGGATGACATTGGTGGCGATGCTATCCTGGTTGTGCGCCCGGCATTTGCGCCTGACCGGCGGTGTCCCGTCGTCCTTGCGCGGCATGCGGCCGCTCGCCGCGCTTGCCTTGGTGGTGTTGGCTGCGCAGATAGCGCTGGGCGGCTGGGTCAGCACCAATTACGCGGCCCTCGCTTGTGTCGATTTCCCGACTTGCCATGGCTCCTGGAAGCCGACAACGGACTTTCCCAGCGGCTTCCACATCGTGCGTGAACTGGGCATGACTGCCGAGGGCGCGCCGCTTTCCAACGAAGCGCTTAACGCGATTCATTGGCTTCACAGGGTGGGCGCCCTGGTCACATTGTTGACGCTCGGGTATGTCGCACTTCGGGCCATGGGTCTGCCGGCGATGCGCCCGCTGGGCTTCGTTGTCATGGGACTGCTGTTGCTCCAGATCGGCCTCGGTATCGCGAATGTGCTGGCGGGCCTGCCCTTGGCCGTCGCCGTGGCGCACAACGGGGTGGCCGCCCTGTTACTCGGCGCGCTGGTGATGCTAAACTTCGCCAGCCGTTCTCCCTCCTCTTTTGGCCGCTAGATGTCCCTCACGCTTTCAGCCCGCAACACGACCTCGCGCCTGCAACAATTCCTGCAGCTCACCAAGCCGCGCGTCAATTCGTTGATTGTTTTTACGGCAATCATCGGCATGTTTCTGGCTGTGCCCGCCGGCGACCTGGCTTCCGCGCTGTTCTGGAAAGCCATGTTCTTCGCCACGCTCGGTATCGCGCTGGTCGCGGGTTCGGCAGCTGCAGTAAACTGCCTGGTCGAGCAAAAAATCGACGCCGTGATGGCGCGCACCCGCTCCCGGCCACTGCCAATGGGTACCATTAGCCCGCAGGAGACCCTGTTGTTTGCCGCCGCGATGGGCGGGTTGGGATTAATGCTGCTGTATGTCGCGGTTAACCCGTTGACGATGTGGCTCACGCTGGCCACGTTCGTAGGGTACGCCGTGATCTATACAGTACTGCTCAAGCCACTGACGCCGCAGAACATCGTGATCGGCGGAGCCTCGGGCGCCATGCCGCCCGTGCTGGGATGGGCCGCAGTCACCGGCGGCGTGTCGCACGATGCATTGCTGTTGTTTCTGATCATTTTCGCCTGGACGCCTCCGCACTTCTGGGCGCTGGCCCTGTACCGCAGCAACGAGTATGCGCGCGCCGGCGTGCCAATGCTCCCTGTCACGCATGGCAACCGCTATACGCGATTGCAGGTTCTGCTGTATACGGTCATCTTGTTCGCCGTGACGATGCTGCCTTTTTCAACGCGCATGAGCGGATGGATCTATCTGGCCTCGGCCGTCGCATTGGGAGGATGGTTCCTGATCTATGCGGCGCGTATCTGCCTGAATTACAGCGATGCGCTGGCGAAGCGCACTTTCCATTATTCCATTCTGTATCTGTCGCTGCTCTTCGCCGCACTTCTGGTCGATCACTATCTGCAGTTCTGAGTGGGCGGCCTGCGGCGGTATCTATCGATGAATCCGCTGATTCGAATCGTCATCATTGCTGCGGTATTGTGTCTGGCCTCATGCGATCCGAAGCGGCCGGCATTCGAATCCACGGATATCACGGGCGCAGATTTCGGCCAATCATTTGCATTAACGGACCATACCGGCCGAGTACGTTCGCTGGAAGATTTTCGCGGGAAAGTCGTGGTCGTTTTTTTCGGCTTTACACATTGCCCGGACGTGTGCCCGACGACCCTGGCCGAGCTGGCCAGTACCGTCAGAAAGCTCGGGCCGGCGGGCGAGAAGGTGCAGGTATTGCTGATAACGGTAGATCCAGAGCGCGACACGCCTGACGTGCTGGCGAAATATGTAACCGCGTTCCATCCGGCTTTCCTTGCGCTGCGCGGCAATGCCGACGAAACAAAACGCGTCGCAAAAGAATTCAAGGTGATATACCAGAAGGTTGCGGGCGCGAAGCCTGAGAATTATTCGATGGATCATTCCGCGGGAAGCTATATTTTTGATCAGAACGGGCGATTGCGCCTGTACGTCGGGTACGGGCGCGGCGCAGATGTGTTCACGCATGACATTGAATTGCTGTTGCAGCAGCCTTGATCCCAACAAAAAGCCCCGCAAACGCGGGGCTCGAAGTCGGGTCTTTCAATGCAGATCATGCGTCGCTGGTCATCATTCCCCGCATCTTCTTCATGGCCTGACTCTCTATCTGGCGTATGCGCTCCGCAGACACACCGAATTCGCCGGCCAGATCATGTAGCGTAGCGCTGTCTTTCTCTCGTAACCAACGCGCCTCGATGATGCGCCGGCTACGCGGGTCGAGCGCGGTCAGTGCGGTCTCCAAGCCCTTGCTGCGAGCATGTTCGGTCTGCTGATGTTCCAGTACCAGGCCGGGTTCGTCTTCGGCATTGGTCAGATAGGCGATGGGCGAAAAACTGTCCTCGTCCTCTTCGCTCAGCGGTTCCAGCGCGATATCGTGACCGCCCATGCGCGTTTCCATTTCCACCACATCGCCTGCTTTGACGTTGAGCTGTTCCGCAACAGCGTCCACTTCATCCGGCGACATCGTGGAATGTCCACGCTTCAGACTGCGCAAGTTGAAGAATAATTTTCGCTGCGCCTTCGTGGTGGCAACCTTGACCATGCGCCAATTCTTCAAGATGTACTCATGTATCTCCGCACGAATCCAGTGGATCGCGAAGGATACGAGGCGCACGCCGCGATCCGGGTCGAAGCGTTTGACGGCTTTCATCAAGCCCACGTTGCCTTCCTGGATCAGGTCAGCGTGCGGCAAACCGTAGCCAAGGTAACCTCGGGCAATGGCGACGACCACGCGCAGGTGAGATACCACCAGCTCCCGAGCGGCTTCTACATCCTGCTCATCGCGCAAGCGACGCGCCAAAGCGGTTTCCTGCTCCGGGGTCAACAGCGGAAAACGATTCACCGCCTGGATATAAGTATCCAAGCTTCCCGCCATGGAGGGGAATGGAATCGACAAGGCCAAAGCATTGTTACTCATCTGCAAAAATCTCCTTTACGGAAATATTAGCACTCGCACACTGAGAGTGCCAGTACGCCGGTTAGTTCAAGCATCGTCTGCTCTCAAGGGCGGCTAACGGGGGTCGATCTGCCATAAGTGACGACTTACTGACAGCCATGCTCCAAGCCACCCCAGGCTTGCCGAAAAACTTAGTAAAACAGACACGTATCGAACATCGGGCGGTTCAAGGCGGAACACAGAGTTATAGAGTCCGCTAAGTTCGGCAAGTTGCATGTTTAATACCCAGACGGATAGGGAAACGATCATCCACGCCGCAACACCGCCTGCGAGTCCCTGGAGTGCGCCGAAATACAAGAACGGCCGACGGATAAACGGGTTGGTCGCACCAATCAGTTTCGAGATCTCGATCTCATCGCGGCGGGTCAGGATCTGGAGTCGGATCGTGTTGAACGTCACAGCGACCAATGCGATAGCGAGCAAAATGGCCAGCAGCGTCACCAGCATACGTCCGACGTCGAGCGCGGCATCGAGGCGGCGTGCCCATGCCGCATCGACCTGCACATGCTCTACTTTCGGCCAGGTACGGGCTTGATCGTGGAGTGCTTCGAGCGTGGCGGGGTCGTTGCTGCGGGCTGTCACGACAAACGCGTCGGGGAGGGGATTGCGGCCCAGATTCGCCAGCACGTCGGCGAGGCCGGCGCTGCGTTTCAGACGCGCAAGCGCCTGGTCGCGGGGGATGAATTCCACGCGACCGACTTGTGGGTTTGACTTAAGCCGCTGCTCGACGACAGCCACATCTTCCGCACCGGCCTCGATGGCCATGAAAATGCTCAGCTGCGGATCGCTGGAGAGCTGGCGTGAAAACGCCTGGAGGTTGCTCAATCCGAGATAGAAGCCCGCAGGCAATGACAAGGCAATCCCGATTACGATGATGTTCAGCGCGGAGGCAACCGGTTGCCTCAACAGCCGACCCAGGCTTTCGCGTAGCGTGTATAGCTGAACCAGCAGCCAGTTCATGAAGCGCTCACGAGGCAATTCTTCCCTGATCGAGATGCAAAATGCGCGGCCCCAGCCGCTCGATCATGTCTTCGTCATGGGTCGCGATGACCACGGTAACGCCGACCTGATTGAACGACTTGAACATGCCGATGATCTCCTCGGCATAAGCGGTATCCAGATTGCCGGTCGGTTCATCGGCGAGCAGAATGGCCGGGCGATTGACGATGGCTCGCGCGATGCACAGCCGCTGTTGGTCGCCGCCGGAGAGCGTCACCGGACGGGATTTCTCGCGCCCCAGCAGGCCGACCTTATCGAGCGCAGCGCGTACGCGTTTGCCGATCTCGGCGCGCGGAAAACCGGTGATCGAAAGCGGCAAGGCCACATTCTCGAAAACACTGCGGTCGAACAGGAGTTTGTGGTCCTGAAAAATCAGGCCGAAGTTGCGGCGAAAAAAAGGGACCATCCCCGACTTCATGGCGGACACGTTCTGCCCGTTGATGATGATGCTGCCCGTTGTCGGTTTTTCGATGGCGGTAATTAGTTTGAGCAGAGTACTCTTGCCCGCCCCGGAATGCCCCGTAATAAACAGCATTTCGCCCGCAGCTACCGAGAAAGTCACATCGCGCAGCGCCTCATAGCCGCCAGGATAACGCTTGGCGACATGGCTGACCTGAATCATGGGCCCGCGGTTCACCGCCGGACTCACTCGAATAATGCCTCCACGAACTGATCAGCCGAGAAGGGCCGTAGATCATCGATGGCTTCACCCACACCGATGAAGCGTAGTGCGATATTTTTGTTGCGAGCGATTGCCGCAATGGCCCCGCCCTTTGCAGTTCCATCGAGTTTCGTCAGTACCAGGCCGCTGACGCCTAGTGCCGCATCGAATGCCCGCACCTGGTTCACCGCGTTTTGTCCATTGCTGGCGTCAAGCACCAGGAGCACTTCGTGCGGCGCTTCCGGAATAGCCTTGGCTATTACTCGTTTGACTTTGCGGATCTCGTCCATCAAATGCAATTGCGTGGGCAAGCGCCCCGCCGTGTCCGCGATGACCACGTCGATGTTCTTCGCCTTGGCCGACTGCACGGCGTCAAAGATGACCGCGGCGGTATCACCGCTTTCCTGCGCGACGACCGTGACGTTATTGCGTTCACCCCACACCTTGAGCTGCTCGCGGGCCGCGGCGCGAAAGGTATCGCCAGCGGCGAGCAAAACTGTCTTGCCCTCGGCTTGAAACAGATGCGCCAGTTTTCCGATCGACGTAGTTTTGCCGGCGCCGTTTACGCCGGCAATCAAGATCACGAAGGGCTTGGCACGGGTAGTGTCCAGAGGTTGCTCCAGGGGCTTGAGCAACTCGAGCAGCGCCTGCTTCAATGCCTCGCGAATCTGCGATGCCTCGGTGAGCCGCTGCGAGCGTGCCCGGGCCCGCGTTGCAGCAAGCAAATGCGCCGTTGCGTCGACGCCCACGTCGCAGGAAAGCAGAATGGATTCCAGTTCCTCGAACAAGGCCTCATCGATCTTGCGGCCAGCGCCAAACGCGCTCGCGAATTGTGAGGACAGGCGCGCTCGGGTCGCCGTGAGGCCTTGTCGCAATTTTGCGGCCCAGCCCGTGGCGGAGCCTGTTTGCGCGGCCTCACCCTTGTCACGTTTCAGGAAACTTAACATACTCTGCCGCTGTCAGAGCGACCTCGTGATTGACAGTTTTTCATCATGAGCAATTCTATTCTGTTTAACCCCTGTTTACCGATAAGCATGTTGACCCTGAAACCGCCATTTCGATCCGCTCTCGCGGTGTTTGTCCTGTTCTGCGCCTGCGTTGGCGTTCAGGCGGAGACCGTTGCACAGCGTACGTTGGCCAATGGCATGAACG
The DNA here is from genome assembly GCA_965233135.1 of uncultured bacterium. GTDB lineage: Bacteria > Pseudomonadota > Gammaproteobacteria > Burkholderiales > JACQAP01 > JACQAP01. The sequence continues at coordinate 9,766 of CBDDRM010000025.1, read as the reverse complement.
TATTGGTCAAGGAGGACCACCGCTCGCCCGTGGTCGTGTCGATGGTCTGGTATCGCGCCGGAAGCATGGATGAGGTCAGTGGTACTACGGGTGTTGCCCATGTACTCGAGCACATGATGTTCAAGGGCACGAAGAACGTTCCCGTCGGCGAATTCTCGCGAATCATCGCGCGGGCGGGCGGGCGGGATAACGCATTTACCTCGCGGGATTACACGGGCTATTTCCAGCAATTGCATAAGTCCAAGTTGCCGCTGGCACTGCGTCTGGAAGCCGACCGCATGACCAACGTTTCCTTTTCAGAGGAAGAATTCGCCCGCGAGGTGAACGTGGTGATGGAGGAGCGGCGCTCACGCACCGATGATAATCCCCGTTCGCAGGTGAACGAGCAACTCATGGCAACCGCCTACGTCGTGCACCCCTATCGCTCTCCGGTCGTCGGCTGGATGAATGACCTTCAGAATATGCGCATGGAGGACGCGCGCGCGTGGTACGAGAAATGGTACACGCCGAATAATGCAACGCTGGTCGTCGCAGGCGATGTCGTGCCCGAGGAGGTTTTCAAGCTGGCTGAAGAATACTTCGGATCGATTCCGGCGCGTGAACTGGCCCCGCGCAAGGCACATGCTGAGCCAGCGCAACGCGGCATCAAGCGAATCACCGTCAAGGCACCCGCCGAACTGCCTTACCTGGTCATGGCTTATCACGCACCGGTGTTGCGCGATGTGGAGCGCGATTGGGAGCCGTATGCAATGTTCGTCCTGAACGCCGTCCTCGATGGCAGCGACGCATCACGACTCAATCGCGACCTGGTCAGAGCCAGCCGTGTTGCCAATTCGGCCAATGCCAACTACGACCTGATCAACCGGGGACCGGCTTTGTTCTTTCTGGACGGTGTGCCTGCCGAGGGCAAGACCGTTCAGGACGTGGAAGCGGCGTTACGCGAGCAAATACGGCTGTTGGTCGACAAAGGGGTCAGCGCCGACGAGCTCAAACGCGTAAAGGCGCAGGTCACAGCCGCCCAGGTCTACGCGCGAGACTCCGTCTATTACCAGGCTATGCGCATCGGCATGTTGCAAACGCTGGGTCTGCCGTATGACTCTTCGGATCTGCAAGTCAGCAAGCTGCAGCAAGTCACCGCCGAACAAGTGCGGGAAGTGGCACGCAAATATCTGATCGACGATAATCTGACGGTTGCCGTGCTGGATCCGCAGCCGTTACCCGCAGGCAAGCAGGCGCGTCCGAATCCGGAGGCCGGCGGCGATGACCAGCGCTAGCAAGAGGTTGTTACGCGCAGCAGGCGTCGCAGTGAGCATGCTCGCCGCCTGCGCCGCGAATGCAACGCTGCCCATCCAGACTTGGCAGACCTCCAGCGGGGCGCGCGTGCTGTTCGTCGAAACCCATGATCTGCCGATGTTCGACGTGGCGGTGGATTTTCCCGCCGGGACCAGTCGTGATATGCCGGCCAAATCCGGCGCGGCATCGCTGACGCTTTCCCTGATGCGCAGCGGCGCGGCGCAAATGAGCGAGGCACAAATCGCCGAGCAACTTGCCAATATCGGCGCGGACTTGTCAGGTCGCTTCGATATGGATCGCGCGGGCTACGGATTGCGCAGTCTGTCCAGTTTGCGCGAACGCCAGGAAGCGCTGGCGATTCTGGCAGCCGTGTTGCAGCAGCCAACTTTTCCCAAGCAGGTTTTCGAGCGGGAGCAACTGCGCACTGTGGCCGCGTTGAAGGAAGCGCAGACTCGCCCGGAAGTACTGGCCGATCGTGCATTCCGGGAACTGGTTTATGGGGCACACCCTTATTCGATGCGAGGCGCGGGCGAAGTGGACACCGTGGCAGCCTTGCGTCGCGAAGATCTCGTGGCTTTTTATAATCAATACTTCAGGGCCGACTATGCGGTTGTCTCGATCATCGGCGATCTCACGCGCAAGGAAGCGGGCGCCATTGCCGAGCAGCTCACTGCAGGGTTGGCGCGCAGCGGCCGAGCGCTGTCGCCCGTGGGACCGGTTGCACCGCTGAAGAGCGCCCAGCGCAGCCGCATTTCACATCCCGCCACCCAGGCGCACGTCCTTGTCGGTCAGCCCGGCGTGAGGCGCCTGGATCCGGACTACTTTCCGTTGTTCCTTGGCAACCATGTGCTCGGCGGGGGAGGCTTCACCTCACGGCTGAACGAGGAGATTCGTCAGAAACGTGGGTACGCCTACAGCACCTACAGCTACTTCAATCCTCTGTCCGCAGAAGGGCCGTTTCAAGTCGCCCTGCAAACGAAAAAAGAACAAGTCGATGCGGCGCTAAAAGTCGCGCAGGACACGCTGGCCAGGTTCGTCGCGGACGGACCGACGCCGCAGGAACTGGAGGCGGCCAAGCAAAACATCATCGGGGGGTTTCCGTTGCGGCTCGACAGCAACAAAAAGATTCTGGACTACCTTTCCATCATCGGCTTCTACCGGCTGCCGCTAAACTACCTTGAGGATTTTCCTCGCAAGATCGAAGACGTCACGCTGGAGCAGATCAAGGATGCTTGGCGCCGGCGCATTCATCCTGAGCGTATGGTTACCGTCGTCGTGGCTGGGGACGATTCGCGCTGATTGCAACGCCATTTTTTGTCGCGCCGCGTCTTCCGGGCGTGCTAGCCTGCGCGGCATTGCCCTATAACGTTCATGACGGCCGTGAAGTCAAACCAGGTGCGCATCATCGGCGGCCAATGGCGCAGGCGGATCGTTCGCTTTCCGGATGCGCCGTCCCTGCGACCTACCCCGGACCGGCTACGAGAGACGCTGTTCAACTGGCTGGGCCAGGACCTCTCGGGGAATATTTGTCTGGATTTGTTCGCAGGCAGCGGTGCGCTAGGCTTCGAGGCAGCATCGCGCGGCGCAAATGCCGTTGTGATGGTAGAGCGCGATGCCAACGTATTTGAAGCGTTGCGCAAAACACAATCAGTGCTCGGCGCAGTACAGGTGGAAATCCGCCGCGAAGATGCCCTTGGCTTTCTCAAGTCCGACATGCGCCGCTACGACGTGATCTTCCTCGATCCCCCATTCCAGTCGGGATGGCTGCCGAAACTGTTACCGTTGTTGCCGGACCGGCTGGCGCCCGGTGCGCGTGTTTATCTGGAAGCCGAAAATCAGGTTGCGATGCCACACGGGTTTGAAATATTGAAGCAGTCGCGGGCCGGGCAGGTCCATGGTCTGCTGATAAAATACGGCCAATCATGAAAACCCGCATCAACCGGGCCGTCTATCCCGGAACTTTCGATCCCATTACACGCGGACACGAGGACCTGGTGCGCCGCGCAGCGAACCTGTTCGATGAACTGATCGTGGCGGTGGCGGACAGTCGCGGCAAACGGCCTTTCTTCGAAGTAGAGGAACGCGTGGCGATGGCTAAGGAAGCACTGGCGGGATTTCCCAATGTGCGGGTAGTGGGTTTTTCAGGCCTGCTGATGGATTTCCTGCATCGGCACGACGCCAGAATCATTTTGCGCGGCCTGCGGGCGGTGTCCGATTTTGAGTATGAGTTTCAGATGGCCGGCATGAATCGCAAGCTCTATCCGGATGTCGAGACGCTGTTTCTGACGCCCGCCGAGCAATACATGTTCATTTCAGCCACCATGGTGCGCGAAATCGTCTCGCTCGGAGGCGATGTTTCCCCCTTCGTCAATCCGCTGGTGATTCCGCGCATGAAGGCGAGACTGGAGCGAAACTAGCCCATGGCCCTGATGATCACCGATGAATGCATCAACTGCGATGTGTGCGAGCCGGAGTGTCCCAACAATGCCATTTCGCAAGGCGCGGAAATCTACCAGATCGATCCGGAAAAATGCACTGAATGCGTTGGCCACTATGATCGGCCCCAATGTCAGGAAGTGTGTCCGGTCGATTGCATTCCGCTCAACCCGGATTACATCGAGACTGCCCAGCAGTTACAGCAGAAATTTGTGCGCCTGGAGCGCTCGAGGGCTACCGGGGCTTGATCTGCAGCTCAGGGCGCGCGGTGCTCGATGCCGTACTTGGCGTAGATGCGCTTAACGGTGCCGTCCGCCATCAGTTTGTCCAGCACTGCGTTGACGGCATCGACCAACGCCTGATCGGATTTGCGCAATCCCACGGCCACTTCCCAGTGCAGCGACGGTTCGGCCGAAAACGCGTCCACCAGCCGCAAGCCTGAGTGCGGATGCTCCTTGATGTAATAGCTCAGGGTAGGCATGGAGACGGCCGCGCCGTATAAATCGCCTTTCTCCAAGTCTGCCACCATATCGGCCTGAAAGGCGTAGGGCGAAGTGGTCTTGCCTGCTTTGCTCAGGACCATGCTGGCGAACGAACTGACCATCGTGCCGATCTTCTGGCCTTTCCTGAGTTCCTTGTAATCGTTGATGGGTTCCGCGTCAGCCCGTACACCTAGCGCGATCCCGGACTTCTGATAGGGGTGCGACAGAAGCAGTCGCCCCTCCTGCACGGCCGGGTCATTGATGCTGTCCAGCATCATGTCGCAGTTCACGACGTTGGCGCGCCTTCGCGGGTGAATCCATTCGATGCTCAGTGGGACACCCAAGCCTTCGGCGATCGCGCGGCCTAGCTCGACCTGGAACCCGGGCGCTTCCGGCTTGCTGCTGGCGTACGGCAGCGCGTCCGGATTGGCGCACATGGAAATCGTTCCAAGCGACTTCACCTCGGCAAGCGTGCGGGCATCGGCACTATCGACGGCGGCCATAGCCAACATCAGGGTCACGCCGGCGACCGCGCCGCGCAAAGATTCAATATTCATGCTCATGGATTCTTGGGCTCTTCGCCGGGTTTGAGGTTGCGTATGAACTTCACGAACTGCCAGATCTGGTCGTCGGTATAGACGCTTCCGAAAGCCGCCATTCGCCCTGGCAAACCTTTTTTGATGCGATTGAACAGATACTCGTCCGAGCGCTCCGAGTTCATCAATTGCGGTCCCTTGCCGGCGTGCCGCCCCTGATCTTCGTGGCAGAAGCCACAAACACTACTGAACTGCGCGCGCACGTCAAACTCCTTTTTGGGTTTGGTCGTGTCTTCGGCCATCGCTGTGCCGGCGACGATGCCGGTCAAAAGCAGGCTTGCCAGCATGCGGCGGCTGTTCAAACCGATCCAGAGCACTTTCATGGCGGTATCCTTTGCTTGTCGTACAGAGATTGTGACTTTCGATTAACGCGTTGGACAACAAAATTGCCGACAAGTCCCAGCAAAAAAAAGGTGGGGACGAATCCCCACCCTTCAGTGTCTCCGCCGGATTGAACTGCTAAATCCGGAACCGCGTACGTCTTACGGCAGGGCAAATACCTTGAGCACGCCTGAGTCCTTCGGCATGCTCTTCCACGGCTCGCCCCACAGGTCGCCGTATCCGTCGCCGACGAGGCTGCCCCAACCGGTCATGACCGCCACGTATTGCTTGCCCTTGGCCATGTAGCTGATGGTACCCCCGTTGCTGCCCTGGCCATTGTTGTGACTCCACAGCTTCTTACCGTTGCTGGCGTCATAGGCCACAAACATGCCGTCGGCTTCCGGTACGAACAGCACGTTGCCGGCTGTCGTCAGCAAGCCACCATGCGGTACGGCCCCCTTATAGGTTATTTCGAACTTGACCTTACCGGTGAGGGGATCGCGTGCGCGGATATGACCCCAGGGGTCGTCCTTGCCCGGGCCGTGCATGGTGAAGTCGGCGCCGATATTGAGCTGGACCACGGGCTCGGTAATTGGCTCTGTCTTCTTGATATCGAGGTCCATGCACCACTCGAACCCGACCTTGTACAACAGGCCGGTCTTCGGGCTGTAGCTACCCGCGTTCCAGCTGTAACCACCGGCGATCGCGGGGCACAGATTGGTGTGCTTGCCTTCGGGCGGATCCCAGCGACCGACCAGTTCGCCATTGGGCTTGATGTCCTTGACGAAGTTGATGTTGTCCACGCCTTTGTAAACGTTGACCGGCTTGCCGCTCTTGCGATCGAACACGAACACGAAACCGGCCTTGCTCGGATGCACGACATATTTCTTGCCGTCGCGCTCGATCATCATCAACTCGCCGGAAGCAGGGTCGAAGTCCCACGCGTCGTGCGGCAGAACCTGATGGTAGCTCTTCAGTTCACCGGTATCGGGATTGAGCTGGATTACGGAAGAGGTATACAGGTTCAGGCCAGGACGAGGACCTTCGGTCATGTACTTGTCGCCGGCCCAGTCATACAGGGGGGCCGGGTTGGCGGTTCCCCACCACACCGTGTCGTTCTCCGGATCGTAACTGCCGGGCATCCAGCCGCCGCCTCCGCCCGTTTTGTAGGACTCGTTACCCCAGGTATCGCGGGCGTCAGACGGTGTGCCCTCGTTTCCTCCGGCGGTGTAGAACTTCCACACTTCCTTGCCGGTTTTGGCATTGACACCGAAGATGGGTCCGCGGTCCGGCCATTCGCCGCCCTGGGCGCCGATGATCACTTTATCCTTTACCAGCAAAGGCGCGCCCGTGAAGCCCACCGTCAGCTTCTCGGAATCGACCAGTTTTGTTTCCCAGTTGAGCTTCCCGGTCTTCATGTCAATGGCGGCGAGCTTGCCGTCGAGCGTGCCCATGTACAAATTGCCATAACCTGCGGCCATGCCACGGTTGTAGGGCGAGTGCGTCTGCCGGGCAACGAGGTCTTCATTGAGCTTGTGCTTGTAGGTCCAGATCATCTGACCGGTGGCGCCGTCCAGTGCATAAACCTGGTTGTACGGGCTGCTGTAATAAATTATGCCGTCGATCGCCAGCGGAATGCCTTGCAGACCGCGGTTGGCGCGCGAAGCAACGTGCGACCATGCCTCGGTGAGCTTGTTGACATTGCGCGTCGTGATCTGGTCCAGCGCACTGTAGTGCCAGGATTTGTAGGAGCCGTGATAGCTCATCCAGTTTCCAGGTTCCTTGTCCGCATTGTTCAGACGTTTCGCATCGACTTCAGCGGCCACTGCGCTTCCCGCGAAAGCCGCGGAAAACGCTGCCGCCAGAGCGATGCGCAAATAGCGTTGTTTGCTAGTCATTTGGATTCCTCTCCAGAATTTATTCCCAAGGTAAGCCATGTCGCCATGGGATCGTTTTTAGACAAGGCAGGCGGCCAGACGACGCGACCGCCAACCTTCTCCCGCATGCGACAGCCGCGTGGTTGGACGCCTTCTGAGAATGCCGAGGCCGGCCCGGTTCCGCACTTAGGTATGTGACGATTTTCAGGATGTTTTCCTGACGAGTCAAGGAAAAACGCGGGCTTAGACGATGCATCGCAAGGATGCACCGGAGCCGGGGGTACCGTTACCGCCGCTGGCAAGCAGGGCAGAAAAATGTCGAGCGCTGCCCTTGCCGCGCGGATTTGATCGGCGTCGTACAGATGCGGCAACGCTCGCCGCGGCGCCCGTAAACGAGACAAGCGTTCTGAAACTCACCCGGGCGGCCTTCTGCGCCGACGTAGTTGCGCAGGCTGCTGCCGCCCGCCTCGATGGCAGCCTCGAGCGTATCGCGGATCGCAGCGACGAGCTTGTCGCACCGACGTAATGAAACCCGGCCGGCAGCGAGCGCCGGATGAATGCCGGCACGAAACAGCGATTCGCTTGCATAAATGTTGCCTACACCGACCACGATGCGGCTATCCATGACGAGCGATTTGATGGCCGCACTGCGTCCGCGTGTGCGCGCGTAGAGCCACGCCGCATTGAAGTCCGGACCCAGCGGTTCGGGGCCCAGGCTCGCCAGCAGCGGATGGAGCAGCGCATCGCCCGGTTGCCAGAGGACCGCGCCGAAGCGGCGAGGGTCGTTGAGCCGGGCCGCCAGACCGGAGTCGAATACCAGATCAACATGATCGTGCTTGCCTGGAAGTGTCGCCTGCGGAACCAGTTGCAGGCTTCCGGACATGCCCAGATGCACAATGATCCAACCGGTTGCGCAATCCAGAAGGAGATACTTTCCGCGCCGCGATACATCGCGGATCACGCAGCCGGATGCTCGCTGCGGCAGATTGCGCGGAACCGGCCAGCGCAACGCACGGTTGCGCACGATTACCGACGTCAGGCGCCGCCCCTGGAGATGCGCGACGAGACCGCGTCGCGTGGTTTCGACTTCGGGCAGCTCGGGCATCGTCGCGGACTACTTTCCTGCAACCACGCGAGGGTCGCTCAGGCGTTGTCCGACTTCCGCGCCGAAGCGATAGCGCAGACCATTGTCGTCGCGCACGAGCTGGAAATCCGGTTGCGTCTGCAAAATCCGCAGCGTAACGGTCTTGCCGTCCTTGAAACGCACACTGAGCTTTTGACCGCCAGAACCGCCTTTGTTCGGCACGACGTCAAGTGCCGAGGTGTAACGCCATTCGTCGGCCCAGCGATTGAAGTCGTCCTGCGACAATGATTGGCCAGAGGCTGCGGAGAATGCGCCGCTCGTGCCCCACTTGCCGTTTGCGTCGCGCACGATCTTATACCGGCCGAAATCGAACGCGACAGGAATCTCACCTTCATCCAGCAGTCGCCGGCTCAGCATCTTGGGGGCTTCCGTGGGAATGCCATAACCATAGAGCGGTGCCACCAGATACACACCCTCTGTGGTCGCAACGTATTGTTCATAGGTGATGTCATTGATGCGCCCAAACCCGAAGCCCTGGTCGTTGAGGATGACGCGTACCGTGGGGGGATCGAGGTCAAACTGGCCAAGATCGACATTCGCCAGTTTCTGCTTGGCGGTGGCATTGACGATATCGATCAGGCGATCGACGATTGGCCCATCGGCCTGCGCGCTGAGCGGTGCCACGATGCGCCAGGCTCCGTCGCGCTTTTCCAGTTTGATGGTCGCGTGATCGCGAGGCTCGATGGCAATGCGTGTGATCTCGTCACGTTTGAGCGTCGTGAGCTTGATGCTCGGAGTCGCTTCTTGCCAGGGTTTGAAATACGCATACAGCGCCAGAGCCACGAGGGCGGCGATCAATAGCAGATTCAGCAGGACCTTGTTTCTCATGCCTTGCGCCGCCGCCACCAGATGATACCGCCGGCGACGAGCAGCAGTAGCGGCAGCACCAGCAGGAAACCGAACCCCATCAGCGACAATCCGGCCCGCGTCAACTCGAGGGACAGATCGGCGCGCGTGCGCGGCTGCACGCTGATCAGCGACTCATCCCCGGCCAGCCAGTTGACCATGTTCACACCAAGATCAAGATTGCCCAGGGTGCCGACATACTGGTTGGCGAGGAAATTCCCGCTGCCGGTTACCACGATCCTCTGCCTGCGATCGCCGACACTACGCTCCAGCGCTGCGGCCACCACGATTGGCCCGGGCGTGTCCTTGCTGCGGTCGAAGGCTACGCTCTGATCGATGCCGCCGGTTTCGAGCCAGCCTCCCTGCGCCACTTCAACCAGTGGCGTGAAGCGCCACTTGCTCGGCTCGGCGGGTGCGATTCTGCGCGCGTAGGGAAATATGCTGGTCACCGTCGATTTTTCGGTGATCTGGTGTTGTCCGTAGCTGGTTGCGAGCGCGAACGTCGGAGGCAACTTGAGCCCGCCCGCTGCCGGGTCGATCACCGTGCCGGGCGTCAGGCGAAGACCGAGGTCCTCGGCCAGACCCTGCATTCCACGCAGCGAGTCGTTGTCGATCAGCCACAGCAGGTTGCCGCCCTTCTGGATCCAGCGTTTGAGTTTGATGACTTCCCCGGGGAGCAAGTCTACGCGCGGACTGGCGATGATCAGCACGTAAACGTTGTCAGGCACTTCCGGAGCGATGGCCAGGGTCAAGGCCGCGGTCTTGTACCCT
>CBDDRM010000024.1:0-49835 GCA_965233135.1 uncultured bacterium | reverse complement strand
CTGGTGGATATGGAAATCGAGCGTCTCATGCAGAATATGCGACATGATCTGGAACAAAGAGGTCTGAAGGCTGATCAGATTCCGATGCCCAGGGAGGCGTTCGAGCCCGAGGCGGTCAAGCGGGTGAGCCTGGGGCTTATCCTTGCGGAATTGGTCAAGCGGCACAAACTCGAGGCAAAGCCCGAGCAGATCAAGGCGGTTGTGCAGGAATACGCCCAGGGGTACGAGAAGCCTGAAGAAGTGGTCCGGTGGTACTACCAGCAACCCGAGCGGCTGCGCGAGGTGGAATCTATCGTGCTTGAGGACAACGTAGTGCAATGGACGCTGTCGAACGCCAGGGTGGAGGATAAAGCCACCGAGTTCGACGACCTTATGGGGAACGCACAATGATTAACTTGCATGATCGTTTCTATTCCGAACCGCAGGGGCTCGGCCTGGTGCCGATGGTCATCGAACAGAGCGGCCGTGGCGAGCGCGCATACGACATCTACTCGCGTCTGCTCAAGGAGCGCGTGGTGTTCCTGGTGGGCCCGGTGACGGAAGTCACGGCCAACCTGATCGTAGCCCAGTTGCTGTTTCTCGAATCGGAGAATCCGGAAAAAGACATTTCGTTTTATATCAACTCACCAGGCGGTTCGGTTTCTGCGGGGCTGGCGATCTACGACACGATGCAATTCGTCAAACCCGATGTAAGCACCTTGTGCATAGGCCAGGCGGCCAGCATGGGCGCATTTCTGCTGGCCGCGGGGGCGAAGGGTAAGCGCTTTGCGCTGCCGAATTCCCGCGTGATGATCCACCAGCCGATGGGGGGGTTCCAGGGCCAGGCCTCCGACATCGAGATCCATGCCCGCGAGATACTCTACTTGCGCGCGCGGCTCAATGAACTGATGGCCAAGCATACGGGACAGAAAGTCGAAACCATCGACCGCGATACCGATCGCGACAATTTCCTCAGTGCGCAGGACTCGGTAAAGTACGGCCTGGTGGACAAGGTGTTGACGAGCCGGAACGAACCCGCCGCTGCAGCGATCTGAGTTGGTTATCTGCCGGGCTGCGGTAGGCCCGGGGCGGGTCAGGGATTGAACGAAAGGGAAATATGTCTGAAAAACCTGGTGGCGAAAAGCTTCTTTATTGCTCCTTCTGCGGCAAGAGCCAACATGAAGTCCGCAAGCTGATCGCCGGCCCATCGGTTTTCATTTGCGATGAATGCATCGAGCTGTGCAACGACATCATTCGCGAAGAAAGTCATGCCGAGACATCTGGCAAGGGCGTCAAGTCGGATTTGCCGGTTCCACATGAGATCCGCGAGAGCCTGGACCAGTATGTCATTGGCCAGGACATTGCCAAGAAGATTCTCTCGGTAGCCGTCTACAATCACTACAAGCGATTGAAGACCGCGCAGAAGAAAGACGATGTCGAACTGGCCAAAAGCAACATCCTGCTGATCGGGCCCACCGGGTCGGGGAAGACCCTGCTGGCGCAGACCCTGGCCCGGTTGCTGAACGTACCGTTCGTGATGGCCGACGCCACAACGCTGACCGAAGCGGGCTATGTCGGCGAAGATGTCGAGAACATCATCCAGAAGTTGCTGCAGAAGTGCGACTACGATGTCGAGAAAGCCCAGCGCGGCATTGTCTACATCGACGAGATCGACAAGATTTCGCGCAAATCGGACAATCCTTCGATCACCAGGGACGTGTCGGGCGAGGGCGTGCAGCAGGCTTTGCTCAAGCTGATCGAGGGCACCATAGCTTCGGTTCCGCCACAGGGCGGCCGCAAGCATCCGAACCAGGAGTTCGTGCAAGTCGATACTACGAACATTCTGTTCATCTGCGGTGGCGCTTTCGACGGGTTGGACCGCATTATCCGGGCGCGATCCGACAAGGGGGGCATCGGTTTCGGCGCGGAGGTCAGGAACAAGGACAATCGCAAGGATATCGGTGAAGTCCTGCGTGGTGTGGAGCCCGAAGATCTCATCAAATACGGTCTGATTCCCGAATTTGTGGGCCGATTGCCGGTCGTCGCGACGCTGGATGAACTTGATGAGGCTGCGTTGATCCAAATCCTGACTGAGCCGAAGAATGCGCTTTTAAAGCAGTATCAGCGCATGTTCAGCATGGAAGGCGTCGAGCTCGAGGTACGCACGGACGCACTGAAAGCGGTCGCATTCAAGGCCCTGGCCCGCCGTACCGGTGCGCGCGGGCTTCGCTCAATCCTGGAACACGTCTTGCTGGATATCATGTACGACTTGCCGTCTCTCAACAACGTGGAGAAGGTGGTGGTCGACGAGGGCATGATTAAAGGCGACGCCCAGCCGATCCTTCTGTATTCCGACCAGCCCAAAGTGGCGGGTTCCGCCTGACCGGCCGGTGCGATGGTTGCCGAGCGCAGCCATCCGCCCGCCAGGCAGCCCGTGTATTGTTACGTTGCCGGTATGGTTGAAATTGACGGACCTTACCCAACTTTGAATTGTTCCGATGCCACTTAAGGTGACAAATGACTTATATCCCTGACGCCACCGAGAATTCCGTTACGTACCCTCTGTTGCCGCTGCGGGACGTAGTGGTATTTCCTCATATGGTCATACCATTGTTCGTCGGGCGCCCTAAATCGATCAAGGCGCTGGAAACCGCAATGGAATCGGGTAAGAGCATTCTGCTGGTCGCGCAGAAGTCGGCCGCCAAGGATGAGCCGTCCCCCGAAGATCTGTACGATATCGGCAGCGTCGCCAATATCCTGCAGATGCTAAAACTTCCAGACGGGACCGTGAAGGTCCTGGTGGAGGGTGTGCAACGCGCGCGCGTGGTGGCTGTCACTGACGAGAAGACGCATTACACGGCGGAAGCCCTGCCTATCCCGGCGGACGCGATCGAATCTACCGAGGTCGAAGCGATGCGCCGGGCAATGCTCACGCAATTCGACCAGTACGTAAAACTTAACAAGAAGATCCCCCCCGAAATCCTCACGTCGTTGTCTGGCATCGACGAGCCGGGCCGGCTGGCCGATACGGTGGCCGCTCATCTGCCCCTCAAACTTGACCAGAAACAGGCGGTACTCGAGATGTTCGAGGTCAAGAAACGCCTTGAACATCTGCTGTCGCTGATGGAGGCCGAGCTCGATATTCTTCAGGTCGAGCGCCGTATCCGCGGACGCGTGAAGCGCCAGATGGAGAAGAGCCAGCGCGAGTACTACCTCAACGAACAGGTCAAGGCGATCCAGAAGGAACTGGGCGACATGGAGGAGGGCGCTGACCTGGACGAGATGGAAAAACGGGTCAAGGCCGCGCACATGCCAAAGGAGGCGCGCGCCAAGGCCGAATCCGAACTGAAGAAATTGCGCCTCATGTCGCCGATGTCCGCGGAAGCCACCGTAGTGCGCAATTACATCGAAACCATGGTCAGCTTGCCGTGGAAGAAGAAAAGCAAGATCAGCAACGATCTGGTAAAGGCGCAAGAGGTTCTGGACGCCGATCACTATGGCCTGGAGAAGGTCAAGGAACGCATCGTGGAGTATCTGGCCGTCCAGCAGCGTGTCGACAAGCTCAAGGCGCCCATTCTGTGCCTGGTCGGTCCTCCCGGCGTGGGCAAGACATCCCTTGGGCAGTCCATCGCACGCTCGACGAATCGGAAATTCACGCGGATGTCGCTTGGCGGCGTTCGCGACGAAGCCGAAATCCGCGGGCATCGACGCACTTATATCGGCTCCATGCCCGGCAAGCTGTTGCAGAACATGACCAAGGTCGGCGTGCGAAATCCGCTGTTCCTGCTCGATGAGGTGGACAAGATGGGTCAGGACTTTCGCGGCGATCCCGCGTCGGCGCTGCTCGAAGTGCTCGATCCGGAGCAGAACGACAAGTTCGTCGACCACTATATCGAGGTCGAATACGATCTTTCCGACGTCATGTTCGTGGCAACGGCGAACACCATGAACATTCCCGCGCCGCTGCTCGATCGTATGGAGGTCATTCGTCTGTCCGGTTACACGGAGGACGAGAAGATCAATATCGCCATGCGTTATCTTCTGCCCAAGCAAGTCAAGAACAACGGGCTGAGAGATGGCGAGATCGCCGTGTCCGAGAGTGCGATACGCGACATCATCCGCTATTACACGCGTGAAGCCGGCGTACGCAGCCTGGAGCGGGAAATATCGAAAATATGCCGCAAGGTAGTCAAGTCGTTGCTGACCAAGAAGCGCGAAACGCGAGTCACGGTTTCCGCGCGCAATCTCGATCATTATCTGGGCGTGAGACGCTTCAGTTACGGGCTCGCAGAGAAGAACAACCAGATCGGGCAAGTCACGGGATTGGCGTGGACCGAGGTGGGCGGCGAATTGCTCACGATTGAAGCTGTGGCAATGCCGGGCAAGGGCAACATCCAGCGCACCGGTTCGCTGGGAGATGTCATGAAGGAGTCCGTGGAAGCAGCGCGCTCCGTGGTGCGCGCCCGCGCGGCCCGCCTTGGCGTCAGGGACGATGCCTTCGAGAAAAACGACATCCATGTACACGTTCCCGAGGGTGCGACGCCCAAGGATGGACCCTCCGCAGGCATTGCCATGACGACATCACTGGTCTCCGCGCTGACCGGAATCCCCGTGCGGGCCGACGTGGCAATGACGGGGGAGATCACGCTCCGTGGAGAGGTCCTCGGCATCGGGGGTCTGAAGGAAAAGCTGCTTGCGGCGCATCGTGGCGGCATCAAGACCGTCCTCATCCCGGAGGAGAACGTCAAGGACCTGGCCGAGATACCGGACAACGTCAAGAATCGTCTGGAAATTCATCCGGTGAAGTGGATCGACCAGGTGCTGGACCTGGCGCTCGAGCGTAAACCCGAGCCGCTACCGGAAAAGGCCGAACAGGTGGCGTTGCCGAAAGTTGGCTCGAGTGAAGCGGTGGGCGCTGTGAAGCATTGACGCTTTTTTCGGGCAAGTAACCGGGAATGCCCATGGCATTCCCGTTTTTTTTTGCGCGCCGCATGCATGTCGTGGTTCCCGGCGCGGACTCGCGCTTGACATGCAGAAATTTGCCTTGCTATAAAGCATGTCCGGGGATCAAATCATTAAAAGAATCTCGTCTGTCTTCGGCCCAGTCGAATGCAGTTTCCCGTATTTCTTCAACAAATAAGCGAAAGGGGACGTAGTGAACAAATTCGAACTCATCGAGGCCATTGCCAAGTCAGCCGATATATCGAAAGCAGCCGCCGGACGCGCGCTCGACAGTACCGTCGCATCGATTCAGAATTCGTTGAAAAAAGGTGGGATGGTGACGTTGGTGGGTTTCGGTACCTTTTACGTTGGCAAACGCGCCGCACGCAGCGGTCGCAACCCGCGCACGGGCGCGGCGATCAAGATCAAGGCTGCGAAAGTCCCAAAGTTCCGCGCTGGCAAAGCCCTCAAGGATGCAGTAAACTAGCGCGCTTCGTTAAGCCCGCATCTGACGATTCCATCGTTGTAGAGGACCAATTAGGCATGCGGCGGCGTTCTCGCCGCGGCAGCGCGGGTGCTTAGCTCAGTTGGTAGAGCGTCGCCCTTACAAGGCGAATGTCGGGGGTTCGAGCCCCTCAGCACCCACCAGCGGAACTTAATGCGCAGGACGAAGGAGTGGTAGTTCAGTTGGTTAGAATACCGGCCTGTCACGCCGGGGGTCGCGGGTTCGAGTCCCGTCCACTCCGCCAATCATGAAAGGCGAACGCGTGTTCGCCTTTTTCATTTCAAGGAAGCAACCCTGCGACCCACATCCGGGAAGCGGTTCGGGCATACTCTTGCCTCGCACAACCCACACTGACGGATAGACCATGTACGATTTTGTATACAAGCACAAACGCTGGCTGCAGATTGCACTGCTGGTGCTGATCGTGCCGCCCTTCGCGCTGTTCGGCATCGATTTCTATTTCCGCAATACCGATACCGACGGGTCACTCGCGAAGATCGGCGATACGACCATCTCCGAGGTCGAATACTCCAAGGCGTTGCGACAGGCGCAGGATCGAATGCGCGAGATGATGCGCGAGAATCCCGATCCTTCACTGCTCAACAGCCCGCAGCTCAAGGAATCCGTGCTCAACGAACTCATCGAGCAGAAAGTCACGTTGTCGCACGCTCGGGAAACCGGCATGACGGTGTCCGATGCGGAGTTGCAGCGAATCATAGCCGGGGTGGAAGCCTTCCACGACGACACCGGAAAATTCTCGCGCGAACGCTATCGTCAGCTGTTGCAGGGACAAGGAATGACTCCGGCTGGCTTCGAGAACCAGGTTCGCTCCAATATCGTTCTGGAGCAGGTGCGCAGCGTCTATGCGGCCTCCGCATTCGTACCCGAGTCTGTGGCGGAGAGATTGCTGCGGATCCGCGAGCAGGAACGGGAGGTCAGCCAAGTCGTGTTCAATCCCGTTGAATACCGCAAGCAAGTCAACATCACTGCTGCGGAAGCCGATAAATACTACGCCGAACACAAGAACGAATTTCTGGTGCCGGAGCGCGTGAGGGTTGAGTTCGTGGTCTTGTCACTCGACGCCTATCAACGCAACGTTCAGGTCAGCGATGAAGAGATCAGGAAGTACTACGAAGAAAATCAGAGCCGGTATCAGACGCCCGAAGAACGCCGGGCCAGCCATATCCTGATTCCTGCGTCCGCGAGCGCTACTGCGGAAGAAAAGGCGAAGGCCAAAGCGATTGCCGATGATCTGCTGGCGCAACTCAAGGCAAACCCCAGGAAATTCGGCGAGCTCGCCGCGAAATACTCCAAGGATCCAGGCTCCGCGGAGAAGGGGGGCGATCTGGGTTTCTTCGGCCGCGGCTTGATGGTCAAGCCTTTTGATGAAGCCGCATTCGCGATGAAGGCAGGCGAGATCACAGGTCCGGTCGAGACGCAATATGGATATCACATCATCCGCCTCGATGCGATCAAGGCTGTGCAGACGACTCCGCTGGAGGCAGTCCGCGCGCAGATCATCGAGGAGATCCGCAAACCGAAAGTGACACGTGCGTTCGCCGAGGCGGCGGAGAATTTCAATAATCTGGTGTATGAGCAGTTCGACAGCCTCAAGCCCGCGGCTGATGCTCTGAAGCTGACGGTGCAGCAGAGCGACTGGCTCAGCCGTGCCGGCGGAAACCAGAACCCTCTTTTGAACAATGACAAATTGCTCGCGGCCGTGTTTTCAGAAGAGGTCCTGAAGAACAAGCACAACACTTCAGCTATCGAGGTACAGCCCAACATGCTGGTGGCTGCGCGCGTGCTCGAGCACAAACCCGCGGAAGCCGTGCCGCTCGAACAAGTGCGAAACGATATCGTGCAACATCTGACCGACGAGGCGGCAACCAAACGCGCTGAGACCGCCGGGCGGGAGGCGCTCGGTAAACTCAAGAAAGGCGAACCGGTCGCGCTCGCCTGGTCTGCGCCGCAAAGCGTGACGCTGCAGAAGCGTCAGGGCTTGCATCCCGAGGCGGCTCAATCCGTTTTTGGCCTCGACACGGCCAAGTTGCCCGCCTACACGGGCGCACCAGTGTCGCAGGGGCGGTTCGTGATCTACCGGGTGACGAAGGTCAAGGAGGCGCCCGCCGTCACTGCGGAACAGCGCGAGGCACTGGCGAAATCGCTGGCGCAGATGATCGGCCAGGAACAGTACATCGCCTATCTCGCCAGCCTCCGCGAGCGCGCGGACGTCAAACTCGACAAGAAAAAACTAGAGCAGGGTTCATAGGGGCTTATCCTTCCCCGACAAACCCGCATGGTGCAGGCCGTGCGGGTTTTTATTCGATCTGGCCGACCGCCGTGGTATTGAAGCCGGCGTCGACGTAGGTGATTTCCCCGGTGATGCCGCTGGCGAGGTCGCTGCACAGGAAGGCCGCCGTGTTGCCGACTTCGTCGATCGTCACATTGCGTCGGAGCGGCGCCTGCTTTTCCGATATGGCCAGCAGTTTTCCAAAGTTGCCGATTCCTGCGGCCGCCAGCGTCTTGATCGGGCCCGCAGAGATGGCATTTACGCGAATATTCCTGGGGCCCAGACTTTGCGCCATATAGCGTACGTTAGCTTCCAGGCTGGCCTTGGCCAGGCCCATGACGTTATAGCTCGGAAAGGACCGCTCGGCGCCCAGGTAGGTCAACGTGAGAAGCGCGGCATTGCGCCCCTGCATCATCGGCAGTCCGGCCTTGGCCAACGCGACGAAACTGTACGAGCTGACGTCGTGTGAAATGCGAAATGCCTCCCGGCTCACGGAATCTACATAGTCGCCGGCGAGCGCTTCCCGCGGCGCAAAGGCGATGGAATGCACGATGCCATCGAGTCCTTGCCAATTCTGTTTAAGACTGGCAAACAGGGCATCGATCTCTTCATCGCTTCCCACGTCGCACGGCAGCACCAGTTTGCTGTCGAACTCGGCGGCCAGTTCGATCACCCGGTCTTTCACGCGATCGCCCTGATAACTGAAGGCAAGCTGCGCACCCTCGCGGCGCATGGCCCCGGCAATGCCATAGGCGATGGAGCGACTGCTCAGCAATCCGGTGATCAAGATCTTCTTGTCCTGAAGAAAGCCCATGATTGTTTCCCTGTTAAGACCCTGCATTATAGCCAAACCGCCAGTCTGTCCCGTTTCCGGTTCCGGGAAATGAGTCCCGAATCGATGATTTAATCACGAAGATTCCGCTACACTTCCGCGCAATGAAAGGTCTCACGACAATTCTGGCGCTGGCCATGCCGGCGTGCTTGGGCGCGTGCAGCGGTCCATGGAATGATCCCTATCCTGCCGAAGACGCAGGAAAGAATATTCTCTACGCCTCCTTTGCCGAGCGGCCCAAACATCTCGACCCGGTCCAGTCCTACGCCGAAAATGAGGCCGTGTTCACGGCGCAGATCTACATGCCCCCGCTGCAATATCATTACCTCAAGCGTCCTTACGAACTTACCACTCTGGCGGCCACCGAAGTGCCGCACCCGGCTTACTACGATGCGTCGGATCGAAGATTGCCAGACACGGCGGCGGGCGACAGGGTTGCATACAGTGTCTACGAAGTACGTATTCGCCCAGGAATTCTCTATCAGCCGCATCCGGCATTTGCCAAAGACGAGAATGGCCGCTATCGCTATCATCAGCTCAATCCTGAGCAGTTGACCGGTGTCTACGAACTGCGCGATTTCAAACACACCGGAACTCGCGAACTGGTGGCGAGTGATTACGCGTTCCAGATCAGGCGTCTTGCCCATCCAAGATTGCATTCACCGATTTTCGGCCTGATCAGCGAATACATTGTCGGCCTGAAGGACTACGCGCAAAAGCTGCAGGATGCGGCCAAGTCTCTTCCGGAAGATGGTTACCTGGATCTTCAGCAGTTCCCTCTCGAGGGCGTAGAGGTGGTCGACGACCATACCTATCGAATCAAACTCAAAGGCAAGTATCCGCAGTTCGTGTACTGGCTCGCCATGCCGTTTTTCTCTCCCGTTCCTTGGGAAGCCGAGCGTTTCTATTCGCAACCGGGCATGAGCGATGGCAAGAACCTGTCTCTGGACTGGTATCCCGTGGGCACCGGGGCCTACATGCTGACGTTGAACGACCCGAACCGCATGATGGTCATGGAGCGCAATCCGAACTTCGCCGGAGAAGCCTACCCCTCCGAAGGTGAAGCCGGCGACAGGGAGGAAGGGCTGCTTGACGATGCAGGAAAGCTGATGCCGTTCATCGACAAGGCGGTATTCAGTCTGGAGAAGGAAAGCATTCCCTACTGGAACAAGTTCCTGCAGGGCTACTACGACGCGTCGGGCATTACCTCCGACAGTTTCGACCAGACGGTCCAGATTACGACCAGCGGCGACGTCACGCTTGCGGATTCGATGCGCGAACAGGGAATACGCCTGCAGACGTCGGTGGCCACCTCGGTCATGTACATGGGTTTCAACATGCTCGATCCAGTGGTCGGCGGGGATTCGGAGCGCACGCGCAAGCTGCGCCAGGCTATCTCCATTGCCATTGACCAGGAAGAATTCATCTCCATCTTCAGTAATGGCCGCGGCATACCAGGCCAGGGGCCGATACCACCTGGAATTTTCGGTCACCGCGAGGGCATGGAAGGCGTCAATCCCTACGTCTATGACTGGGTCGGCGGCAAGCCCGTGCGAAAGTCCGTGGACTACGCAAAGAAGCTGCTCGCCGAAGCCGGCTACCCGGATGGTCTGGACAGGGCAAGCGGCAAACCGCTGGTAATTTACTTCGACACCACGCTGACCGGGGTTGGCGGCAAGTCGCGCATCGACTGGCTGGCCAAGCAGTTTCAGAAAATCAATCTGCAGCTGGTCGTGCGCAACAGTGACTTCAATCGGTTTCAGGACAAGATACGCAAGGGCACGGCTCAGCTTTTCTTCTTCGGCTGGAATGCCGACTACCCGGATCCGGAAAATTTCCTGTTCCTGTTCTATGGCGCGCAATCCCGCGTCAAAGGCGGGGAGAACGCAGCCAACTATCAGAACGCGCAGTACGATCGCATGTTCGATCAGATGCAGGTCATGCCAAATGGCCCGGAACGCCAGCAGCTGATCGATCGCATGGTCGACATCTTGCGCCACGATGCGCCTTGGGTATACATGCTCTATCCCAAGGACTACACGCTGGCGCACGCCTGGGTGTATAACCGCAAACCCAACAAGATGGCGAACAATGGCCTGAAATACCAGCGCATCGATCCCATTGCTCGTCACGCCAGGCGCGTAGCGTGGAATCAGCCGGTGGTCTGGCCGATCGTTGCCGTCTTCGCTGTTCTTGTGCTAGCCATAGCGCCCGCCGTTCGATCTTACCGACGCCGCGAGCGCGCGCGCGGCAAGCTGCAGCCGGCATAAGGCCACGGCGATGATCAGCTATCTGGTGCGGCGCATTCTGTACGCGATCCCGATCCTGATCGGGGTGAATCTATTGACTTTCCTGCTGTTCTTCATCGTCAACTCGCCCGACGACATGGCGCGCATGCAACTCGGCCAGAAGCGCGTCAGCGAGGAGGCGGTGCTTAAATGGAAACAGGAAAGAGGTTATGACAAGCCGAGCTTTTTCAATGCGCAAGCGGAAGGCAGCGCGAAGTTGACCGATACGATTTTCTTCGAGAAATCGGTGCCGCTATTCTGGTTCGATTTCGGTCATGCCGAAGATGGCCGGGACATTGCGCACGAGATCCGGGCGCGCATGGGCCCGAGTCTGGCCATCGCGATTCCGGTATTTGTCGTGGGTCTGCTGTCGTATATTACTTTCGCGTTGCTGATGGCATTTTTCCGCGCGACGTACATCGATTATGTCGGTGTCCTGCTGTGCATCATCGCAATGTCGGTTTCGGGCCTTTTCTATATCATTGGCGGCCAATATCTGGTCAGCAAACTGTGGAATCTTGTGCCGATCTCCGGTTACACGAGCGGCGTGAGCGCCTGGAAATTCCTGGTGCTACCCGTGGTGATCGGCATTCTCGGTGGAGTCGGCGCCAGCGCGCGTTGGTACCGGACCATCTTTCTGGAAGAAATCAACCGCGATTACGTTCGCACGGCCCGTGCCAAAGGCCTGTCGGAATGGCGCGTGCTGTTCCGGCACGTCTTGCATAACGCGTTGATCCCGATCCTGACGGGCGCGGTGGTGGCTATTCCGCTGTTGTTTCTCGGCAGTCTCATCACCGAATCGTTTTTCGCCATCCCCGGTCTGGGCAGTTACACCATCGATGCCATCAACAATCAGGACTTCGCCGTCGTGCGGGCGATGGTCTTCCTGGGTTCGGTACTCTACATCGTCGGACTGATATTGACCGACATCTCCTACACCATCGCCGACCCGCGGATACGCCTGCAATGAACTTTCCCTTCAAGCCGGTCATCCTGACTACCGATGCGCTCATCTTCCTGCTGCTTGTCGTCGTGGCGGCGTCGGCCTGGTATATCTCAAGGCACGAGCATTTACTCGCGCCTTGGAAGAAAGTCGGGCACAGCCGTAGTGGCATGATCGCCGCCGTCGTATTGCTGGCTTTCGTCGCGGTGGGACTGCTCGATTCGGTGCATTTTCGGCCGCGCCTGGAGGGCGATACCGCGGCGGGCAACGCCAATTACGCGGTCGAGGTCATGTCGCTGTTCGACGTGCTCGCCGCACCCCTGCGCAGCCAACAGGAAAAGACCTATTCGGCACCCTTGTCGGCTTATCTGTTTGCCAAGGAAACCGTGGAGATGCCGGACGGAACCGATGCGCGCGTCTATCCGCGATTGAAGCACGGCGGCAGCCATCTCAAGGATCCGGAACGCGAACGCGGCGCGGACCTTGTCAAGCGCACCGTTGTCGGGTTGGCCATAGCGGTTCTGGCCTGGAATGTCCTTCTACTGTGCGTGACTTTCTGGCTCTCGCACCGACACGGACACAGCGTGCGTGAAACCTGGACGGCCATATGGCGCGGCCACACCGCCGTTCCTTGGCGCGAGATTCTGATCACCACCGGGGTGCTGCTGCTCGTCTTCTGTCCTATGGTGGTGCTCTCGGCCAAGTATCACGTGCTCGGTACCGACAAGGTGGGGCAGGATGTGTTCTACCTGACGCTCAAGAGCATACGCACCGGACTCGTCATCGGCACCCTGACGACCCTGGTGATGCTGCCGTTTGCATTATTGCTGGGCATCCTGGCAGGCTATATGCGCGGGTGGGTCGATGATGTGATCCAGTATGTTTATACGACCCTCAATTCCATTCCCGGCGTGCTGCTGATCGCCGCATCGGTGCTGATCCTGCAAGCGGTGCTCGATCGCCACCAGGACTGGTTTCAAACGGCCAGCGAGCGAGCGGACGCCCGCCTGTTCGTGCTATGCATGATATTGGGCGTGACCAGCTGGACGGGATTGTGCCGCCTGCTGCGCGGCGAGTCGCTCAAGTTGCGTGAGCTTGATTACATCCAGGCGGCGCGCGCATTCGGCGTATCGGATTCGCGCATCATTACGCGACACATCCTGCCTAACGTCATGCACATCGTGCTGATAGCGATTGTCATGGATTTCAGCGCGCTGATCCTGGCCGAAGCCGTGTTGTCGTACGTAGGAGTGGGGGTGGATCCGTCCACGAACAGCTTTGGCACCATGATTAATGCGGCGCGCATGGAAATGGCGCGCGATCCCATGGTCTGGTGGTCGCTTGCCTCGGCATTTGCATTCATGCTGATGATGGTGCTGTCGGCGAACCTGTTTTCCGACGCGGTGCGCGATGCGTTCGATCCGAGGGTCCGCAGCCGTGTGCTCGCCACCGGGTTTCTCTCGAGGTATCTGCCACCGTCGCCGAGCCGCTAATGTCCCACACTGCTGCATTGCTTGAAGTCGATAATCTGCGTACCTGGCTGGCGGGCAGCGAAGGCGTGGTGCGCGCCGTAGATGGCGTATCGTTCTCGCTCGCGCGGGGAGAGACCTTCGCATTGCTGGGCGAATCCGGATGCGGAAAATCGATGACAGCGCTGTCGATTGCGCGTCTGCTGCCGGATTCCGGCCTGATCGTTTCCGGTACGGTGAAACTGGACGGACACGACATACTGCAGCTTCCTGAATCGGCCATGCGCGAGGTGCGAGGCCGCAAGATCGGCATGATCTTCCAGGAGCCGGGCACGAGTCTTAATCCGGTCATGACGGTCGGAGCGCAGATCGGGGAAGTACTGACGCGGCATACGGACCTGCGCGGCGACGCTGCCCAGGCCCGGATCTACGAGCTGCTCGACGCGGTAGGCTTGCCAGACCCGAAGAGCCGTGTACTGGAGTATCCGTTCCAGCTTTCCGGCGGCATGAAGCAGCGCGTCATGATCGCGGTGGCGCTCGCCTGCGAACCGGCATTGCTGATTGCCGACGAGCCGACCACGGCGCTCGATGTCACCATTCAGGCCCAGGTTCTGGATCTACTGCGCGATCTGCAGAGCAAACTTGGCATGTCGATCCTGCTGATCACGCATGATCTCGGTGTGGTGGCGTCGATGGCGCATCACGTGGCCGTCATGTATGCCGGTGAGATCGTTGAGTCTGCGCGGCGTGATGCCTTCTTTCGCAATCCAGCGCATCCGTATTCGCGCAAGCTGTTTGCGTCCCTGCCGGACCGGCAGGCTCGGGATCGGTCCCTCGCGGTCATCCGCGGCCGCGTGCCGTCGCTCGCGCAGGAATTCAAAGGTTGCCGCTTCGCGGAGCGCTGCGATTATGCCTGGGAGCTTTGCCGCACCACGGCTCCGGCCTGGAATCCGGTTGAATCGCAGCATGGCGCGCGCTGCCATCTGTTCAGTCAAACCGAAAGCAAGCCGGTGTCGGATGAAGCCCTGCACGGCGCGGGCGTGATGCAGGCGTGTGGTGCGGAGCATCCTGATACCGGCGCGCCGTTGCTGGAGGTGGATGATCTGAAAATCTATTTTCCGATCCGCAGGGGCATCTTCAAGCGCGTTGTAGGCCACGTGCGGGCGGTGGATGGGGTGACGCTGAGCGTGAAAGCAGGGCGTACGCTCGCGCTCGTGGGCGAATCGGGCTCTGGCAAGACCACCGTCGGCAAAGCCATCGTGCAGTTGCTGCCGCTATCCGGCGGGCGCGTCAATTTCGGTGGTATCGATCTGGCGACGCTGTCCGCAAGCGAACTCAGAGGGCGGCGCCGCGATTTCCAGATCATCTTCCAGGACCCCTACAGTTCTCTCAATCCACGCATGCGTGTGCTGGACATTGTCGAAGAAGGCATGATCGCACTCGGAGTAGGCGGCGACCGGCAGGCTCGCGCCGCGCGCGTCGATGCGATTCTTGCGCAGGTTGGCCTGGGTGCGGAAATGAAGTACCGCTACCCGCACGAATTCTCCGGCGGGCAGCGCCAGCGTATCGCCATCGCGCGAGCACTTGCCGTCGAGCCACGGCTGATCGTGTGCGACGAGCCGACGAGCGCGCTGGACGTATCGGTGCAGGCGCAGATATTGAATCTTCTGCGGGAACTGCAAAGCCGTCTGTGCATCGCCTACCTGTTCATTACGCACAACATGTCGGTGGTGGAGTTTCTTGCCGACGATGTCGCGGTGATGTATCTCGGAAAAATTGTCGAGCAGGGCGCGGCCGAGGAGGTGTTGCGCCGTCCTCGACACGAATACACGAAAGCGTTGCTGGCCGCCGTGCCCAAGGTCGATGTACCGGGAATGAGTGCGGCCCTGCGCACGCGCTGAGCCGCGGAGCGAGTGCCGGGGTTAAACGTGGCTTACTGTTGGACCAGTCTCGGATTGCGGTAGATCGTCAGCCGCTGACCGGACTTCAACCGGTTGCTCTTCAGGTGGTTCCATTCTTTCAGCGCCGCGACGGTGACGCGATGTTTGCGTGCGATTGCATATAGACTGTCGCCGCTTTTGACCCGATACACCAGGCGGCTGGAATACAGGTCCTCGGGCGGCCGGAAGTCAGGGCTATTCCATGTTTCGCCAAGATTGGAGGCATCATCGTCTTCACTCATCGGCACCAGCAAGGAACGGCCCGGGCGAATGACCGCGTGCTGATTGATGCCATTGATCTCACGCAACCGCGCCAGCGTGATTCCGAACTTGGCAGCGACCGCTTCCGGACGCTCGTTCTTCTTGAGCGTGTAGGTCTGCCAGGAAATGAGAGGCTGATCATACTCTTCCAGATTCGCGGAGAAGATGTCCGCTTTGTCGATCGGTACCAGCAGGGTGCGCGAACCGTTGGACATGATGACCGGACGCGTATGACCTGGATTCAGCGATCGGAAGTCATCAACACTCATTTCCGCCAACTGCGCAGCAATCTCCATATCGATGTGCTTGGACGTCGACACCGTCGTGAAATACGGTCGGTTTGGAATATCCTCGAGGGGTATGCTTAGCAACTCCGGATTACTGATGATGTTTCGGACTGCCTGCAACTTGGGCAGGTAGTTGCGCGTCTCGCGCGGCATGCGCAGATGCTGGTACTGGGTCGGCTTGCGCTTGGCGCGATTCTGCCGGATCGCGCGGGCGACACCATTCTCGCCCCAATTGTACGCAGCCAGCGCCAGTTGCCAGTCATCGAACTGCACATGTAGTTTCTGCAGGTAATCCAGGGCGGCGCGTGTTGCGGCAAGCACGTCGCGGCGCCCGTCATACCACCAGTTCTGCTGTAATCCATAGCGTTTACCGGTGGCGGGCATGAACTGCCAGATGCCAACAGCGCGCGCGCGCGAGAAAGCCACCGGATTGAACGCGCTTTCGATCATGGGCAGCAGCGCAACTTCCATCGGCATGTCCCGCTTGTCGATCTCCTCCACGATGAAGTAAAGGTACAACTTGCTGCGCTCGATCATGCGCTGAAAATAATCGGGATGATTCAGGTACCAGGCCTCATGGCGAGCGACCAACCCGCTATCGATGACCGGCAGAGCGAACCCCCCTCTGATACGGTCCCACAGGCTTTCCGGGGTGGGAGAGAGTAAGGAGTCGGTGTCCGTAACGTCGCTCTGCACAAAGACATCCGGGGTCCCGGATTGCACCTCGCCGGTTGCGTCAGTGCCGGGCGCGACCCACTCCGGTGTTGACTGAGTCAATGGCGGCTCCGCCGGAGCGGCCTCCTGCGCCTGCAGCGGCGGCATCGCCCACGCGAAGCATGCCCCGGTCAAAACCGCAAGTAGTTTCTTCATTGTTTATTGCAAGATATTGATATACCGCATTATACGGTCAGGATACCGCGTTCGGTCAAGTACCAATTCTACGGCTCTCGTCAGGTCCTGAAGGCATCCTTCCATGCGCGCAAGGTCGCAAAAACCTCAACCGGACTTTGCAGCGCGCGCCCTGCTTGGCGGCTGGCCGCGTTCGTGAGCGCGGGGAGGGTGCTGCGCAAAAACGGGTTTGCGGCAAGTTCGGTCCGAATAGTCGATGGAAGCGACGGCTGGCCGGCTGCAAGTGCCGCCAGCGCAGCTGCCTCACGCTCGTCGATGGCGCGATTGCCGGGGTCGGCGGCGCGTGCGAACCGCAGGTTAGACAGGGTGTACTCGTGAGCACAATACACGAGCGTATCTGCCGGCAGCGCGGCGAACTTCGCGAGCGACGAGTACATCTGCGCGGCGGTGCCTTCGAACAGTCTGCCGCAGCCGCAGGAAAACAGCGTGTCCCCGCAGAATAACAACCCTTCGCCGAAATAGGCGATGTGTCCCGCCGTATGGCCCGGCACATCTAAGACCCGCAGAGTCATAGGCATGCCGGGAACTTCGACGAGATCTCCCTCTGTCAGGCTGTGCGTTCGACCGGGAATATGCTCGCGAGCCGGGCCGAATACCGGTACGTTATACTTCGCCAGGATCCTGATATTGCCGCCAACGTGGTCGGCGTGATGATGCGTGGTCAGTATCGCCGCAAGATCGAGCCCTTCTCGTGCAAGATAATCCAGCACGGGCGCGGCGTCTCCGGGATCCACGACGACCGCGGTCGATGCGCGGCGCAAGCACCAGATATAGTTGTCCTGGAACGCGCGAATGGGAACGATCGTAGTGGTATCCATGCCGGTATCTTTTGATTCACAGAACTGAATGTCAACCCTGGCCGCGCCCTCGACTCTGTCCGAATGGTTCTCCACTGCGCTGGGGGCGCGTCTCATTGAAGCCGAGTTGAGCTATTTCGACCGCGAACTCGCCGACGTGTTCGGCTACAACGCGGTACAGCTCGGATTGCCGGAATACTCGTTCTTGCGCGCCAATCGAATCCCGTTTCGCTGCGTGACGGGCAGCGACGGGCCAGTCGGACTGCGTTCGGATCCGTGCGCGTTGCCGCTGCGCACCGCTTCGATCGATCTGGTCGTGCTGCCGCACACCCTGGAGTTCAGCAGCAATCCTCACCAGGTGTTGCGCGAGGTTTCGCGCGTCCTGATGCCTGAGGGCCACGTCCTACTGTCGGGATTCAACCCCTGGAGTCTGTGGGGCGCGCGCCGGCTTGCGGCACGTGGCAACGGCGCGTATCCGTGGTGCGGCCAATTCATCAATCTGCCACGAATCAAGGACTGGATGGCGTTACTCGGGTTCGAACTCGCTGGTGGGCGCATGTGCAGCTACGCCCCACCGGTCTCCAGTGAAAAATGGTCCCGCCGCTGGAACTTCATGGAAGCCGCCGGGGACCGGTGGTGGCCGTTTGCCGGCGGGGTCTACTACCTGCACGGCATCAAGCGAGTACAGGGCATGCGCCTGATCACCCCGCATTGGAAAACAGCGCCGGTCAAGAAGAAGGCGCTGGCGCCCGTTCCGCACAAGACCAACGGCCGCGACGATGCCATGGCCGCACGCTCCAATCATGCCGCCGAGGATTCGAGATGAGCGATGTCGTCGAGGTTTATACCGACGGGGCTTGCAAGGGAAATCCGGGGCCCGGCGGCTGGGGTGTATGGATGAAGTGGGGCGAGCACGAGCGGGAGTTCTGCGGCGGCGAAGCGCAGACGACCAATAACCGAATGGAAATGATGGCCGTGATCGAGGCGCTGAGCGTGCTCAAGCGCAGCTGTACGGTGCGCCTGCATACCGATTCCAAGTATGTGCACTCCGGGATTTCGGTGTGGATTCACGACTGGAAGAAGCGAGGATGGCGCACCGCAGACAAGAAACCGGTGAAGAACGTTGACTTGTGGCAACGGCTCGACGAACTGGTGCGTGACCATAAAATCGAATGGATCTGGGTGCGTGGTCATGCAGGGGACGTGGGCAATGAAAAAGCCGATGAACTGGCTAACCGCGGCGTTGCGGAAGCCATGGCGCAGAGGCGCAAGGCGCAAGCGTGAGACAGATCATTCTTGATACCGAGACCACTGGCCTCGATCCTGCTTTGGGCCATCGCGTCATTGAAATCGCCGCCGTGGAGATCCTCAATCGCCGCTTCACGGACAAGCACTATCATCAGTACCTGAATCCCGAGCGCGAGATCGAAGCCGGGGCCCTGCAGGTCCACGGCATCACCGGTGAATTTCTTGCGGACAAGCCGCGATTCCGCGATGTCGCGAACGAGCTGCTCGAGTTCATCGAAGGGGCGGAACTGATCATCCATAACGCGCCGTTCGATGTTGCCTTTCTGGATCAGGAGTTCGCACTGTGCGGGTTAAAACCAACGTCGTTCTACTGTCCGGTGATCACCGACACGCTGAAAATGGCGAAAGGGTTGCATCCGGGCAAGCGCAATTCTCTGGACTCGCTGTGCGAGCGCTATCTCGTCGACAATTCCGCGCGCACTCTGCACGGGGCGCTGCTGGATGCGCGGCTGCTCGCAGAAGTGTATTTGTCCATGACCCGGGGACAGGAAAGCCTGCTGATGGATATCGCCGAGCCTGCATCGGCGGACTCGGACGGGAATTTGTTCAACGTCGAAATTGAGTTGATCGTCATCCGCGCTACAGCGGCCGAGCTCGAGGACCATGCACGCTACCTGGATTCCATCGATGCGGCGACCAAGGGACTATGCGTGTGGAAATCGCTGGAACAGCCCGCGCGGCGCCAGGCAGGCGGCGGGCAAAGCATTTAGCCAGAAAGGACTTTCGTTCGCAATTGAAGTCCCAGTGATTGCCGCGTCGCTCCGAGTCGCCGGACGGATCTCGCTTACTCCTCGAAGATTGATCACGCAATACTTGCGCCCGTCCCGCCAGCACTCACACCGTGCCGATAGTCCGATTGGATCAAAACCGGACATTGCGGGTAAATGTCCCGCGCCTAACCTGACGTCCAGAGTAAATTCCCTGGCAATAAGCAGGCCGAGCATAATCGATCAGAGCCTTGTCACATGTTGCCAGCAAGTCCAGGTGAGCTCACCGAGTGGCGCACGGATACCGCCACGCGTCACCATCAGGAAACCACATCCTCCCATCCACCGGGAATGTTGAATATGAGGTTTACTATGCGACACATGACAACCCGCGCTCTTGCCACGATGAAGCCACTTCGCAATCTGGCGCTGGCATTGCTATCGATGGCGGTAATCGCAGCCCCGACCTATGGGCAGGCGCGCGATCCGGCCAAGGAGCGCGAAACGCCGCAGGCGCGCGAGGCGGCCAAGCAACGCGATGCCGCCAAGGAACGAGAGATCACCAAATTACGCGATTCCGCACAGGCGCGCGTTGCGCCACCGGGCCCGGGTTCGAGCGGAGCGGGTAGCGCCCTGGCTGGCAATACGGGGCCAGTGCGTGAAGTGCTGGGGCCCAGCGACAGCATCCGGATCACAGTGTTTCAGAATCCGGATTTAACCACCGAGACACGGCTTTCCCAAGCCGGGTCTATTGTGTTTCCGTTGATCGGTGAGGTCGGATTGGGCGGGTTGACGACGGCCGAGGCGGGCGCGCGCATCGCGGAGCAACTCAAGCGCGGGGGCTTTATCATCAATCCCCAGGTTGCAGTGTCCATCGTGCAGGTGCGCAGCCGTCAGGTGCATGTGCTCGGCCAGTTCGCCAGGCCGGGCAGTTATGTGCTCGAGGAAAGCGCTTCACGGCTGACCGACATCATCACGCAGGCCGGCGGCATCAACACCACCGGTGCCGACAAGGTGACGGTGCTGACCAAACGCAGCGGCAAACCGGAAGAGATCGAGATCGATGTGGTCGCGCTGTTTCGCGGCGGCGACCCGTCCACCAACATCCAGCTGGAAAATGGCGACACGATCTTCGTGGAACGCGCGCCGGTCTTCTATATCTATGGCGAGGTCCAGCGCGCCGGGTCTTATCGCCTCGAGCCCAACACCATTGTCGCGCAGGCCTTGTCCCTGGGCGGCGGGTTGACGCCGCGGGCAACCGAACGCGGAATCGGCATTCACCGGCGCATGCCCAACGGCGAATTGATGATGATCGATGCGGCGCTGACCGATCCGCTCCAGCCGGACGACATCGTTGTCGTCAAGGAGCGCCTTTCGGAATATCAGTTGCGGCGCTGATTCACTGCGCCGCGCGAGATTAGAAAAGCCGGGCGAATGCCCGGTTTTTTCGTCTGGCGCTTCAGTCGAGCCGCGACTTTTGCCCGTCGTCCCATCTCACCGCAATGCGGGCGACATCGTTCAGCAATGCGACAGGTCGCTGTCAGCTGATGAAAGTCGCCCCTAACGTGCACCAGAGGCAAGAAAACCGCCATCCACTGGAATAACGATTCCGGTCACGTAACCAGCACCATCCGAGGCCAGAAAGGCGACTGCGGCGGCGATCTCCTCGGGCGTGCCGTAGCGGTTCATCGGGATGGCGTCGGTGTAGCTTTGCCGGAATTCCGGTGAATGCAGCACTTTGGTCATCGGCGTATCGACGGGCCCCGGCGCAACCGCATTGGCGGTGATGCCATGCTCGGCGAGTTCTACCGCCATTTGCCGCGTGAGGCCGATGACCGCGGCCTTCGAGGTCCCGTAACCGGTCCGGCCAGCGCCAACTGCGCGCATGCCGGCAACGGATGCTATGTTGATGATGCGGCCCCAGTGGTTGCGCATCATGCGCCGGGCGCCATGCTGGGCGCACAACAGCACGCCGGTGAGGTTGATGGTCAGATGGGCCTGCCAGCTATCCAGCGGGAAGTCGACGAAGGGATAGGTCTTGGCTATGCCGGCGTTGTTCACCACGATATCGCAGCGGCCGTAGCGTTGATCGATGTTTTCAAACGCAGCGCAAATCGATGCAGGATCGCCGACGTCGATGCGCAGCGCCGAAGCAGTCCTTCCGGCGCGGACGAGCGCTTCGGCTTGGGCGGCCGCCTGGGTTTCATCGATGTCGCCGATCAGCACATGAACGTTTTGCCGGGCGAGAACATCTGCGATCGACGCGCCGATTCCCTTTGCGGCACCGGTCACAAGCGCGATACGCTGTGGAGCTTGTTGAGATCCCATCGGCGCTCCGATCTCAGATGGGCAGGAATGCGAGCTTGCTGTCCGACTGCTTCGTGACCGCCTCCCAGTGCGCGTCGAAATTCAGCAAGTGCTGCAGGCTGTTGCCGTCGCGCATGCGTGCGAGCGCAGCCAGCTCCTTGCTCTGAATTTCTTCGGCAACCGGAACAAGACGCTCGAGCTCGCGCGGCGAGGCAACGATCAACCCGTCATCGTCGCCGAAAACAATATCGCCGGGATTGACTGCAACGCCCCCGCATTGAATCGCGACTTGTCTGGTGCATGCATTCTGCGTGGTACCGGACATCGGCGTGACGAAGCGCGCGTAGACCGGCAGGGGAAGCGTTCGCAACGTCGCGGTATCCCGCACCGCGCCGTCCACTACGATGCCGTTCAACTTCCGGCGAATGGCTTCCGTTGCGAATAACTCGCCCGCTACCGCGCGGCGACCGCCACGCGTGTCGATCACCAGCACGTCACCCGGGCGCGCTTCCTCGAGCGCCTTCAGCACCGTGAGATGGTCGTCAGGGCATACCAGCGTGAAAGCCGGGCCCACCAGTTTTGCGCCCGGATTGATCGGTCGCAGCGCGGGGTCGATCACGCGCAATTGCTTGTCGGCATCGCAAAGCGCCGCCGGGTCCAACCGCAGCAAGCGCTGCCGAAGCTCCTTGAATTCCATTATTGCTCTCCTTCCTGGTCTGGTCTTGCTGGCAGTGTGTCTCGCTCGTTCATGCGCGTGCCAACGCTTTGCGGATTTCCTTGATGCTCGCCGGTTCCTTGCCTACCGAGCGAACCACGGCGACCGCCTCTTCCACCAGTTGCACATTGGTCTTGGTTGCCCCGAACGGCGCATCCTCCAGCCCCACGCGGATATGCCCGCCACGCTCCGCGGCGTATGCCATCAAGGGCGTAATATTCACGTCGAGCCCGGCGATCATCCACGGCGCATGCGGCGCCTCGTCCGCGAGCAACTGCAGGAAGGCATCCAGCGCGTACGGGCGCGGCGGAAAGCCGAAGCTCAGTCCGTCGGAAAACATGAAGCGGTAGATGCATTGCGGAACCTGGGGGTAAGCGCGCTCGAGCGCTGCGCCCAGACGCACGAAGCCGGGTTCGTATAGTGCGTAACCCGGATGGATGCGATAGCGGGAGGACAACTCCAGGCCGAGGCGGATGTGCGATTCGGGATTGGCGTACACGAAACCCTGTTTGCCTTCCGGGATCTCGTCCAGCCGCGTGAGATTGGTAGAGCCCGGATCCACCACTGTCCACTCCAGCAGACCCCGCTTGGCCAGCGTTTCAGTATGTGCGAAGCGCTCCCGCGCGCTCATCATATTGGGCGCGTCCACGCTGCCAGCAAAGGGCAGCGTGGGATATACGACGACGTCCTCTTTGGCGCGGATGCCTTCGATGATTGCCGCATACAGATCCGCATCGTCCTTTTGCCGGCCAGTGCTCTCGTCGTAAGCGTGCACGTGGACGATCGCCGCACCCGCGCGAGCGCAGGCTATGCCCTGTGCGACGATGTCCTTGACCGCGATCGGGATCCCTGGCTGCTTGTCGCGCGACCAGGGACCGTTCAACGACACTTCGAGCCACGTCTTGCCCGGGGTCTCCACGCGCTTCCTGGAGTGGTGTTCGGCAAGCGCAACGGCTGGCAACGCAGCCATCCCCCCGAGCAGCAATGGGGCACACGCCGCCTGCAAGAAACGCCGGCGAGGCCGGGATGGCTGCTCAGCGAGGCCTGCTGCCCGCTTGGTGCGTAGATTCGTCATTTCCTGTTTCTCCTTTTTTTGCGCCGTACCGGTTCTACACCAGCGGGCCGGCGTACTTCTCGAGCATTGCCCAGGCCTCGGCGCCGAACGTTGCTTTCCATTTCCTGTAGTAGCCGGCCCTGGATATCGCAGCCCGGAACTGGTCGGGGTCTGTGCGGTGAAACTGCAATCCGAGTCTGGTCAGCTCGCCCTCGACGTTCTGGTTCAGCTTCACCAGGTCTTCACGCTCCCGCATCGCCGCTTCGTTGAAATTGCGCGCCAGAATCTCCTGCAGTTTTTCCGGCAGCGCCTTCCATACTCGTGCGTTGACCAGCGTGAACTGGCCGTCCCACATGTGGTTCGTGATCGAAATGTGCTTCTGCACCTCATAGAGCTTGGCGATGAGAATCAGCGACAGCGGATTCTCCTGGCCATCGACGATATGTGTCTGCAAGGCCGAGTACACCTCGGCGAAATTGATGGAGGTCGGTGACGCGCCCAGATGCTGGAACAAAGACCCCCACAATGGACTCACCGGCACGCGGATCTTGAAGCCCTTCAGATCGTCCGGCGTCAGGATCGGCTTGGTGCTGCTGCTGATCTGCCGGAAGCCGATGTCCCACAATCTGTCGAACGCGTGCAGGTTGTATTTCGCAATGACGCCGCGCAGGTAGGCGCCGAGATCACCATCGAGAGCGGCCCATACCTGGGAGTAATCCTTGAACGCGAAACCGACCCCGTACAGCGCCGTCTGCTTTGCCATCGTGGACAACACATTGGTGCCGGACAGCACGAACATTTCCAGCGCGCCACTGCGCAGTTGCGACAACATATCGGAGTCGCCACCGAGCTGATTGTTCGGGAACATTCGCACTTCCAACTGACCGCCCGATTCCTCAAGGATCTTTGGCAGGATCTCTTTCACCCGCACGTTGATCGGGTGGGTCATGGGCAGATTGCCGGCGAACTTGAACCGGTACTTCGCTCGAGCGGCCAGCCCGCGCCGGCTCACCATGCCAAACAGAGGCAACGCCGCTGCGGCAGTCAGTACCTGGCGACGTGTGATGCCCTCTCTCCTGGGCACCGGTACGCAGAGCGGATTGGAACCTGTTGCGTGATCAGCATCCATGCTATTTGCCTCATTGATCATGGTCACTTCTCCAGGAAACCGATGGAGATCCACGGCACCGCCGCGACTACAATCAACCCGACCAACAGGGCCAGGAGGTAGCCGCCAATGGGGCGGATACCTTCGCTCGGATTGGTGCGGCCGATGGCGCAGGCGGCGTAATAGCCGACCCCGAAGGGCGGTGCGAACAACCCGATGCCCATCGCCAGAATGACGATCATGGCGTAATGCACTTCGTGCACGCCCATCTGCGCGGCGATCGGAAACAGCAGCGGGCCGAATAGCACGATGGCGGGAATGCCCTCGAGCACGCTGCCCAGGATGATGAAAACCACGATAGACACGGCAATGAAGCCCGCTCTACCACCCGGCATGGCCGACATGGCCTCGGCAAGATCCTGCGAGAAGCCCGACTGGGTGAGCGACCAGGCCATGCCTGTTGCCGCGCCGATGATGAGCAGGATGGCGCCCGAAAGCGACGCGGTCTCCACCAGCATGGGCAGCAGCCGGCCCCAGTCGAACTGGCGGTAGATCAGCAGGCCGGCAATGATCGCGTAGGCGATGCCGATGGTGGAAACTTCCGTGGCGGTCGCGACACCTTGCACGACCGCGGCGCGAATCACGAATGGCAGGGCGATGGCCGGTGCTGCGATCAGCAGGCTGCGCACAATCTGCGCGCCCTTCGCGCGCTGCACGTGCGACAGATCCTCGTTGCGATAGCGCCACCACACCAACGCGCATAACGTCAGTCCCAATACCACCGCGGGGAGCATGCCACCGGTAAAGAGTGCAGCGATCGAGACACCCGTTACAGAGCCGATGGTAAGCAGTACCAGGCTCGGCGGTATGGTCTCGGTCTGCGCACCGGTCGCCGAAAGCAGCGCAACCAGATCGCCCTTTTTCGCTCCACGCCGCTGCATCTCCGGAAACAGGACCGGGGCGACCGCCGCCATGTCGGCGGCCTTGGAACCCGAGATGCCCGAGACCAGATACATCGAGCCCACCAGCACGTAGTGCAATCCGCCACGCACGTGGCCGAGCAGATTGCCGAGGAATCCGATCATCGCCCGTGCCATGCCTGTCATCTCGATCAGCAGGCCGAGGAACACGAAAAGCGGCACCGAGAGCAGGATCAGATGTGACATGCCCTCATCCATCCGGCCGACGATGGCGGTCATCGGAATCATGGTGGTGATCGCCAGGTAGCCATAGGTGGCGAGACCGAAGGCAAAGGCGATGGGCACGCCGGCGAACACATTGAGAGCGACGATGCCGACAAAAAAGATCAACAGGTTCTCGTTGTCGAGCTCGAACAGAACGGGCTGCAGCGCCACGAGGATGCCCACTCCGACCGCGATGACCGCGAACGCACCGAGGATGACGCGCCAGCTTCCCGCTTCCAGCAGCCGCATGAGCGCGATCAGCAGCATGAGCGCGCTGCCTACGGGCAGCGCAGCGGCGCGCCAGGCGTTGGTGATCTCCAGCGCCGGCGTAGTGATGACCAACTCGTCGTGGGCAAACTCGTAGGCGGGATACACGATGAGCGCCAGAAAGACCAGTGCCGCGGCAATGGCCAGCACATCGAGGAATGCACGCACGGGCGGCGATACCCTGCCGACGATGGCGGTCATGCGCATGTGTTCGCTTCGGCGCAGCGCCACCACCGCACCGAGCATCGCCAGCCACAGGAAGAGAATCGAAGCGAGTTCGTCCGACCAGAGCAGCGGGCGGTGGAAAACGTAACGCGACATCACGCCAGCGAACAGGACAATGACTTCGGCCGCGACGAGCAGGGCCGCTACCGCTTCCACGGCGCGTCCGACTGCGGCTTCGAGCGCCACCAGCCATTTGGGCGCTCCTGCCCGCGGGACGAGGACCGCCTCGGGATCGGCAAACTCGGAGTGAGGATTCATCTTCTTTGTCTCTTGGTCCGCAGTGCGCCACGTTGATCTGTGGCCACGCAGATCATCGTCAGTAAGTCCGCTTGGCGGGGGGCGGCGGCCATCCGGATCCCCCCTTAACTCGCCTTTAGCGCGACACCAGTTGCGTCAGAACGTCACGTACGCGCGCCCCGGAAGCGAGCCCCGCGGCTTTAGCCGCCGCGTTAACGTGGGACAGCACGCCGTTCTCCCACATGTCCATCGAATCGCCGATGCGCCCGCTGGTGTGCGCCACCGTCGCGCCGGCGACCCCGCGCTTTTGCAGCATCTCCAGCGCGGCGATGCCGGCGTTATCTTTGCCCACACCCGCATCGTTGAAGATCACCACCTTGAGCGGCACTTCCAGCGCGAACTCTCCCGAACTGCTGCCGCCGTGCGAAGCGCACACGACGATGGCACCTTTGTCCTCGGGCGTGACCTTGGTGATCGAATCCATCAGGATCACGCGGCCGCCTTTACCTTTTGCGACTTCTTTTTTCAGCATGTTGGGCCTCCGCTTGTCAAACCGAGGTGATCATGCGGATGTTTTCGGCGATGGCATCGCGCTCGAACACTTTTTTCCAGTCCGGCGCGAAGATCTCCTTTTTTGCGCGCTCCACCGCCTTGTTGGCCGCGTCCGACATCCGGACGCCCGGAAGCTGATCGAACAGAATCGCCAGTTCGACATTCAGGTGACCGAGGATGAAATCCCGCGCCGCCTCTTCTTTCACGCCACGGCGCACCGCTTCGTCCGTCGCTTCGCGAATGATGGTAAGGCAAGTGGCGCAGACGGTTTCCGACAGGACCGGCTCGAGTATCGCCATCTGGTCTACGGTGGCCCGATGCGAGCGCATGACAGGCGCGTACATGCGCTTGGACACGTCCTCAGCCACTGCGAAGTTCTTCTCGTCGCCGCGCAGCAGCGCGCACACGATCGCCTGCTTCGCCTTGAGGCCGCCAAAGTAGTCGCGCTTGGCTTCGAGGTCGGTCTCGTCGTTGAAGATCGGCGGATGGCAGGGATGCGCAACGAAAATCGTCAGATCCTCGCGCTCGGGCAGATGACCCGCGAATGGTGCGGCGGCATCGAGCGCAATCAGCGTCGCCCCATGCTTGAACTTGTCGACCAGCTTGGAGGTGACTTTCTCGATCATATTGTCCGGAATCGCCAGGATCACCACGTCTGCTTCGGGCAACGCGCGATCAGCGTCGACGCAGGTGATTCCCAGTTCCTTGAGCCGATTGCGGCCGCCTTCGCTGACCTCGATGTGGCTCACCTGATAGGGCGCACCCCTCAGATTCGCCGATACGCGGTAACCCATCTTGCCGCCCGCGCCAAGAACTGCGACTTTCTTCATGATGCTGCCTCCGTGTTGAAATTGAAATTGACTACCTGCAAAGGCGACCAGCGCTGAACCGCTAGCGATCGCCTCGCGCCATGCCAAAATAATTCGCCTTGCCCATCTGGCCGCCCTTTAACGCGATCTCGAGTCCGTCGAACTTCGGGTCTTCGGAATAGCCGCGGCACAGCGGTGCACCGGGCGTGAGTTCGGCAAGCATTTCCAGGCCGTACAAGCCCAGTTCCTGGGTGGCATAGCTCGACGTGTCTCCGCCTGCCACCACCACGCGCCGCAGGCCGGTACGCTCCAGCAGGCCGCGCGCGATGCGCCCGAGGGCCGTGCCCAGTATCTTCGCCGTGTTACCCGAACTGACGCCCGAACCTGTCACCAGGGCGTCACGGGTCGCTCGAATCGTCGGATCGTCGGGGCCGGCTGCGGTGTAGACCACCACGCTTTTCCCCGAAGACAACGCGGCGTGGGCACGCTCGGACAAGCCGCGCGCCGAGGTCTCCATTCCTTGCGGGCTGCACAGTTCCTGGGTGGGTGCGCGGATGCACTCGAAGCCGTTTTCGGACGCCCATTGAATCTGGGCCGCCGTCATCGGCGACGCGCTGCCAGATACCACCAGCAACTGCTGCACCGGCGTTACGGGCGCAAACCTGGCGCGCGCCGCCGGGATCACGCCGGCTGTGCGCCAGTGCGCTGCGAGCGCGTATTCCACACCGGACGAGCCGATCGCGAAATGCTGCGCATGCCGGGCCTGCTCCCAGATTAGCCGGCCAACCGTGCGCAGGTCCTGGTCATCGGCGCAGTCGTAGAGCAGCAGGTCGGGTTTTTTCTCCAGTTTGCGTGCATGGTTCGCATCCACGCTGGCATCGTCGCCGGTCAGCTCGGGCAAGCTCATCAATCCAACCGTGGCCTGTGTCTGGCGTGAAAGGTGAACGCGCAGGTCGGCTTCGTGCATGGGCGTGACCGGATGGCGCGACATGGTCGGATGCCGGTCGAGCCGGAACACATCCTCTCCCGCCGCGGCGAAGTGATTCCCGAAAATCGTGTAACGGCGCAACGGCGGCGCACCGGCCAGCACCGACATGGTCGGGCCGGCGCTGAGTGAGCGGCGCGCCAGGTCCGCGACATGGCCGATGCTGCCCACCTCGGGCGCGGAATCAAAGGTCGAACACACTTTGTAATGCGTGAGCGGTACGCGCAGCGACCACAGCTCGCGCAAGACCGGCTCGAGTTGCGCGTCCATTTCTGCCGGGGACATCGCGCGGCTGGTGCCGGCAACGCCGATGCAGCGCAGATCGGGAAACTTCCGCCGCAGGAAATCCGGCGTGGGCGGCGTCAGGAACAGCACGGTTCGCAATCCCGATACGGCGAGAGCTTCCATCGCGTCGGTGGACCCGGTGAAATCGTCGCCGTAGAAGGCGAGCAGCAGTTTCGAGTCAGTCGCCATCAGCTACGCCCTCCGAACTTTTTAATCGCTGCCTGCAACTCCGGATGCGTCTGCGCATAGCCGTCCAACGTGGCGCCGGCGAGGGCGGCCTCCCAGCCTTGCTGCATGCTCAACACGCCTGCGGCGGTGCCGCCCGGGTGCGCGATGATGCCGCCGCCGGCCAGGTGGATCACGTCGATGCTCTTCGTCGCGGCATAAATCGGCAACGCGGAGCCCGCCCATTGCGCCGACGAAATCGCCGGCATGACGCGATAGTCCCCGAATAGCGGTGTCAGACAGTCCTTGATCGAGCGGGCGACCTCATCGTTGGTCTCGTAGAATTTGCTGTTGAAGCCGCCCACGTGCAGATGGTCCACACCGGCGAGCCGGCAAAGCTTCTGGTATGCCGTGAAGCCGATGCCAAGCAAAGGATGGCGCGCCATGGCGCCGAAGTTTGCCCGGTGGCCATGGATCGGCAACTCGCAATGGCGCCGCACGTGTGCAAGCGCCGCGAAGCCGACGTTGTTGATGTTGATCATCACGCAGGTGCCGCCGTGCTTCTTCACCAGGTCGTGACCGCGCAGCATGTGGTCCACGTCGCCGGTAATGTTGAAGGCATACATCGCCTTCTTGCCGGTGGCGTCGGCTATGCGCTCGATCTCGCGCATGACCGCTGCAACGCGCTGCGCCAGAGGCGCATACGGCGGGTCGGCCTGCAGTTCGTCGTCCTTGATGAAGTCGAGGCCGGCTGACGCGAGGTCGCTCACCAGTTTGCAAAGTGCGTCGGTGGACAGGCCGATGCTGGGTTTGATGATCGTCCCGATCAAGGGGCGGCCCGATACTTGCGCGAGCTTGCGCGTGCCATCGATGCCAAAACCCGGGCCGGGGTAGCGTTGGGCGAATGCCTGCGGCAGCTCGAGATCCTCGAGGCGGATTCCCGACAGTTCCTGCAACTCGTAAAGGTTGCCAGCCACGGTAGCGAGCAGGCTGGGTAGCGAAGGCCCAAAGTTGTGCAAGGGGAACGATACGACGACGCGGCCCCGCCGGTATTCAGTGCGGCCCGAATCCGAGCGGGGGGCTTTGCTGCCGGGCAGGCTCGGTACAGGCACGCTATCAAGGGGCTCGATGCGCAACACCTGCGCGCCGAAGCGCTCCTTCAGTTCGCTGGTTTCACCCGGGACCGAAACGAACGTGCCGCTCGACTGCTCCCCGGCGAGCACGGCCGCGGCATGCTCAAGTGCATGCGGCGTCTCGATCAGATAAGTTGCAACAACTCGATCCTGGTTCATGTGCGTCCTCCGCCTCGCGTGGCTTTTTGGCAGGCCCACTGCATACGGGGCATTTTATTTTTTTGTTACCCGAAAAGGCTTCCTATTTTTCGACTTCTTTCGACAATTTTAGAAAATCCTACTACATTGGCTTTCATTGTCGAGCCTGATCGGAGCCGGATCATGCGCGAGAAAAAAATATTCATTCCGGTTCCGTCGGTGGAATATTGTGCCTGTGATTTTCGTATGTGCCACCATCGGCCTGGTTGAGCACGGCGAGGAGACAATCAAGCAAGTACGGCCGACTGCGATTCCAGCACAGCGTCGGCTGGAGCCTTGATCGAGCGCGAGCTGCTGCGCGTACGGCGCTTCGGGCAGGAAGCAGTGGCCGCACTTTTGCCAAGAGCAACTCGACGGCACCGCGTGCCAAGCGTATCAATGTCCGTTAGCGTTCATATATTCAATCGGTGGAAACGGATTGGTTGAATCGCTTGAGCGGGTATTTCTGATTGTTCTCTTCCCGCGAAACTATCGAGCTTCCGGGTTACCCGTTATTCAGTAGTTGAATACGAGCGTCACCCATACTCGCGTCAGGTCGACCTTGCCCGACGCTAGTTCGCCAGCCTGGTAGTCCGCGTATTCGATCTTGCCGAGCAGTCTCGGCATCAGGGGGTAGGAGACGCTGAAATCGAACTCCTTGCCGAAGTCGACGCTGCCGAAATCCGATCGAAACCGGTGATATTCGGCGAGCAGTTGTGCCTTCTCGATTTTTGCCCCGCCGCTGAAGTACACGTCCCGGATGCCTTGCCTGGGCGTGGTCAGAAATTGGTCGGCCCACCCCTGAAACAGATGATTCGTGGCCAGCGGAAACTGGAAGGCATACCGGCCTCGGTTGCTGCCGAGCACTTCCCGGTCCAGGCGCAGATAGCTATCGTGCCACTGCCCGCCGATGCCCACTCTGCGGTAAGTGGCTTCTATGCGGGTGTCGCCGCCGGCAAGGTCCGCCTGTTTCGCGTACTCGGCCGTATAGAGAATTTTCCAGTCGGGATTCAGGGGGTGCGCGCCATCGGCACGAAGGCCCGCGCTTTGGTTCGAGCTGTCCGCCGGCGCCGTGCCCTGAAATGCCGCTGCGGCAAGCGCATCCTTCTGGTCCTGGAAGTAACCGTATCCGACTATCGCATCGGTCGGCGTGATCGCGTAGCGTGCGTTGAGCATTACGGTGTCGGTGTCGTGCTGTCTTGCGTTGACGGTTTTGACGCGTCCGAGATAGCCGGCGAAGAGCCGGGTATCCGGCAGGGTGTTGTTTTCGACGGTCACGCCGTTGAAAACCTGCATCACCTGGCGGAATTCGACGTTGCCGACGAACCGGACATTATCGAGCTTGATCGATTGACGTCCGGCGCGCACGCGGGTATCGGGCAGCCCTGCGTAATCGAGATAAAGCTGGTTGATGTCCGTGTTGTCGGGATCGGCGATCACCGGGTAGCGGGTCTTGCCATTCAGGTTGTCGTTGTAGTCATCGTTCAGGCGGCCGACATCGATGAGTTCCAGCGTGCCGGACAGGGCGGCCCACGATCCGGTGCGCCAGCCCGCCAGAGTGCGCAGCGTGGCGGCCTGGCCGGTGTCCTTGCCATCCTGATCGGCGTATTCGTAACGCGGACGCAGGTTCAGGATCGGCTGACCGGAACCAGCCGCCGCGCCCCGGCTTGCGCTGTCCGCTGCGCCAAGTGTGCCGGGTGCGCAAGCAAGGCCGGTTGCAAGCAGCGCATAGGTTATGGCCCGACGCATGTGGTTCTCCTTGATAAGGATCAATATCCGGCAAGCAGCATCCGCTAGGATCGCGTGGCGCGCTATTGTGCAAAAGCATGAAGCGCCCGCCGGAAAAGGCGTAGTCGAGGGTAGTTCGAACGGGCGCAAAGGCAGGGCGCAACATACGCCGACCAGCCTATCCGCGCGAACGGGGCGCGATGGCGCGTGGCCTGTGTGCAGGACTGATATCGGGAGAATGCGTTGCCACGAGCCCTGGCCGTAGCGCTGCAGAAGATCGGTAACAAGCTGGTTCTGATAGCCACGGGGTTTTTGCTGGTTGCGCTGGTGGCGATCGGCCTTACGTTGCTGGCTTCGTGGAATCTCGAGGGCGGCGCCGCCGCGGTGAACCAGGCAGGCAGCCAGCGCATGCGCGCCTACCGGATCGCAATGCTGCTGTCGCAGGCGCAGTTACAGGACGCGCAGCGGGAACGCATCCACGCTGATGTGAGAGGCGAGATCGCCGCGTTCGAGCAAGCCCTGCGGGTCCTCGGCACGGGCGATCCGGGCCGGCCGATGTTTCTACCGCATGACGCCCGTATCCAGCGTCTATTCGCTGAACTTCAGCAGGCCTGGGTCCAGCGCATGAAGCCGGCGATTGCGGCGCTGGTTGCCATGCCGGGCCCGGAGGCGCGCGGTGCGGGCGTGCTCGCCTACCGGCAGGCCAGCGAGGAATTCGTGGCTTGCGTGGACCGCCTCGTCTACGCCATCGAGCAGGACATATCCGGGAAGACCGCTTTGCTCCGGTCCCTGCAGTTGGGCCTGATGGCTCTTGCGCTCGCCGGCACAGTTGCACTGGTGTACCTGATGTTCCTGTTGGTGGTGCGTCCGCTGACCCGCCTGGAAGAGGGCATGCGACGCATGGAGCAGGGCGACTTCGATGCGCGCCTGCCCATCGAGAGTCGGGACG
Organism: uncultured bacterium; assembly: GCA_965233135.1. Lineage (GTDB taxonomy): Bacteria > Pseudomonadota > Gammaproteobacteria > Burkholderiales > JACQAP01 > JACQAP01. Next base: position 16,499 of record CBDDRM010000024.1, on the reverse strand, counting down.
AGTTCGGAGCGCTGGCCGCCGGCTTCAACCGCATGGCCGCGCATTTACAAGACCTGTATCGCACGCTCGAGATCAAAGTGGCGGACAAGACGCGATCACTTGAAAGCCAGAACCGGGAATTGTCGACGCTGTACGAAGTGGCAGCGATGCTCAACCATCCCGGCACGATGGAGGACATGTGCCGCGATTTTCTGCGCAAACTGATGGCGACGTTCACGGCCGACGCAGGGGCGGTGCGGCTGACGGAAGAAGCCGGCGGCAAGCTTCATTTGTACATCCAGGAAAAACTCGCGCCGGAGTTCGTCAAGGACGAGATGTGTCTCGACCTGGGCGATTGCCTGTGCGGCAAGGCGGCAGGGGAGCGCACCTCCGTAGTGCGGCTGTTCGCCGCCGGCGAAAGCCCGCAAAACGGCTACCGCTGCCGCAAGGCGGGTTACGAAACCGTCTCCGTATTTACCATCCAGTTCAAGAACCGGGTCGTCGGCATTTTCAATCTTTACTTTCGCAAGGGCCGCGAATTCGGCGAATCCGAGCGCCTCATGCTGGAATCCCTGGGCCAGCATCTGGGCATCGCCATCGAAAACCAGCGCCTGGTCGCGCGTGAGAAGGAAATGGCGGTGTCCGAAGAACGCAATCTGCTGGCGCAGGAACTGCACGACAGCATTGCGCAATCGCTTGCGTTCCTGAATCTGCAGGCGCAGATTCTGCAGGATTCGCTCGCGCACAACGATCTCTCGGAGGCGCGCGGCGGCGTGAGCCTGATGCGCGAAGGCATCCAGGAAAGCTACGACGACGTGCGGGAGTTGCTGGTGCACTTTCGCACCCGCTTCGGCCAATCCGACGTGCAGACCGCGATCCGTGCGCTCCTCGGCCGCTTCGAGGCCGACACCGGCATCGCCACCGATTTCAAGCAGTCCGGAGCGGGGGTGCCGTTGTCCCCGGAGACCCAGATTCAGGCGCTGCACATCGTGCAGGAATGCCTGTCCAACGCACGCAAGCATTCCGGCGCAATGCGGGTGAGTGTTGAATTCGTACGCGGGCCCGACTACATGTTCCGCGTCAGCGACGACGGACGCGGATTCGATCCCGGCGCGCGGGTGGACGGACATGTCGGCCTGGCCATCATGCGCGAGCGCGCGCATCGCATCGGCGGCCACATCACGGTGGAGGCGCGCCCCGGGGCGGGCACGCGCATCACATTGCGGCTGCCGCTGCTGCAACAGGTGGCGGCATGAGCGCCATACGCGTGCTGCTGGTGGACGATCACACGCTCTTGCGCAGCGGCGTGAAGGCACTGCTGCAGCGCCAACGCGGCTTCGAAGTGGTGGGTGAGGCGCCGGACAGCCTTGCAGGTGTCAAGCGCGCGGCTGCGCTCAAGCCCGATGTCATCCTGCTTGACCTGCACATGCCCGGCGTTTCGGGCAAGGATGCGGTCAAGCTTTTCCTCGAGGCGGCGCCGCAGGCCCGAATCGTCATGCTGACCATCTCGGAAGATGCCGACGACCTGCTCGGTGCGCTGCGTGCCGGGGCGAGCGGCTACCTGCTGAAAAATATCGAGACCGAAACCCTGCTGGATTCGATCCGCCGCGCCGCCGCAGGCGACTCCGTAGTTTCGGCGCAGATGACCGGCAAGCTGGTGCGCAGCCTGCAGGCCGTGCCGCCTGCATCGACGCAAACGGAGAATGGCGCGCTTAGCCCCCGGGAGCGGGAAATCCTTTCGCATCTCGCCAAAGGTTCCAGCAACAAGGAAATCGCACGCACCCTGCAGGTGGCGCAGAGCACGGTCAAGATTCACGTCCAGCATATCCTGCGCAAGCTCAACCTTTCCAGTCGCGTGCAGGCCGCGGTCTACGCGATAGAGCGCGGCTTAGTGTCCAGATAGCGTGCGCGCCGCTAGCCCGCTAGTTCTTTTTGACTAGGTCGGTCTAGGCCGTATTCGTCTTTCCCCCCCCTGCTTCGGACGAATACCGCTGTCGCCGCGCGCTGCTTATTCTGTCTGCCATCGGAAAAGACAGGCAAACAGTCATGGGCACGCTGGCGCACAAGCAAATGTCGGTACTGGTGATGAGCACCGTCGCCTTCACCTTGTGCTTCGCGGTGTGGATGATGTTCGCGGTCATCGGTATCCCGCTCAAAGCTTCGCTCGGTCTGAACGAAACGCAATTCGGCCTGCTGGTGGCGACACCGGTTCTCACCGGCTCGCTGGTGCGATTGCCGCTGGGCATGCTTACCGACAAGGTGGGCGGGCGCGTCGTCTTCTTCGTGCTGATGCTCGCCTGCGTGGTGCCAATCTGGCTGATTGCGCAGGCCAGAACGTTCCCGCAGTTCCTGGTGCTCGGGCTGTTCGTCGGCCTGGCCGGGGGGTCGTTTTCCGTCGGTATCGCCTACGTCGCGCGATGGTTCTCGAAGGCTAGGCAGGGAGTTGCGATGGGCATATTCGGCGCAGGCAATTCCGGCGCGGCGCTAACGAAGTTCGTCGCGCCGACACTGGTGGTGGCTTATGGGTGGCAGATGGTGCCTAAAGTCTATGCTGGTGCGATGCTGGTGACCGCGTTGTTGTTCTGGTTCTTCAGTTATCAGGACGAAGCGCACAAGGTCGATGCGAGCGTCACCGTGAAACAACAGCTCGCGGCGCTGAACGACCCGCGAGTGTGGAAGTACTGCCAGTACTACTCGATCGTATTCGGCGGCTATGTGGCGTTGGCGCTGTGGATGACGAAGTACTACATCGTCGAATACGGATTCGATATCAAGGCAGCGGCGCTGCTTGCCGCCAGTTTTTCGCTGCCCGGCGGGCTGCTGCGTGCGTTTGGCGGCTGGCTCTCCGACCGTTTCGGCGCGCACCCCGTGACGTGGTGGGTGATGCTCATTTCGTGGGTCTGCCTGTTCTTCATGTCGTATCCCCAGACCGACCTGATCATCAAGACCGCGCGAGGCGACCTGACGCTGCATGTCGGCCTGAACTGGTGGATGTTCACCATTATGCTGTTCTCGATGGGCGTGGCATGGGCATTCGGCAAGGCCTCGGTGTTCAAGTACATCTCGGACGAGTTTCCGCACAACATCGGTGTCGTTTCGGGAATCGTCGGCCTGGTGGGCGGATTGGGCGGATTTATCCTTCCGATCATGTTCGGCGCGCTGGTGGATCTCACCGGCGTGAACAGCAGCGTGTTCATGCTGCTATGGGGTATCACCCTGGTGTCGCTCATCTGGATGTACTGGACTGAGATCGTCCCCCGGCGCAACGGCGCCAGGGTCGCAACGATTGATTTGCGGCCGGGCCACCTGAAAGGAACATGACATGAATGCGGATACGCACGTGCATGCGCCGGCGGCGAGGGGCGGGAAAGTGCTCACGATCTGGACGCCGGAGGACAAGGCGTTCTGGGCACGGCAGGGCCAGGCGATCGCCAATCTCAACTTGTGGATCTCGGTGCCCGCGCTATTCCTCGCTTTTGCCGTCTGGCAGTTATGGAGCGTGGTGGCGGTGAACCTCAATGCCATCGGCTTCAACTTCACAACAAACCAGTTGTTCTGGCTGGCAGCGGCGCCGGCGTTGTCGGGGGCGACGCTGCGCATTTTCTATTCCTTCATGGTGCCGATATTCGGCGGACGCCGCTGGACCGCGATCTCCACTGCCTCGCTGCTCATTCCCGTGATCGGCATAGGCTTTGCGGTGCAGGACCCGACCACCAGTTATCCGACCATGCTCGGGCTCGCCTTGTTGTGCGGGCTGGGCGGAGGCAACTTTTCCTCGAGCATGGCAAACATCAGTTTCTTCTTCCCCAAGGAACGCAAGGGTTCCGCGCTCGGTGTCAACGCCGGACTGGGCAACCTCGGGGTGTCCTCGGTGCAGTTCCTGGCGCCGCTGGTAGTGACCATGCCCATCTGGCTGGTCCTCGGCGGCGAGCCGCAGGTCATCCACGATCAGCACGGGCACCAACTCGAGGTCTGGACGCAAAACGCCGCCTTGATCTGGGCGCCGTTCATTGCGATCGCGGCGATCGTCGCGTGGAACGGCATGAACGACATCGCCGATGCCAGGGCGTCGTTCACCGAGCAGGCAATTATTTTCAAACGCAGGCACAACTGGATCATGTGCTGGCTTTACCTGGGAACTTTCGGCTCCTTCATCGGTTACGCCGCCGGATTCCCGTTGCTGATCAAATCGCAGTTTCCGCAGGTCAATCCGCTGCAATACGCGTGGCTGGGGCCCCTGGTCGGCGCAATCGTGCGGCCGTTCGGCGGCTGGCTGGCCGATAAATTGGGCGGTGCACGGGTGACGTTGTGGAACTTCGTCGTCATGGCGCTGGCCGTGGTCGGGGTGCTCTTTTACCTGCCATCCGGAATTTCCGGCGGCAATTTTGCCGGCTTTCTCACGATGTTCCTGTTCCTGTTCCTGACCACCGGCATCGGCAACGGCTCGACGTTCCGCATGATACCGGTGATTTTCGCCACGGAGCGCTCGCGCGAGGCGGCTGGAAAAGGTGAGTTTGCACTGGAGCAGGCGCTCAAGGACGGCAACAAGGAAGCTGCCGCCGTGCTTGGCTTCGCCGGCGCCGTTGGCGCCTATGGCGGTTTCTTCATTCCCAAGAGCTACGGCACCTCGATCGCGCTTACTGGCGGGCCGGAAGGCGCTCTGTACCTTTTTATGGTGTTCTACCTCACCTGCATCGCGACCACCTGGTGGTTCTATGTGAGAAAGAGCGCCAGCATGCCGTGTTGAATTCGGTGAAAAGTGACCAGAGTTTTCGGCTTTAACCGTTCAGCGTCCACCGATTGCGGTTCGCTTGCGACTGACAGGAGCAACAAGTGTCCCATTTTCTAGACCGTCTGATGTTCTTTTACCAGCCCAAGGAAAGCTTCGCCGGCGGCCATGGCTTGACGACCGGCGAGGATCGCACCTGGGAGGACGCCTATCGCAATCGCTGGGCGCACGACAAGATCGTGCGCTCCACCCACGGGGTCAACTGCACAGGTTCGTGCTCCTGGAAAATCTACGTCAAGGGCGGCATCGTTACCTGGGAGACCCAGCAGACCGACTATCCGCGCACGCGCTGGGACATGCCCAACCACGAACCGCGCGGCTGCGCGCGCGGCGCCTCGTACAGCTGGTATCTCTACAGCGCTAATCGATTGAAAAACCCGATGGTGCGCGGGCGCCTGCTCAAGAGCTGGCGCGAGGCGCGCGTGACGCGCGATCCGGTCGGCGCGTGGGCCGCCATCGTCGAGAATGAAGCGAAGCGCCGCGATTATCAGCAGGTGCGCGGCCTCGGCGGCTTCGTGCGTGCGAGTTGGGATGAGGTCAACGAGATCGTCGCCGCCGCAAATGTCTACACCATCATGAAGCACGGCCCCGACCGCGTGATCGGGTTTTCGCCGATTCCCGCCATGTCGATGGTCAGTTACGCGGCCGGTTCGCGCTACCTGAGCCTGATCGGTGGCGTGTGCATGAGCTTTTACGACTGGTACTGCGATCTGCCCCCGTCGAGTCCGCAGGTGTGGGGCGAGCAGACCGACGTGCCCGAGTCGGCCGATTGGTACAACTCCAGTTTCATCATCGCCTGGGGTTCGAACGTGCCGCAGACGAGGACGCCCGACGCGCACTTCTTCGCCGAGGTTCGCTACAAAGGCACCAAGACCGTGGCGATAACGCCCGACTACTCGGAGGTCGCCAAGCTGTCCGACCTGTGGCTGCACCCGAAGCAGGGCACTGACGCGGCGCTAGCCATGGCGATGGGTCACGTGATCCTGAAGGAATTCTATTTCGACAAGCGCAGCGCCTACTTCGACGACTACGCGCGCCGCTACACCGACTTGCCGATGCTGGTAATGTTGAAGGAACACAGCCTGCCGGGCGGCGAAAACATCCTGGTGCCCGATCGTTACCTGCGTGCGTCCGATTTCCACGGCCAGCTCGGCCAGGCCAACAATGCGGATTGGAAGACCGTGGCTCTGGATGCGAACGGCAAGGTGGTAACGCCGCACGGTGCAATCGGTTTCCGCTGGGGCCCCGACGGCCGTCCCGACCAGGGCCAGTGGAACCTGGAAGCCAGGGAGGCGCAAGGCGGCCAGGAGGTCAAGCTAAGACTCTCGCTTCTGGAAGGCGACGGCACGGGCGGCGCTACCGCCCAGGTGGGATTTCCTTACTTCGGCGGCATTGAAAGCGCGCATTTTCCCAACAACGTGCAAAGCGACGTGATGGTGCGCACGGTGCCGGTGCAACGGCTGTCGCTCGGGGGCGGCGGCACGCAAAGCGAAGTGCTGGTGGCTACCGTTTTCGATCTCCAGGCCGCCAACTACGGGGTGGCGCGCGGCCTGGCCGGGGAACGGGCGGCAGCCAGTTTCGATGACGACGCGCCCTATACACCGGCCTGGCAGGAGCGCATCACCGGCGTAGCGCGCGATCGGGTCATCACGGTGGCGCGCGAGTTCGCCGAGAACGCGGACAAGACCCAGGGCAGGTCGATGGTCATCATCGGCGCGGCCATGAACCACTGGTACCACAGCGACATGAATTACCGCGGTGTCATCAACATGCTGATGATGTGCGGCTGTGTGGGCAAGAGCGCCGGCGGCTGGGCGCATTACGTCGGGCAGGAAAAGCTTCGCCCGCAAACCGGCTGGACGGCGCTGGCCTTCGCGCTCGACTGGATACGCCCGCCGCGCCAGCAGAACAGCACCAGTTTTTTCTATGCCCACACCGATCAATGGCGCTACGAGAAGCTGGGGGTGGCGGAAGTGCTTTCGCCGCTGGCCGACAAGAAGCTCTTTGGCGGCAGCATGATCGACTACAACGTGCGCGCCGAGCGCATGGGTTGGCTGCCGTCCGCCCCGCAATTGCAGACCCACCCGATGCAGGTGGTGCGCGCCGCGCAAGCCGCCGGCATGGACCCGAAGGCGTATGCGGTCAAGGCGCTCAAGGACGGCTCGTTGAAGATGAGTTGCGAGGACCCGGACCACCCGGCCAACTGGCCGCGCAATCTGTTCGTATGGCGCTCCAATCTATTAGGATCGAGCGGCAAGGGGCACGAGTACTTCCTCAAGCATCTGCTGGGGACCAGCCACGGCGTGCAGGGCAAGGATCTGGGCGCCGGCGACGCCAAGCCCCGGGAAGTGGCGTGGCACGAGCATGCGCCTCAGGGAAAACTCGACCTGCTGGTCACGCTCGATTTCCGCATGAGCACGACTTGCCTGTATTCGGACATCGTGCTGCCCACCGCTACGTGGTATGAGAAAAACGACCTGAACACCAGCGACATGCACCCGTTCATCCACCCGCTGTCCACCGCAGTGGACCCGGCGTGGCAGTCCAGGAGCGACTGGGAGATCTACAAGGGCTTTGCGAAGAAATTCAGCGAAGTCTGCATCGGCCACCTCGGCGTGGAGAAGGAACTGGTGCTGACGCCGTTGATGCACGATACGCCGGGCGAATTGGGCCAGGCGTTCGACGTGAAAGAGTGGAAGAAGGGCGAGTGCGAACTGATCCCGGGCAAGACCGCACCGCAAATCGCCGTGATCGAGCGCGATTATCCGAATGTCTATAAGCGCTTCACAGCCCTCGGCCCGCTGATGGGCAAGACTGGCAACGGCGGCAAGGGCATCGCCTGGAATACGCAGGATGAAGTGAGGCAGCTTGGCGAACTCAATGGCCTCGACATGGCCGAGGGCGCAACGCTCGGCATGCCGAAGATCGAGACTGACATCGACGCCTGCGAGGTGGTGATGATGCTGGCGCCCGAAACCAACGGCCATGTCGCCGTCAAGGCCTGGCAGGCGCTTGGCAAACAAACCGGACGCGAACATGCGCACCTCGCACTTCACCGGGAGGACGAGAAGATCCGCTTCCGCGACATCCAGGCGCAGCCGCGCAAGATCATTTCGTCGCCGACCTGGAGCGGCATCGAATCCGAAACGGTGTCGTACAACGCCGGTTACACCAATGTGCACGAACTGATCCCCTGGCGCACGCTCACCGGCCGCCAGCAGTTCTACCAGGATCACCCGTGGATGCGTGCGTTTGGCGAAGGCTGTGTCAGCTATCGCCCGCCGGTGGACTTGAAGACTACTGTCGGCATTCACGGGGTGAAGAGCAACGGCAACCCCGAGATTTTGCTGAACTTCATCACGCCGCACCAGAAGTGGGGCATCCACTCTACGTACACGGACAACCTGATGATGCTCACCCTGAGCCGGGGCGGGCCGTGCGTCTGGCTGTCCGAAGACGACGCGAAACGTGCCGGCATCGTGGACAACGACTGGGTGGAGCTGTTCAACATCAACGGCGCCATCGCGGCACGCGCGGTGGTCAGCCAGCGGGTCAATCCGGGCATGGTGATGATGTATCACGCCCAGGAAAAGATCGTGAATACGCCGGGATCGGAGATCACCGGCGCGCGCGGCGGCATCCACAACTCCGTGACGCGCATCGTGCTCAAGCCCACGCACATGATCGGCGGCTACGCGCAACTGTCCTACGGGTTCAACTACTACGGCACCATCGGCACCAACCGTGACGAAATCGTAGTGGTTCGCAAAATGGTCAAGGTCGACTGGCTGGATACGCCGGCCACGACTGAACCTGCCCTGAACGCTCAGCAAGCTTGAATCGCAATAGCCACAGAATTCCTTTCAATACCCCCCTTGAGGGGTGCACTGAGTTCACAGAGGAAAGCAGGGCAGATCAAAATGGCACCGAAGGCATACCAGACGTCGTTCGATACCGGTATTCCCCCACCGCACCAAGGATCGCTTTTTTTCAAGTACTTCTTTGCGACCTCTGCGGCCTCTGCGTTGGGTAATGCACTTGTCGGAGGATGAAGAATGAAAGTGCGAGCACAGATCGGCATGGTGTTGAATCTGGACAAGTGCATCGGTTGCCACACTTGTTCCGTCACCTGCAAGAACGTCTGGACCAGCAGGCCGGGCATGGAGTACGCATGGTTCAACAACGTCGAGACCAAGCCCGGCATCGGCTACCCCAAGGAATGGGAGAACCAGGACAAGTGGAACGGCGGCTGGGTGCGCAAGGCCAATGGCGCGATCGAACCGCGCCAGGGTGCGAAGTGGAAGCTATTGATGAAGATCTTTGCCAACCCGAATCTGCCCGAGATCGACGACTACTACGAGCCCTTCACCTTCGACTACGACCACCTGCAGTCGGCGCCCGAAATGAAGGCGGCGCCGACCGCGCGCCCGCGCAGCCTGATCACCGGCAAGACCATGGAGAAGATCGTCTGGGGCCCGAACTGGGAGGAGATACTCGGAGGTGAATTCGCGAAGCGCGGCAAGGACAGGAACTTCGACGACATCCAGAAGGACATCTACGGCCAGTTCGAGAACACTTTCATGATGTATCTGCCACGCTTGTGCGAACACTGCCTGAATCCGGCGTGCGTGGCGAGTTGTCCCTCGGGCTCGATCTACAAGCGCGAGGAAGACGGTATTGTGCTGATCGACCAGGACAAGTGCCGTGGTTGGCGCATGTGCGTGAGCGGCTGCCCGTACAAGAAAATCTATTACAACTGGCAATCCGGCAAGGCCGAGAAGTGCACCTTCTGCTATCCGCGCATCGAAGCCGGACAGCCGACCGTTTGTTCGGAAACCTGCGTCGGCCGCATCCGTTACCTCGGCGTGCTGCTGTACGACGCCGACCGCATACAGCAGGCCGCGAGCGTCGAACATGATCGCGCCCTTTATCAGGCGCAGCTGGACATCTTCCTCGATCCGAATGACCCGCAAGTCATCGGGCAGGCGCGCGCCGATGGCGTTCCCGACGCGTGGATGGCCGCCGCGCGCAAGAGCCCGGTCTACAAGATGGCGGTGGACTGGAAGGTGGCTTTGCCGCTGCACCCCGAATATCGCACGCTGCCGATGGTCTGGTACGTCCCGCCGCTCTCGCCGATCAGCGCCGCTGCCAATGCCGGGCATGTCCCCAATAACGGCGAGATACCGGACGTGAACCAGCTGCGCATTCCGGTGAAGTATCTAGCCAACCTGCTTACCGCCGGCGATACGGCGCCGGTTGTGCAAGCGCTCGAACGCATGCTGGCCATGCGCGTGTACCAGCGAGAGAAGCATGTGTATGGGCGGCTCAATCTGGCTGCATTGAAGCAGGTGGGAATGACCGAGCGTGAAGTCGAAGATATGTATCACGTGATGGCTATCGCCAACTACGAGGACCGCTTTGTGATTCCCAGCACGCACCGCGAGTACGCCGAAAACACCTTCGACATCCGTGGAGGCTGCGGCTTTTCCTTTGGCAACGGTTGCTCCGACGGTTCGAACAAGGTGAGCCTTTTCGGCGGCACGCGCAAGCGCACCATACCCATCAAGGCAAAGGTTTGACCCTCATGAGCGTCACTTCGAAAACGGCTAGTGCCTTCCTCAGCTTGCGGGTGCTGGCGCGCTTGTTGAGTTACCCCGACGCGCAGTTGCGCAGCCACCTCGCCCCAATGCGCGATGCGCTGCACGCCGAGCGCGCCGTCACGGCCGCGCGCCTGGCGGAGCTCGACATGTTGGTTAATTCGCTTGCGGGCGGGGATCCGATCGACACCGAGGCCGCTTACGTGCAGTTGTTCGACCGTGGCCGTGCTACATCGCTGCACCTGTTCGAGCACGTGCATGGCGACTCGCGCGATCGCGGTCCGGCGATGATCGATCTGGCGCAGACCTATGACACGGCCGGCCTGTACCTTGCGCCGGGCGAGTTGCCCGATTACCTGCCCGCGGTGCTGGAGTTCGCGTCCACGCAACCGCCGCGCGAGGCCCGCGCCTTCCTCGGCGAGATGACGCACATCTTCAACGCCCTGTTCAGTGCGCTACGGGAGCGCCAGAGCGCTTACGCCAGCGTGATCGGCGCGCTGCTGGAACTGGCGGGCGAAAAGGCGCAGGCGGTGAAGGTCACGCCCGACGAGCCGCTGGACGCCAGCTGGAGCGAGCCGCCTGCATTCGATGGCTGCTCTGCCAAAGGCCAGTCTCGGCCGGGCGAGCCGCAACCCATTCGCATCGTACGCAACAGCCCCGCAAAAGGAGCGCCCGCATGAGCACGCTGCACGCCTTTCTGTTTGAAGTCTATCCGTATGTTTGTTTCACGGTATTCCTGGCAGGCAGCCTGATCCGCTTCGATCAGAACCAGTACAGCTGGAAGAGCGATTCGTCGCAGATGCTGCGCGCGGGCAGTCTGCGCTGGGGCAGCAATCTTTTTCACGCGGGCATCCTGTTCCTGTTCTTTGGCCATCTGTTCGGCCTGTTCACGCCGCACGCAGTGTATGGGATCTTCATGAGCGCTGGTACCAAGCAGATGCTTGCCGTCGTCGCCGGCGGCGCCGCGGGACTTCTGTGTTTCGTCGGCTTGTCCCTGCTGATCCATCGCCGCGTATTCGATGCGCGCATCCGCCACACCAGCCATCCAACCGATATTGCCGTTCTTGTGGTGCTGTGGGTGCAGCTCGTGGTGGGGCTGATCACGCTGCCATATTCGCTGGGGCACGCCGACGGCAGCGTGATGCTGGTGCTGGCCGACTGGGCGCAGCGCATCGTCACGTTGCGGCCGGTGGACTCCGCGGCGCTGGCGACGCTGCCCTGGCCCTACCTTTTTCACGTCGTGCTCGGTATGACCATTTTCCTGCTGTTCCCGTTCAGCCGGCTGGTGCACATCTGGAGCGGGTTCGGCGCGGCACGCTATCTGTTCCGCCCCTACCAGGTGGTGCGTAGCCGCCGCCTGAACCTGCCACCGGGCCATAACCAGCCGCCCCAGCCCAGCGCCCGCGTTTGAGGAGATCATGGTGACGACCGAACTCCTCGTTCCACCTGTAGCGCGCATCAACGGTGTGGCGCTGCATGCATCCGCAGAAACGCTCGCGCCGGAAGAATTACGCCAGCGCGCCTGCACGGAACTGCTGCGCCAGGCCGCGCAACAAGCCCGCCTGCTGGATGCAAACGACGCACCTTGCGCCGGCGGCGTGATCAGTGAAGCGGCAGCCAATGCCATCGACGCGTTGCTTGAACAGGTGCTTGTGCTCCCCGAACCGTCTGAAGACGCGTGCCGCCGGCACCATGCCGCGCACGCAAGCGCCTACCGCAGCGGAGAACGCGTGCATGTTCGCCACATCCTGTTTGCGGTGACGGCGGGCGTAGATGTGGCGGCCTTGCGCAAACAGGCGGAGCCTATTTTCCTTGACGTGCGTTGCCACGATGGTGAGGCCTCCGGCGCCTTCGCCGACGCGGCGCGCAAGTGGTCCAATTGCCCAAGCGGCGAACAGGGAGGCGAACTGGGTTGGCTCAGCGGCACCGACTGCGCGCCGGAGTTCGCTCGCGAGCTGTTCGGACACGCCGAGGTAGGCGTGCTGCCACGCCTGGTGCATAGTCGCTTCGGCCTGCATGTGGTGGAGGTGCTAAAGCGCGAGCCTGGCATGTTGCAGCCTTTCGAGTCGGTGCACGGCGCGGTGGCCATGTCGCTGCGCCAGCAGTCTTACGTCACGGCGGTGCGCCAATACCTGCGCCTGCTTGCCGGCGAGGCCACGGTGGAAGGCGTGGAGCTCGAGAAAGCTCACACGCCGCTGGTTCAGTAGCACACGCTGCGAAGGGGGACCGACATGAAATTGAACGTGAACAGTGCATTTGTGCGAGTCATCAGTGTTTCATTTGCGCTCATCTGCATGGCCAGTTTGGCTCACGCGGATCACCAGAAGATGGTAGGCGGGATCATTGTGAACCTGGGCGTGGTCCCCGCGGAGAACGCGCTGGGTTTTACCGGCGAGGCCGCCGTGCATGACAAAGGGCAGCCAAACGGCGCGCAGCACCTGGTGGTCAGCTTGTCTGATGCCAAACGAGGGATTCATGTTGCAGACGCTCAGGTAACCGTCGAAATCAGGGATCCCAAAGGTAACGTCGAAAAGAAAACGCTGTTACCGGCGAATTTAACTGGAATGCCGGATTACAGCGGAATTTTTCGCTTCGGATATTCCGGGAAATACGCTATTCGTGTCGTCGTAACGCTCAAGGGCAGCACGAAGCCGCTCAAGGCCAATTTCATCTGGACGCATGTCATATAGCTTGACAATGTTCTTGATGGTTTGCGCGGGTTGTAGAGTGCTGCTGCCCATACTAGAAACCCGACTATGAACATTTCGAGTTTTGACGACCTCCTGCGCGCCGCGCGCGAGCAGTCCCAGCCGCAGCGGCTGCTATTCGTTTTTGCCAATGCCGTGCTGCCCGACGACAGCACGCCCGAACAACGAGCCCGCTTCGGGGCCGGGCAGGGCGGGGCACTCGTGCCGCTGATGTTCGTGGACAAGACTCCCGAAGAGTTGCGCACCTTCGGCGCGCTGGTGGAAGAGTCGCTGCAGTACGGGCACGACTGGGCCATCGTATTCGTGGCGAGCCTGTCGGGGCGCGATGGCCGCGCCCCGACAGGCAAGGAGGCTGACCAGTCGCTGCAACGCATGATCGAGTCCATCAAGGCCGGTTTGTTCGGATCGTTCATCCCGTTCGACCGGCGAGGGGAGCTCGTGCTGCTGTCATGAGCGAACCGTTGCTCGACCCGCGCGAGCGCACTGCGCTGCCGCTTGCCGTGACCGGTTTTGCGCTGTTCAGCCTGGGATTTCGCCCGTTCTATCTGCTCGCCGGCACGTTCAGTGCCTTCAGCGTACTGCAGTGGGCGGCGCAATACTCGGGCTGGTTGCCGTCGGCCTACCTGCAGGGACCGCTTTGGCACGGCCACGAGATGCTGTTCGGATTCACGATGGCGGTCATCGCGGGTTTCCTGTTGACCGCAGTGCGCGCATGGACGGGTCAACCGACGCCGACCCGCGCTCCGCTACTGGCGCTGGCGGCGCTATGGGTGCTGGGCCGGGCACTGGTGCTGACGCCTCTGGGTACCGCCGCGGCCGTGGTGAACGCGGCGTTTCCCGTGGCCTTGGCGGTGGCGATCGGCATTCCGCTGGTGCGGGCACGCAACGTGCGCAACTATTTCTTCGTCGGACTCCTGGTGCTGCTGGGCGCGCTTACGCTTATCGTGCATCTGGCGCTAAAGGGCAGCGTCGAGTTGCCGCCGCAGTTCGGTTTGGCGCTCGGACTCGACGTGGTGCTATTCATCATTGCCGTCATGGGCGGCCGGGTCATCCCGATGTTCACCAACAACGGCGTGCCCGGTGCTGGCGCAATGCGCCACGCGTTGGTGGATAAGCTCGCATTGGGATCCGTACTCGTGCTGTTCGTCGCCGACCTTCTGCAGTTGCAGCAGACCGCCGTCGCCGCGGTCGCGCTGTTCGGCGCCGTCGCGCACGGTGTGCGCCTTGCTCTGTGGCGCTCGTGGCGGGCCCTCGCCACGCCTTTGGTGTGGATACTGCATGCGGCTTATGCATGGATCGTCGTGCATCTCGCGCTGCGCGCGCTCGTGGCGATGGGCTGGATCGCAGGATCTTTCGCCATCCACGCGCTGACCGTCGGCGCCATCGGTGGATTGACGCTCGGCATGATGATTCGTACCGCGCGCGGACACACCGCACGGCCACTGCTGGCGGATGGTTTCGAGTTGACGTGCTTCCTGCTGGTCCAGGCCGCCGCGCTCGTCCGCGTTTTTGGTGGCATGGTGTCGCCCGGACTGTATATGGCGAGTATTCAACTGTCGGCACTGCTGTGGGCCGCGGCGTTTGGTTTGTTCACCGTCCGCTACTGGCCCGTGCTCACGCGGCCGCGGGTCGACGGCAAACCGGGCTGACCGGCGTGGCGGAAAGGATTGCGCCTATGGAAGGGCTTGTTGTCGCTCGCGCGCTGCACATGCTCGGCGTCGTGCTGTGGATCGGCGGGATGGCCTTCGTCACATTGGTGCTGCTGCCGGCGGTGCAACGCACAGCCGAGCCGGCGGAGCGTGTCCGGTTGTTCCAAAGCATGGAGGCTGGTTTCGCCCGTCAAACAAGGATGACCACACTGCTTACCGGAGCGAGCGGGTTCTATTTGGTATACAAGATCGAGGCTTGGAGCCGGTTTGCCGAATGGCAGCACTGGTGGATGCACGCAATGGTTCTGCTATGGGCGGTGTTCACGTTCATGCTGTTCGTGCTCGAACCCCGGTGGCTGCATCGCTGGTTCCAGGCGCACGCGAAGCGCGACGCGGCAGGCACGGTTGCGATCATCGTCCGGTTGCACCGGGTATTGCTGGTGGTGAGCGTGGTCACGGTAGCGGGCGCAGTAGCAGGCAGCCACGGCTGGAGCTTCGGCCGTTGAGCTACTTGCTGCTGAAGTACACCCATGTCGCCGCGGTGATCGCGAGTTTCACGCTGTTCTTCCTGCGCGGGCTGTGGATGATAAGAGCTCCCAGCAGGCTTGCCGGGCGCTGGGTGCGCGTGCTTCCGCATGTCGTCGATACTGTTCTGCTCGCCAGCGCGATCGGTTTGGTTGTGCTGACCGCGCAGTACCCCTTCGTGCAAAGCTGGCTGACAGCCAAGGTCCTCGCGCTGCCGGTCTATATCCTCCTGGGTAGCGTGGCGCTGCGGCGCGGCGCCACGAGACGCACGAGAATCGTCGCTTGGGCCATGGCGCTGATCGTTTTCGGCTACATCGTCGCCGTGGCCCGCGCGCGCGTTCCGCTGCCCTAGGGCATCCGACGATCATTGCTGCGCAGCGTCTGCTCTCATGCAGACGGATTGATGCAGGTCAAGTCATTCAGGCTGGTGGTCCGCATCGTCTGCATGGTCTTCGATCGCTGTATCCGGGAAGCTCGCCAGCAGACGGCGTACTCGAAAAGTGATGTGAGCGCGAAAGGAAAGTTAGAGTCCGAATCTACGGCCTAACTCGCTGAAGCTTTTTGGCGTCCCCAAGGGGATTCGAACCCCTGTTACCGCCGTGAAAGAGCGTGAGCCGCGCGGCGATAATCAGCTACTTGCGTGTCATGAGTAACGTTTTTGAATCAAATCGACAATCGCAGAACCTTGTCCGAATGCTGATGCAACACCTGGTAGGCATACTTTTCCGTGGTGCCGATGTGAGCGTGGCCGGCATAGAGCTGGACCGTGCGGATGTTTTCGCCGGCCAAGAGCAGTTGGCAAACGAAGGTATGACGCAAGCTGTGAAGCGATCCGCCGATGCCGGCCTTCTTCGCATCGCGCGCGAAGGCTCTGGAGAGCGATTCCGGCGCGACGCGTGGCAGGACATAGATCGCTCCCTCCGGGCGAGTGATCGCCGCCAGCGCAGCCGTGGCACCGTCAGACTTCGGGATCTTGCGCCACTCTCCGGACTTCGTTCTTTCTTCTCCGGTGGACTGGATCCGGATATGATCTGTCACCCACAGCCATCGAAGGGCTAACGCCTCGCCGCGGCGCAGTCCGGTATTGGCCATGAGTTTCCAGATTGAGCCGTAATCCGATACCGCGTAGAGCTTCGCGAGTTCGTCTGTGGTGTAGTAGTGATGCGGCTTGGAATCCAGTTGCTTCGGCGGCTGGACGATCGATACCGGGTTCTCCGGAATGATCTTCAGTGCCACGGCGCGATTGATGACC
>CBDDRM010000023.1:0-12463 GCA_965233135.1 uncultured bacterium | reverse complement strand
CGGCGGTACCGGATGCACCAGATCCCAGTCGCCGTCGGCCTGAATCGCCCGCATGAAGGCGTCAGTCACCGCCACGCTGATGTTGAAATTACGCAGGTCGCCTTTGTCCTTGGCGTGGATGAATTCTTCGACGTCCGGATGGTCGCAGCGCAAGATGCCCATCTGAGCGCCGCGCCGCGAACCGGCCGATTCAACGGTTTCGCAACTGCGGTCGAACACGCGCATGTACGACACCGGCCCGCTGGCGCTGCTTTGCGTGCCGCGCACCAGCGCGCCGCGCGGCCGGATCGAAGAAAAGTCGTAGCCCACCCCGCCGCCACGGCGCATGGTTTCGGCGGCTTCCATCAGCGCGAGGTAAATACCGGGCTTGCCGTCGACCACTTCGGACACGGAATCGCCAACCGGCTGCACGAAACAATTGATCAGGGTCGCGGCGAGCGTCGTGCCGGCCGCGGAATTGATGCGCCCCCCCGGAATGAAACCGTTCTCGAGGGCTTCGAAAAAAAGCGGCTCCCATTTTTGTGGTTCGGCTTCCACCGCGGCCAGCGCACGCGCCACGCGCCGGCGCACATCCTCGATGCTGCGCTCGTCGCCCTTGGCGTACTTCTCGATCAGCACGTCGATGCTGACCTGTTGTGGCGGGAGCGCAAGATTGGTGTCGTTCGCTTTCATGCTCGGTTGCCTCGTCCGTTATACGCCTATGTTCCGCTCAGGAGCCCGCCGCGACAAGCTCTCCTTGCCCGGTTGTCGGGTGTCCGCGCTCGGTCAAAAACGTCGCGAGTACCTGGCCTGTATGGGAATGCCCTATGCGGGCGACCTGTTCAGGCATGCCTTGCGCCACGAGACTGCCACCGCCCTCGCCGCCTTCCGGGCCGAGGTCGACGATCCAGTCGGCATCGGCCATGACATCGAGATTGTGCTCGATGACCACGACGCTGTTGCCCGCGTCGACCAGCCGGTGCAGCACCCGGATTAGCTTCTCGACATCCGCCATGTGCAGGCCGACGGTCGGCTCGTCCAGCACATACAGCGTCTGCTTCTGGCCGGTGCTCGCCCCTCTCCTCGGAACATCCTCCATGGTGCGGACCTTGGCCAGTTCCGTGACCAGTTTGATGCGCTGCGCTTCGCCGCCCGACAACGTCGGGCTCTGCTGGCCGAGCGTGAGATAACCCAGCCCGACATCCTGCAGCAAGCGCAGCGCATGATGGATGGCCGGATGCGCAGAGAAGAATTCCACGGCTTCGTCCACGCTCATCCTCAGCACGTCTCCCGCCGACTTGCCCTTGAAATGCACCGCCAGGGTCTCCGGGTTGAAACGCGCACCATTGCAGACATCGCAGCTGACTTTGACGTCGGGCAGGAAACTCATTTCGATCTTCTGCATGCCCTGGCCTTCGCAGGCTTCACAGCGTCCGCCCTTGGTATTGAACGAGAAGCGGCCCGCATCGTAGCCGCGCATGCGGGCTTCCTGGGTGCCGGCGAAAAGCTTGCGGATCGCATCCCAGAAACCCACATACGTGGCCGGACAGGAGCGCGGGGTCTTGCCGATCGGCGTCTGGTCGACTTCGAGCACGCGGTCGATCGGCTCCCAACCCTTGATGGCCTTGCATCCGGCCGGCTGGATGACCTCCCGGTTGCGCTTGTTGCGTTCTCCGACCAGCGCCGCGAGATTGTCATGCAACAAGTCGCGCGCCAGGGTGGATTTGCCGCTGCCGGACACGCCGGTGACCACGGTGAGTCGGGCCAGCGGAAACCGCACGTCGATGCGCTTCAGATTGTGCAAGTCCGCGCCGATCACCTGGATGGCCGGCGAGCGCAGGTCGGTCGCACGCCACGGCTGCAAGGGATGCAGCAGCGGCTTCGACAGGAATCTTCCGGTGAGCGAAGCCGGTGAATCCATCAGGTCGCGCATCGTGCCCTCGGCGATGACTTCGCCGCCCAGGCGCCCGGCGCCCGGCCCCAGATCCACCACGTGGTGCGCGCGGCGGATGGTGTCCTCGTCGTGCTCGACCACCAACAAGGTGTTGCCCTTCTGTTCGAGTTTCTCAAGCGTGTCGAGCAGGATGCGGTTGTCGCGCGGATGCAGGCCGATGGTGGGTTCATCGAGGATGTAGCACACGCCGCGCAAATTCGAACCCAGCTGCGCGGCGAGCCGGATGCGCTGCGCTTCGCCGCCCGACAGGGTCGGAGCGGAACGGTCGAGCGTGAGATAACCCAGGCCGACTTCCGACAGAAAGCCCAGCCGGCTCGCAAGTTCGGCCAGCAGATCGCGCGCAATTTCCTGCTCGCGTCCTTCGAGCTTGAGCGAGGCGACGACCTCGGCGAGCTTCGCTACGGGCAGCATGCCGTAGTCGGCAATCGAGCGGCTGCGCCATGACACCGCGAGCGCTTCCGCGTTGAGGCGCTTGCCGTCACATTGCGCGCAGGTCTCGTCGAGTTCCAGCCAGTCGATCCACGAGTCGAGCACGTTGTCCTCGGCGCCGGTGCGCGAGCGCTCTTCGTCCCAGCCTACGTCGTCAATCTTCAGTCCGGTGCCGTAACAAGCCGCACACCAGCCGTGCTTGGAGTTATAGGAAAACAGCCTCGGGTCCAGTTCGGGAAAGCTGCGCGCGCACGAGGGACACGCACGCCGGGTCGAAAAAACGGTTTCAGAAACCCGGCCGTTGCCCGACATGAGGCCATCGAGCGGTCCGATTACGTGTGCGACACCCTTGCCATGCTCCAGGGCGAGTTTGAGTCCTTCGCGCAAAGATCTTTCGTCTGTGGCGCTGACGCGCAAATCGGCGACCGGCAACTCGATCGTGTGTTCCTTGAAGCGGTCGATTCGCGGGAACTGCTGCGTCGGCAGGAATTCGCCATCCACGCGCAGATGCGTGAAGCCTTTGTTGTTCGCCCATTTCGCCAGATCGGTGTAAACGCCCTTTCGATTCACCACCAGCGGCGCAAGCAGGCCGATATGTTGCCCCTTGTAGTCGCGCAGAATGCGCGCCGCGATCGCTTCGGCGCTCTGCGGTTCGATCGGCACCCGGCAATCCGGACAATGCTGCGTGCCGAGTTTCACGAACAGCAGGCGCAGGAAGTGATGGATCTCGGTCAGCGTGCCGACAGTGCTTTTGCGCCCGCCCCGGCTGGTACGCTGTTCGATCGCTACGGTCGGCGGAATGCCGTAGATCGCGTCAACATCGGGGCGCGAGGCGACCTGCACGAACTGGCGCGCGTACGCATTCAGCGATTCCAGATAACGTCGCTGGCCTTCGCCGAACACGATGTCGAATGCGAGTGTTGATTTACCGCTACCGGAGACACCGGTGATCACCGTGAACTTGCCGAGCGGCAGCGACAGGTCGATGTTCTTGAGATTGTGTTCGCGCGCATTGTGGATGCGAATGGCTGAATGGCGAAGGGCCAGCGCCGCGCGCGCTTGAGCTTCGCCCGCTGCCAGCGGCCGGGCGAACGCGCCGGTCTCGAGTGCTTGCTCGTATTCGTTCAGCGCCGCCCCGGTATGCGATCTCGCATCGGCTTTCATTTGCTCCGGCGTGCCCATGAAGACCACCTCGCCGCCGGCTTCGCCGCCTTCCGGGCCGAGATCGATGACCCAGTCCGCGGCGGCGATCACGTCGAGATTGTGCTCGATCACCAGCAGTGAATGACCCGCCTCGACGAGACGCCGGAACGAGCGCAGCAGCTTCGCGATGTCCTCGAAATGCAGGCCCGTGGTGGGCTCGTCGAACAGGAACAGCGTACTGTTGCGTGCGGCGCGTGCCGAGAGTCGCGGCGCATGGGGACTGGCCGAGAGTTTCGCCGCCTGCGACAAATGGCCGGCAAGCTTCAGGCGCTGCGCTTCACCGCCCGAGAGGGTTGGCACGGGTTGGCCCAGGCGCAAATACTCCAGGCCGACGTCGGCAAGCGGCTGTACGGCGCGCAGCACTTCCGGATAGGCCGCAAAGTAGTCGACCGCCTCAGACACCGTCATGTCCAGCACGTCGGCAATGCTTCGCGCGGGCTTGCCCGCGGGCGCAATGGTGACTTCGAGAATCTCGTCACGGTAGCGGCGTCCGTTGCAATCGGGGCAACGCAGGTATACATCCGACAGGAACTGCATTTCGACGTGCTCGAAACCGTTGCCGCCGCAGGTCGGGCAACGCCCATCGCCCGAGTTGAAACTGAACATGCCGGGTTTGTAGGCACGCTCTTTTGCAGTCGGCGATTTTGCAAACAGATCGCGAATCGCCTCGAAGGCGCCCACATAGCTGGCAGGATTGGAGCGCGTGGTGCGCCCGATCGGAGTCTGGTCGACCATGACCACGTCACCGATAAGATCCGCACCGGCGAGCGCCTTGTGCGCGCCAGCCGCTTCCGTCGGCTTGCCCTTGCATTTGAGCAACGCGGGATACAGAACATCCTGCACGAGCGTGGATTTGCCCGAACCGGACACCCCGGTTACGCACACCAGCCGGTTGAGGGGAATCGCGACATCGACATCTTTCAGATTGTGTTCCGCGGCGCCGAGCAATACGAGCCGCGCGTCGTCGGGCTTCACGGCCTGTCGTTGCAGACCGGTGTCAGCGCGCCGCTTGCCGCGCAGATACTGCCCCGTCAGCGAGGCCGACGCCGCCAGAGCCGCGGGCCGGTCGAAGAAAACGATCTCGCCGCCGCGCTCGCCCGGGCCCGGGCCCATGTCGAGAATGCGATCGGCGGCGAACATGATCTGCGGATCGTGCTCGACCACCACCAGGGAATTGCCGGCATCGCGCAGTTTCTGCATGACGGCGATGACACGGCCCATGTCGCGCGGATGCAATCCGATCGAAGGTTCATCCAGCACGAACAGCGTGTTGGTGAGCGACGTGCCCAGTGCTGTCGTCAGATTGATGCGCTGGACCTCGCCACCGGACAGGGTCCGGGACTGACGGTCAAGCGTGAGATAACCCAGCCCGACCTGCTGCAGGTAGGCCAGGCGCGTGCGGATTTCTCCCAGAAGCAGTTCGGTCGCTTCGTCGAGCGCTGCAGTGGGCAGATGCACCGAGCCAAAAAACTTCGCGCAGCGATCGACCGGCAGTTGCATCAGATCATGCAGCGTCAGGCCCGGTACTTCACGCAGTTGCGCCGCGCTCCAGCTCACCGCTTTCGGACGATAACGCATGCGCGGTTCGATCACGGCGTCCGCGTCCTGCCGGTTGCCCACGCGCCACAACAGCGCATCGTGTTTCAGCCGGCTGCCTTCGCAAACCGTGCACGGCGTGTACGCGCGGTAACGCGACAGCAGCACGCGGATATGCATCTTGTAAGCCTTGCTCTCGAGCCAGTCGAAATAATGCTTCACGCCATACCACACACCGGGCCAGGACTCCTTCCAGTTGACCCACTCGGGCTCGCCTTCAATCACCCAGCTCTTTTGCGCGGCGCTGAGCGCGCGCCACGGCCGGTCGAGCGGGATGCCGCGTTTTTTCGCGTACTTCACCAGATCGTCCTGGCACTCCTTGAAGCTCTGCGTCTGCCAAGGCTTGACGGCGCCCGCGCCGAGCGTTTTGGTTTCATCGGGAATTACCAGACCGTAGTCGACGCCGATGACGCGCCCGAAGCCGCGGCAGGTTTCGCAGGCTCCGAGCGGGGAGTTGAACGAGAACGTGCTCTGACTCGGTTCGCGATAATGGATGTCGCAATCGGGACAGTGCAGCGCCGTGGAATACTTCCACGGCGTCGATGGCAGGAGGGAACCGTCGCCCGAAGGTTCGTCCGCGGTAACCTGGTAAACATTGACGTGACCGTTGCCGACCCGCAGCGCAGCTTCCAGCGCGTCGATGACACGCGCTCGCTCGGCCGTGGACATGCGCAGCCGATCCTGCACGACTTCCAGACGACGCGGCGTCTGCGAGTGGATGCGCGTATAGCCCTGGCCTTCGAGCAGCTTGAGAATTTCCTCTGCGGAGAAATTCTGCGGAATATCGACCGGAAACGTAATCACGAGCCGCGGGTCACCGGACGCATGCGCCCTTGCCTGCAGGTCTTCGTGGATCGTGTCTGAATTGTCGCGTCGCACCGCACGCGCGCACCCGCGGCAATTCAGTTGCGCGGCACGTGCGAAC
This sequence comes from uncultured bacterium, assembly GCA_965233135.1. Taxonomy (GTDB): domain Bacteria; phylum Pseudomonadota; class Gammaproteobacteria; order Burkholderiales; family JACQAP01; genus JACQAP01. The sequence continues at coordinate 6,377 of CBDDRM010000023.1, read as the reverse complement.
AGCAGTTTCAGGTGATCGGCCAGTTCCGTCATCGTGCCGACCGTGGAACGCGAAGTGCGCACTGGATTGGTCTGGTCAATGGCGATCGCCGGCGGCACGCCATCGATGCGATCGACCTGCGGCTTGTCCATGCGATCGAGAAACTGGCGCGCGTAGGGTGAAAAGGTTTCCACATAGCGGCGCTGGCCCTCTGCATAGAGGGTGTCGAATACCAGCGACGACTTGCCTGAACCCGAAACGCCGGTCACGACCAGCAACTCGTTGAGCGGCAAGTCGAGGTCGAGATTCTTGAGGTTGTTCTGGCGCGCGCCCCGGATCAGGATCGCGTCGCGGCGCAATGCGGAATGGGAAGAATCAGGCATATCAGGAAGTTATGTTCAGAGGGGGAATACGCTTAGAGCCGCGCCGGGCGCAGCAGGATCTATTTTACGTCTTCGGTGCCTGCTGCCGGTAACCGCGTGGCGCGCAACTCGATTTCGCGCGCACTGTTGGACAGATTTCGTCCGAATAGTTGCGCTGCAAGGCCATTGCAACTTTCGCTGCTTGCCATCTGATATAAGCACGCTCATGACTTTGTTGCTCAAGCGTCGATTGCCTGGATTCGCCGGGTTCTGCGCACTCCTGGCTGGATTGTCGGGCTTACCGCTCACGCCGCGCGTCGAAGCCGGCGCCGCGCTGGCACCATGGCCCGATTCCGTTCAGGCCGAATATCGGGGGTGCGAGGCTGCCGGCTGGTGCCGATTTGAGTTGGCGCCGCCGCTGCATGGGCACTCGTCGTTGCGGGTGCGTCCCGCGGGGATAACTGCCGTGCCAGGTGACGCGGGGGCAAACGCCCTACGCGATCGTCTGAACGCCCTGCTGGCCAGCATGATTCATCAGCACAAGCGCATCGAGCTGCATGACCTGCGCGAGCTCCCGGACGGCACCTTTGCAGCCGAAGTCATGGTCAACGAGGTTCCGTTGGCACAGGATGCGCTGCTGCTCGAGTTGGCGAACCCGCGCACGCGTTAGATCGGGATGCCAGCGTCGGTTGCGTTGTCATCGCGGCAGCGCAAGCAAAAAAAACCGGCGGCCGCAGCCGCCGGTTCATGTCATACCTGTCAGCAGTTACTGTTTCGTGATGGTCCAGACAACGGCGGACTTCGGCGTCGTGTAGAACGGCGACTCCATCTGGTAGTTCACGTAAAGCTCGCCATAGTCGGCCACATACATGGTCTTGCCATCCATGCTGAACTCGACGTCGTTGGTCCGCTCGAACCCGCCCCGATTTTCTTTCTTCTGGTAGGCATTGGGACCCGGATCGATATTCTCGGCGAAGATCGACCACTTCACGCCGGTCGGGTTCAGGAACTCGACTTTCACGATCGCCGGCCACATCGGGCGCAGGCTTTCCGGGCCATTGTCGATGATGCCGAACACCGCGGTGAAGATCGTATCGGTCGCGCCGAACGCCTTGGGCGACCACGCAAGACCATCCATCGGGTTGTTGGTATCCCACTCCAGAACCGGATTGACGTAGCCGTTCGGATTCGGGTTGGCGACGATCAGCGGGGTGCCTCGCACACCGATCGAATGATCGATGAAACGATACGGCGGCAGTGTCGGAATGAACGGCTTGTCCCCGATGTTCAACTGGGGATTGGGCCGCGTCGGGTCGAACTTGTTGCCGCGGTAGACGTCTGGACCGGAACGCTTGATGTTGACGAAGTTATCGCCATCCTTGTCCGGAAACCCTGCATCCTGGCCTTTTTCGGTAAATACGAACAGCCGCTCAGCGGCGTTGGCGACGCGTCGATTGCCCTTGTCGTTATGGCCGTTATCGCTGACTGCAAGCGCATTCTCGAAGCGCGAACCTTTCGGGCCAAACGCGACGCCGGAGGAATTGCGCAGTCCCATTGCATACACTTCCCAGTCGTCGGTCTTGTAGTTGCTGTCGGCCTTCAACTTCGTGCGGTGAATCGCGCCGCCGCAGGGTTTCTGCGCCTTGATCACCTGGCCAGGCTTGGACGGCGTGCCCTTGGGCAGGAACGATCCGGTGAGATTGCCCTGGCTGTCGCGGATGTTAAGCCCGGTCAACACGATGTCGCGGCAGGGAGGATCGCGCGGCAACGCAGGTACGCCGGCCGGCGTGCGTTTCTCCCAGTACGGGTCGATCGCATCGGTCCATCCATGGATGTCGGGATCGGAGAAACCGGAATTGGTCGGCGCGCCCACTGCGTAGTACAGCCAGCCATCGCGGCAGGTGATGCCGCCCAGCGCATGATCGCCGATCGGCACTTCGTTCATGATCAGCTTGGGTGTGCCATTCACGCCGTCGATTTCCCAGATGCCGTAACTGTAATCCCCGACATAGGTGCGGCCGTTCTCGGCGCAGTAACCGATTTCGTTCAAGGCGAAGGACTTGAACGTTCCCAGCCCTACGTTATCCTTGATGAGCTTGCCGGACTTGTTGAAGATCTTGACGTGCGGCTTGTCGATGCCCTCGGGCGGAAACCCGAACGTGTTGCCCGAAATCGCAACCCAGACGTTGTCATCCTTGTCCACGGTCAGCGCGGTGATGGTATCGAGCCCCGATGCAAAAACCCCGACCTTGTAACCCGCAGGCACCTTGATCTTGCTAGGATCAGGCTTCACCGGCGTGCGCGTGGACCATTTTCCGGCCGGACCGCCCGGTTCCGCCTTCGCGCGATCCTGCGCGAGCGCGGGTCCGGACACGATACCGACCCCCAACGCGACTACTGCCGCATATTTGAGTATTTTCACTTTAGTTCTCCTCCTCGGTTAATTGCTGCTTCGACTTGCAGTACGGTCCTTCCCACTGAATCGTGCGTCTCGCTGCAACAAATTCAACATCACCTTCACACCTCCCCGCGCGTGCGCCGCGCCGGGCGTTTGAAATCAGAACGTCCGGATATGCTTGACCAGACCGCGGATCTGCTCATCGGTCAGGCGCTTTTCCCAGGCTGGCATGGTCGCGATCTTGCCCATGTACTCGCCGCCCTTCTTGATGATCATGAACAGATAGTCGTCGGGGACGGATGCCATGTATTCCTTATTGGCAAGCGTGGGAACCCGCGGAACGAACCCGCTCTTCGTGCCCTCCTGACCGTCGCCGTAAGTGCCGTGGCAGCCCGCGCACATCTGGTTGTAGATCGACCTGGACTCCTCCGGGTCCCCCGCGGCCGAGGCCGCGGGGGATGTTACTGCCATCACAAGGGCCATCAGGGATGCGGAAATAACTGCTGTCCTGCTGAGTGATGCCGGGCGTTTCATTCGCGTTCTGGAATCCCCGATGGGAACCGGGTTAATGGATATAAGCCGCCACCGTATCACTTGTCGCGAGAGGGCTCAAGGGAGCGGTTGTGACGCGAAAAGCGCAACCATGGCAGCGCGCTGTGGATGCTGCGTTGCATTAAGCATGCGGGTCGGGATTTATTCCCTTGACTCCCGCGCGCCGATCTCGGGACCTGGCGAGAAAACCAGCCATCGCTCCCTGACCTCCTTTCTTCTCCCGCCGTTGTCACTTGTATTTTTTCAAGGCGGCAGTTACGAACTCGTTCGTGTACATCTGCGCCGGATCGAGATTCGCACCTCGCACCACGGGTTCAAATGCCGCGAGTACCTTCAACTGCGCCATTGCCGCCGCCCGTGCATAGAGCCCGTCCCTGGAGTAGCTCTCGCGCATCTTGAGCAGGCCTGCGATGTAAAGCCCGCGATCCCCCATAAGATATTCCGGCGGAACCGTTGCGACGACTTCGTCCCCGGTTGCTTTCTGTAACCATTGCAGGGAACGCACCATCGCGCTCGTGAGCGCCTGCACGGTACCCGGATTGGACCGGACGAACTGTTCACGGGTGTAAAGCGACGCCGCCGGCAGCGGGCTCCCGAATACGGCCGTCGCGCCCTTCACGCTGACCGTCTCGACCATGACCTTGATCGTGCCGGCCCGTTGCATCATGGTAATCGCGGGCTCGATATTGGCGACAGCGTCCAGATGCCCTGCGCGCATCGCGGCGACAGCGGCTGCACCGGTTCCCACTCCTATGATGGACACGTCGTCCGGCGCCAGCCCAGCCGAGGCCAGAAGATGGTTCACGAAAGCGTGCGTGCTCGACCCCGGCGCTGTGACGCCGATCTTCATGCCCTTGAGACTCTTCGCGGACTGGTATTGCGCCGCACGCCTGGTCGCAACGCCCAGCGAGATCGCCGGTGTCGCGCCCAGCAGCACGAACCCGCGCAGATTCTGGCCTCGAGCGCGCATCATGATGACATGGTCGAACCCCCCGGAGACGACATCCGCACTTCCGCCCATCATTGCCTGCAATGCTTTCGCGCCTCCGGCAAAATCCAGGATTTCCACTTGCAGCCCCTCGTCCTTGAAATACCCCAGGCGTTCGGCGAGGGTCAGCGGCAGGTAGTACAGTGACGCTTTTCCGCCCACGGCGATGACGACACGGGGTTTATCGGGCGACGCGGCCAGACAAGCTGTCGCTGCCGGCAGCGCGGCCAAGGCAAGTAACAAGGCGAACAATTTTTTCATGGGGGCAAGGGCCTGACTGGCAACGACGCCGGATTGTAGCGCGGCGATTGCCGCGGGGCATGTTCATGGCGGATGCGATGCCGGAAGTATCCCGACTGAACGATTCCGACACGAGGAGAGGAAATGATCGATCTGTATCTGGCGGCAACCGCCAATGGTTACCGCGCCGCGATAGCGCTCGAGGAATGCGGCCTACCCTATCGGACTCATAATCTGAATCTCGCCAAGGGCGAGAGCCACACCCCGGAATTTCTGGCGCTCAATCCAGCCGGCATGATTCCGGTCATCGTCGATGCGCAAGGTCCGGGCGGAAAGCCGCTTACGCTGGCGCAATCGGGCGCCATCATTCTGTACGCGGCGGAAAAAACCGGCCGCTTCATGCCCCGCGATCCGATGCGGCGCGCAAACATGTGGCATTGGTTCACCCAGGGCCTCAGCGATGTCGCCGCCACGAACGCTGCACTGTTTCGCACCGAGAACAGCGTGCCCGAGAAAAGTGCAGCGAACACGGAGTACTTCCGGAAGCGTCTGCTCAGCTTCTTTTCGGTTTGCGACGCACATCTGGCGACGCATGAATTTCTGGCCGACGAGTTTTCCGTCGCGGAACTGATGCTGTATCCGAACTTCGCGGCGCGCAAGCCGCTCATAGATCAGGCGGGCGGTTTCGACCACCTTCAACGCTGGGGACAACGCGTAAGCGCGCGGCCCGGAATCCAGAAAGGAATGAAGGTGCTGGGCTGATCGACCTGGTGCGCGGCGCCTGGCGTCCCGAACGCGCATGCAGGAACTTCGCATACGCCTTTGTGCTCCAATCTGGCCCAGGAATTCATAGCGAGCCATTCATGCTGACCGCCCTCAAGAATCTGTTTGCCGAAGTGTCCGGCGGCGACAGCGCCGTTGCCGCGATTTCGGAGCAACACGAACTGCGCAAAGCCGTGGCGGGGTTGCTGCACGAAATGATGCGCATGGATTCGAAACAAATGCCGCAGGAAACCCAGACCGCAAGCGAGGCACTGGTGGCCATGTTCGGGTTACCGGATCTCGAAGCAAAGGCATTGCTCGAGGAAGCCGGCAACACGCGCCTGACTTCTTATTTCGATCCCGCTTCCGTCATCAAGCGCGTACTTTCGCTTGAGCAGCGCATCATCCTCGTGGAAAACCTGTGGCGCGTTGCCTTCGCCGATTCCGATCTCGATGTCTACGAAGACCAGTTCGTGCGCAAGATCGCGCACTTGATCTACGTGCCGAATACCGAATGCATGCTGGCGCGGCAGCGGGTTAAGGGCACGTGACGGACGTGACGACGTGACGGCGTGACGGTCGCCTGTCGGCACGTGACGGTCGCCTGCGGCGCGTGACGATCGTGACGACGTGACGGACGTAACGGCGTTACGGCGCAGGTCGTCAAGGACATGAAAGAGACTTCGGGGCCTACGCGATTACGATTGGCGGCAGCGTCGCATTACCTCCGTCACGAGCCGACCGGCGTCGTCACGATCGTCACGTCGTCACGCGCCGTCAGGCATCGTCACCTCGTCACGGCCCTTCTGGCCTACGGCACTTTCCCCAGTTCCGAACGCAGGTCGCGCAGATGCGCTACGGTTTCCGCGTCCCTGGTGCGCTTGAGTGCTTCGTCGATTTTCGCGTAGAGATGCGACACGCCGGAACGCAGGGCCGCGCGAAACTCGCTGGGCCGTCCGCGCTCGCGGCGATATTCCCGCGCGACGTCGGCGAGCGGTGACGACAAGCTTCGCTTCATGAGGAAGGCGTTTCGGCTGGCATGCACCGAGCCGTCATCCAGTAACTGTCTCATGTCGATGGCGGTGGAACTTCCCTG
>CBDDRM010000022.1:0-5469 GCA_965233135.1 uncultured bacterium | reverse complement strand
CGCCATGAGGATCGGACCGGCCACGCTTCCGCCGGGCCGCAACTCATCCTTGCCGATCTGGTGTTTGACCGTCGCAGCCCGGGTTCCGACTGCTTCCACGGTGCATTTTGTCTGCGGGAACTCCCGAGCAAGGAATTCGATGATTTCCAGTTGGGTTGCCATGCGATCCCCGAATTATATTCGACAGCAGTAACTGGCTGCTCCAATGAACGATCAAGGTAAGAATGTACACGCCGATCTCCCATGGCCGCGACCACGCACTTGCCGGATGTGGCGAGGTAATGCACGATGTCGCGTTCTTTCACCCAGGAGTCCGGCAATGATCAAAGTCAGCGTGATGTATCCCAACACTCCCGGCGCCCGTTTCGACCATGACTATTATCGGGACAAGCATATGCCGATGGTGAAGGCGCGCATGGGGAGCCATTGCAAATACTACACAGTCGACAGGGGATTGGGCGGCGGGTCGCCCGGTGCGCCTGCGACCTACGTTGGCATGTGCCACATTTTCTGCGACTCCGTAGAAGCGTTCCAGGCCGGGTTCGGTCCCCACGCCAAGGAGATCATGGCAGATATTCCAAAGTACACGGATCTTTCGCCGGTGATTCAGATGAGCGAAGTCGTCGTCGGGATGCCCTGAGCACGAGCCACCATTCCAGGGGTAACGCCGAGACTTCCGACGTCGGGTTTGCATGACGACGACTTGATCGTGCGGGGTTCAGGTGGCGGGTACGCCACCGCTCGCATCCGCACGTGGTGCGGCCGCGGTAAGATGTCTGAGTAGATTTTCGGGATCGACCGGCTTGACCAGGTGCGCATCGAATCCCGCCGCCAGACTTTTCTGTCGATCGTCCTCAGCGCCGTAGCCTGTCACCGCAATGAGGCGGCTGCGGGCAGTGTCCCGGTTTTCGCGCAGCATGCGGGCCACGGCAAAGCCATCCATTTCCGGCAACCCGATGTCACACAGTACGATCTGCGGCCGGATGTCACTGGCCGCTTTCAGCGCTTCGCGTCCTGAGCGGGCAACCGTCACTTCGTAGCCGGAAAATTCGAGCAGCATGCGCAGGCTCTCGGCGGCGTCGCGGTTGTCTTCCACCACCAGGATACGCATGTGCGTCGCAGCGCGCGGGCTCGTAACGGGTTCTGTCGTAAGTGCTGGAGATTCGGGTTGAGAGGGCAGCCGAATGATGAACTCTGAACCTTGTCCCAGCCCGCCGCTGGTGACCTCGATGCTACCGCCATGCAGGGCGACCAGCTCCCTGGTGATCGACAACCCCAGACCGAGTCCGCCGCGGGTACGGTCAAGCGAACGATCGGCCTGGGCGAACACCTCGAATGCTCGTCCGATCATGTCTGGTTCCATGCCGATGCCCGTGTCGCGAATCGCGAGGAGGGCATGGTTACTCTGGGTGTCCACGGTCAGGCGTACCGCAATCGTGCCGCCCGACGGCGTGAACTTCTGCGCATTCTCCAGCACATTGCCCACGATCTGCGCCAACCGGGTCGCGTCTGCCATCATCCACACGGGAGTATCAGGCACTTCGACATCCAGGCGTATTCCCGCCTTTTCCAGCAGGCCGCGTCGATCCTCGACGTGCTGACGCACGAGTCGCGCGAAATCCAGGCGCTGGGGTTGCAGACTGACCTTCCCATGCGTGAGGCGCGAGGCGTCGAGCAGGTCATCGACCATTTTGCCCAAATGCCCGACTTGCCTTTCCATCAACTCGCGTGCGCGCTCGACCGTTTCCTTCTCTCCCGGGCGCAGGCGCAGTATATGCAACGCGTTCTTGATCGGAGCCAGCGGATTGCGCAACTCGTGCGCCAGCATGCTCATGAATTCGTCCTTGCGCTGGTTGGCCTCGCGCAACGAGTCGATCAAATGAACGTTGGCAAAGGCCATCGACGCGGAATCGGCCAAGGCTTGCATGACTGCCAGTTCCGTCTTGCTGGCGCGATGATGCGATGACCAGTACGCACCAAGTGCCCCAAGGGGCTCTTCGGAGCGAATCGGAACCATGGCGAGGCTCCGGACGAACGTGGGCTTATAAGCGTCGTGCGGAATGCGCGGGTCGGCATAGATATCCGGTATGGCAACGGCCTCCCGGTTGAGCATGCACCAGCCTGAAATGCAGCTCTCCATCGGAAAGCGCCGCCCCTTCCACAAGGGCTCCACGGCGTCTTCGTCGGCGTAATGGCATAAATCCCCATCGCGCAACACCACCGTGACACCGTCGGCCCTTGTAAGCGTCCGGGCCGCTTCTTTCAGCGTGGCCATGACGGCGGCCAGGTCTTGGCAGAAAGACAATCGCTGCACTGCGCGGATCAACTCGACTGAAGGGGTCATGGACATAGCCGTACAGTGAAAGACACTGTCCTAAAGTATGGCATGAACCCAATTTCGTTGCGTTGGGATGCCACAAGGCGGCTGGCAAAAGTCCCGCACCGAACTCTCAGGCCGCGTTTTACGTATCAAGTTGCACGATACGCGCGGAGACCGACCGTCCATCCACCAGCAGTTCGGCCACCGCAACAGGCAACTTGAAGCGTCGTGGCCCCGAGCTTCCCGGATTGACGTACAGCACGCCGTTTTGCTCTTCAACCAGGGGGCTATGCGTATGGCCGGAAACGACGACGCGCACGCCGGCCGCAACAGGCTCGATGTCGAGCTGGGCGAGATCGTGGATGGCATAGATCAACACTTCACCCACCTGCAGGATCTCGGTTTCCTGCAGACGCTGCGTCCAGGGACCTTTGTCGTTATTGCCGCGCACCGCGGTCAGCGGCGCCAAGCCGGCAAGCTCCTCGAGAATGCGCTGGTCGCAGATGTCGCCGGCATGCACGATGAAATCGCTGCCTCGAAGAAACGCCCTTGCTTCCGGCCGCAACAGGCCATGGGTATCGGAGATGAGTCCGACGCGAAACTCGCCCACCACGTTATGGTTTTTTTGCCTCACGAAATGTCGCTGTAACCGTTACCCAGGAACTGCACAGCGCAGAAGCCGTGTCCGAAGGGGTCGCTCATGGTCGCGAGCCGGCCCCACGCGAAAGACTGTATTTGCCCTTCTAGTCTTGCGCCTGCGCGAACGGCTCGTGCTACTGCCGCAGCGATGTCGTCGACGACGAAGTCCAGGTGCACCGGCGTCCAGTGACGTTCGTAAGAACGGGCGAGTCCGGCATTGGCAGTCGCCGCGCTGCCGGACGCCTTCAGCAGCAGATAGATCGTGCACGGACCACCCAGCATTTCCGCCACAGAGCCTTCGAACATTCGCCGGCCCGGACGAAGGCCGAGCGCGCCGGTATAGAACGCGACGGCTTTGTCCAGATCGTCGACATCCACGTTGACGATGAACGGCACGGTCTGCGTGCCGTCGATCATGTCGAAATTTTCAGGCCGACTACGCCGGCGATGATCAGCGCGACGCTGAACAACCGGGCAAAGTTGGCAGATTCACCGAGCAGCACGATGCCGAGAATGACGGTTCCGACCGTGCCGACGCCCACCCAGACGCTGTATGCAGTGCCGACCGGAAGCGACTTCATCGCAACGCCCAGCATCCACAGGCTGGCGATCATGGCAAGCACCGTCCAGATGGACGGCCACAATCGGGTGAAACCCTCCGTATATTTCAATCCGATCGCCCAGCCGACTTCAAGCAGCCCTGCAAAGAACAGAATTACCCAGGCCATGTGTTCCTTTCAGCGGGATCGTCCCCGGTCGGTATCGGTGGCGGCGAGGTTGTCCTCCCGGCATCGCTCGTTGCGTTCAAATGGATTCTATCGCACGTCCTGCGCCGGCGCGGACGGCGATGACGACGATATGATTCTGCGGATACTGGTCGCGCTCCAGCAGCAGGCAGCGGCACTGCGCCTCGTTGATCAGACGGACATACTCATGGTCGGCGAGAGAACTGTAATACATTTGTTGCCCCTGCATCTCGCCGGTGATCTCGCCATCGATGCCGCCTGCGGTGAACAGCAAGACGCCGCTTGCATCGAGCGCGCCGCACAGTTTCCTGACCACGTTTGCCTGATGATCGATCGGCACGTGAAAAGTGCTGTCCCAGGCAACGATCAGATCGTATTTCCCGGCGGGCGACCAGACACAGACATCTTCGCGCAACAGTTCGACGGACGCATGGCGCTGGCGCGCGATTTCCAGCATGCCGGCAGACACGTCGATGCCGGTAACCGAGAAGCCGGCGCCCAGCAGTTCATTCATGATGCGCCCGCCTGCGCCGCAGCCTGCATCGAGCGCCCGGCGGCGCCTTGCACAGGCCTGGATGGCGCGGCGAACGTAGGCAACGCCATACTCGGAATCTCGCATCTGCTGATCCCAGAACGTGGCGAGGGTATCGTAGCGGCGGCCGGTCTCGCTCGGCTGAATTCGCGGACTCCGATCAGTTGGCACCTGCGCGCCTCTTCTTTCCTTTAGGGTTCAGTGCAAGAACGCACCAACGTGCCAAGTGCGACTGCGGCAGTAGCGCGTTGGTTCCAGGCGTTTCGCGAATCATGCAACAGGCGGCCTTGCCGGCGATACCAGAGGGTGCCTGGCCGCGCCGACTCAGATCAGATCGAGAATGGCCGTCGAGAATCCTTCCGGCGCTTCCTGGGGCAAGTTGTGACCCGCGTCGGGAATCAGCCGTCGTTCGTAGCGGCCCCTGAAAAACCGGGCGTGTCCCGCGGAACCCTCCGCAGCGGTAACGCCGTCAGCACTACCGTGAACGACGATGGTCGGCACACCGATCGAGGGCTGCCCGGCCAATTGGCGCTCGGTGGCCTCTACCGCGGGATCGCCCGGCACCAACCCGAAGCGATGCCGGTAAGAATGAATCACGACGGCTACGAAATCCGGATTGTCGAATGACGCCGCCGACTGCTCATAGGTGGCATCGGGAAAACGCCAGGCGGGGGACCAGAGCCGCCACAGCAGCTTGCAGAACTCGCGCCGATGGTTGGTCAGCCCGGCGTGACCGCGCTCGCCGTGGAAATAATACTGGTACCAGAGGCGGTGCTCCTGCTCCGGCGTGTCCGGCGCCAGGGATGCAGCAATGTTCTGAATGGTGTAGCCCGCGCCGGAGACCAATCCACGTACGCGCTCGGGCCACAGGGCAGCGGCGATGCAGGCCGCCCGGCCGCCCCAGTCGTAACCGGCCAGTATGGCCCGGTCTACTCGCAGCGCATCCATGAACGCGAGCAGGTCGTGCGCCAGCACCGCCTGCTGGCCTGAACGAGGCGTGGTGCCGGAAAGAAACTGCGTCGCTCCGTAGCCGCGCAAGTAGGGGGTCAAGGTCCAACACCCGGCAGCCACCAGAATCGGCGTGACGGCGCCATAAGCATGGATGTCGTAGGGAAAGCCGTGCAGAAGCACGACCGGAATCCCGGCAGGCGTTCCGGCCTCCTCGTAGGCCACATTCAGCGCGCCCGCTTGGATCTTTTTCAGCATTCGATTCCCGGTAGGATTATCGGGCC
>CBDDRM010000021.1:0-3026 GCA_965233135.1 uncultured bacterium | reverse complement strand
GCGCAGGGTCGCAACGCAGGTGGCAATGCCGTCGTGTGGACGCGAGTTTCGCCGTCGCCACCTGACGACAACGCGAAGGCCAGTGAACGCCATCGGCATATTCGCACTGCAGTAAGCGCTTGACGAAGCCTTACCGCGGCTGGATCATCAGTGCGTGCACACCACCACGGAAGCGCTCATCATGCAGATCAAACCTTTCATTGCCGCAGCAGGTGCCAGCGCCTGCCTGTTGCTGATTTGGCCGGCGTTTGCCCAGGACACGCCGGCAGCGACTGGTGAACCGCAGGCCGAAGAAGCGCAATCGGCCATGTCCGACCCCGAGGCTGCCCCTGCGATGGCGGAACAGGACGCACCCATACGCAACACGCGTCCGAAACTGGAGCGCCACCGCGATGCGCGTGCCTGCCTCGAGGCCGGCGACAACCTCGCAATCATCAGATGCGCAAACAAATACCGCTGAAGGCTTGAGCGCATCGCAGGCGGTGTGCTTGACGCGTCACGCCGCAGACGATGCCTAATCCCTTCCATACGCGGCTTCAATGTCGATCTGGACTCGGAACTTCCGCCGCGCGACAAATCGTGCCGCCGTTGCGGCGGGGCTTCGATCCAGGCTGATTTCGCCCTGTCATCGCGCATGGCGCGCACACCGGGAACCCTGCGGCATGCGCGATGTCCTTGAAAGGCGGCTCTTCTGCGCAGGATCCATCGTTGGCCCGCAACTCCCGGGGAGAACAACATGAACGAACCCGCCGATCACCCGAAAATCAGCCGTCGCGATCTCTTGCACGCCGCATTGGGCACGGCGCTTGTACCGTCCGCGCTGGTGCCCGCGCACGGCGCAGGCTGCCACGGATAAGCGAAGCGCCATGGCGCCCCACACGCTTATCGTATGAACCCCGGCCATTGTCATGGACACCGCGATGGCGTTATTCCAGAATGGAATTCGGGGTGTTCATGGCTGCACTTTTCCTTACTCACCAGAAGAGGACATCATGAGAGAGAATCGAAGTGGTTTCATCGCCGGAATCGGCCTTTGTTCATTGATCATCGCGAGCGCACTGATTACGACCCCGGCGGCAGCAGCCGATATGGGCGGCTACATCGGACTCGCAGCGGGCCAGTCCCGGGCCGACATTGATCGAGGCGGCATCGATGCGACGTTCGCGTCGCTGGGACTCACGGCGAGCACGAACGTGGACGAAACGGATATCGGGTGGAAGATCTACGGCGGATACCAGTTCAATCAGTACTTCGCAGTCGAAGGCGGGTACACCGATCTGGGCGAAGCCACATTCAATTCGACGATCACATCCGGCGGCAGCGGTACCGGGAACGGAGAATGGAAGGCTTACAGCATCGACCTGTCCGCGCTGGGCATATTGCCCATCGGGAACCAGGCGGCACTGTTCGGACGCGCCGGCTTGAGCATGTGGGACCTCGATTTCGAGTTCACTGCAACCGGCCCGGGCGGGACGGCCTCCGAATCGGATAGCGAGAGCGGAGCCTCGCCATTGCTCGGCCTCGGCGGAATGATCAGCGTCACGCCGAACCTCACCGTGCGCGCGGAGTTCGAGCGTCACTTCAAAGTGGGCGATGAGGACACGACTGGCGAATCCGACATCGACCTGATTTCCGTCGGACTGCAGTACCGGTTCTGAACGTCCGCATATTCGATTAGGTTTCGCGCCGGCAGCAGCGAGGGATCTGAATTCGGGAGGCTCCCGAATTCAGATCAACCGTCGAGATACGCGATCGCCTCGATCTCTACTTTCAGGCGAGGATCCACCAGCGCGCTGACCTCCACCAGTGTGGACGCCGGCCTATGTTCGCCGAAATACTCGACGCGGATCGGATTGATCAGTGGCCGCTCGGCGATATCGGTCATGAATATGGTGACTTTTACGACCTGTGCGGCGCCCGCGCCCGCGTGACGCAGACAAGCGTCCACGCTGGCAAGTGCGACGCGAAACTGCTCTACTGTGTCATGCGGGATCGTGCCGTCAGGCTTGATGCCCACGGCGCCCGATACCCAGACATGCCGGTCGGCGCGGACAACATGGCAATAGTGGCTGACGGGTTTTGGCTGGCTCGGCAGCAGGTGGCGTTCGATCACGGCGCAGGCTCCTGGTTCGTGGCGCAACGCCATTGTCATCCAAAATCACGTTGACGGCATAGCTTGGCTTCGAAAGCCACACGTCCCGTTCAACGTTCGCGGTAGCAAGCGTCCTCAATGCCGAATGTTCCAGCCCCCAAAAGCAATTTGCGGTACCGTTCGGGCCTTCGGGAGGGACATCAATCGTGAAAATCACCGACATCCAGACTTTCGAGCTGGCCGGGCCGCCGCTGGCGGCAACCATGAGGCCGGCCTGGGCACCGGGGAGCGAATGGCAGCGCTGGGGCGGCACCGTGGTCAAAGTGTTCACCGACGAAGGCATCGTCGGTATCGGCTCACCCGGCTACTCGGTGTCGCCGATGATCGATTCGTGGATCAAGCCGCAGCTGGTGGGCCAGGACCCGTTCGCGCTGGAACGGCATGCGCGCATCTTCCGCAACGCCAACGCCGGCTGGGGTGTGGAGATCGCGCTCTGGGACATCATCGGCAAGGCCTGTGGCCAACCGCTGTACAAACTCTGGGGCGGTTATCGGGATCGCATGCCGGCCTATGCTTCCTGCATCGAAGTCCGCGAGCCGGCGCGGCGCGCGCAGGACATCCTGCGAGTCAAGGCCGATGGCTGGCGCGCAACCAAGCTGCGCATTCATGAATCCTCGATCAAGGCCGATATCGCGCAGGTGGAAGCCGTACGCCGCGCCGTGGGCGACGGTTTTACCTTGATGGTCGACGCCAACCAGGCACAACTTCCCGGCACCTTGCAACCCGACCCCGGCCCGATCTGGAGTTACGAGCGCGCGCTGCATACGGCGCGAGAACTCGAACGCCTCGGCGTCTACTGGCTGGAAGAGCCGCTCGATCGCTACGACTTCGACAACCTCAAACGGCTGGCCGCGGCGGTGGACATCCTGATCGC
>CBDDRM010000020.1:0-5719 GCA_965233135.1 uncultured bacterium | reverse complement strand
GGCGCGGTCGGCCTGAATGCGCTGCAAGGGGCGAAGCTGGCGCACGCCGGCCGGATCATCGCGGTGGATGTCGGCACCCCTCGGCTCGAACGCGCCGTCGCGTTTGGCGCCACGGATACCCTCGACGGTTCAGAGGCGGGCGCACTGGAGCAGATCAGGGCGCTCACGCAAGGCCGGGGCGCGGATTACGTGTTCGAGGCCGCGGGTAACCAGGGCGCATTCCGCCTGTCGGTCGAGGCCGTGCGCCCAGGCGGACAAGTTGTCTGGCTTGGCAAGATCAGCGTGAATGAAGACGTGAGCTTCCGCTGGGGATCGCTCATGGGTGAGAAACGGTTCGTGCGGTCGAGCTATGGCGATGCCCGCCCGCGCCGCGACTTCCCCTGGCTTGCCAACGAGTATCTTGAGGGACGGCTCAAGCTCGACGAACTCATCACGCGGCGCATCCGCCTCGACCAGATCAACGACGGGTTTGCTGCGCTGGCGCGCGGCGACGGCATTCGCACCGTGGTGATGTTTGAAACCTAGGCCGCAAGTGGCCGCTTTTTCGCAGCGGCGCGCAGGGCTATGCTTGCAGCCCTTGCATGCATTGCCATGCAAGGCCCTTCATGCAGACGAGAGGCAGTAATGAACCGCATCAAAACGCTCAGCGCGCGCCGGTTCCGCGTTCCACTTCCGGAGGTTCTGTCCGATGCGAAGCACGGCGACCATACCCACTTCGAACTGATTACGGTGCGCGTGCGTCTGGAGGACGGCAGCGAAGGTACCGGCTACACGTACACCGGCGGGCGCGGCGGCCATGCGGTGGCGGCCATGATTTCTCATGATCTCGCGCCTTTCCTGGTCGGACGTGACCCCACGGATGTCGAAGCGCTGCACGATGCGATGCAGTGGCATATCCATTACGTCGGTCGCGGCGGCATTGCCTCTTTTGCAATTTCCGCGGTCGATATCGCGCTCTGGGATTTGCGCGGCAAGCGGCTCGGACAGGCCCTGTGGAACATGGCGGGAGGGGCCGGCCGGCGATGCAAGGCTTATTGCGGCGGCATCGATCTGAATTTCCCGCTTGACAAATTGCTGGCGAGTATCCGCGGCTATCTCGATCGGGGTTTCAACGGCGTCAAGATCAAGATCGGTAAACCGGAGCTGGCAGAGGACGTGGCCCGCGTACACGCCGTGCGCGAACTGATCGGACCGCGCGTGGCGCTCATGGTCGATGCCAACTACTGCATGAGCGTGGACCAGGCGATCGCGGCCGCACGGGCCTTCGCGCCCTACGACCTGGTCTGGTTCGAAGAGCCCACGATTCCCGATGATTATGCCGGCTACGGGCGCATCGCTGAATCAACCGGCATGCCGCTGGCAATGGGCGAGAATCTGCATACCTTGCACGAGTTCGACCATGCCTTCGAACGCGCCCGCTTGTCCTTCATCCAGCCCGATGCCTCGAACTGCGGTGGCATTACGGGCTGGCTGCGGGTTGCGCGGCGCGCGCGTGATACCGGCATGCCGGTTTGCAGCCACGGCATGCAGGAGCTGCATGTGAGCCTGGTGGCTGGTCAGTCCAACGCAGGCTGGATCGAAGTGCATTCGTTTCCGATCGATGCGTACACCACCCGGCCCTTGCAGGTCGAGAACTTTCTGGCGGTTGCGCCCGACAGCCCGGGCACCGGTGTTGAGTTCGACTGGGCCCGGCTGGAAGCTGCCCACGACGACGGGGGCTGAAGCCGATGCAAACGCATTGCGAGGCAGATGTTTGATGGTCAACCACCCGCCGCTGGCAAGCGATCATATCGATGCCGAGCATCGCATCGAGCCGCTCGGCGATCTGGGGCTCGAATCAGGCGAGGTGATCCGCGACTACCGGCAGGTGTTCGTGACGCACGGGAAACTCAACCGCGAGAAATCCAATGCGATACTCGTTTGCATCTCCCTGACCGGCAATCATCACCGGCTGGATTTCCTGATCGGCCCGGGCAGGGCGCTCGATACCACCCGGTACTTCGTCATTGCCGCCGATCCGATCGGCAATGGTCTGTCGACGTCGGCGTCGAACAGCGAACAACAGCCGGGCATGCGGTTTCCGCGCTTCACGATCCGCGACATGGTGCAAAGCCAGCATCTGCTGCTGACGCGCCATTTCGGAATTTCCAGCGTGCATGCGGTCATTGGCGCATCGATGGGTGGCATGCAGGCATTGCAGTGGGCGGTCAGTTATCCGCACTTCTTGCGCAACTGTGTCGCCATGACACCCATGGCGAAAACCTCGCCTTGGGCGGTTCTGGTGACCGAGACCGCGCGCTGCTGCCTGACAGCCGACGCGGCCTGGACCGGTGATGGGTTCCGCTCAGTGCCGGAACGCGGGTGGCGTGCCTATACCGGCTTGATGACGGCATTGCTGAGCCGCTCACCTGCTGCATTGGCGGAATTCCTGCCCGATTGTGCCGCGGCACATCTCTGGTTCGAGCAAATCCATGCGAACAATCGCAGGAACGCGTTCGATGCCCATGATTACCTGTACCAGTCGTGGGCCTACGAGGCGCACGACGTGGGCATGACGCGGAATTTCAACGGCGATACGGCCGCCGCACTGGCGTCGATCCAGGCGCGCACGCTCGTCCTGGCGCCCGCGCTCGACTTGTTCAATCCCGTGCAGGCCGCACGCGACGCCGCCACGCACATTCCCGGCGCCCGCTTCGTTGAAATCCCTTCGCTGCAGGGCCATCAGGCCGCGACCAGCGCCAAACCCGAAGATGCCGCCTTTCTCAATCGCGTGATCGGCGAATTCCTGAGCACAAATTCCTGATCACGCTGAAATCCGGCGCCGCCAGACTATCTATGCTTGTCCAATTCACCATTCGTCGTTCACCATTCGACGTTCTCACGCCAAAGGAAAATCATGATCGTCGATCATCGTACGTACAACATAAAACCCGGGCAGCTGAACTCCTATCTGAAACTCTACGAAGCCGAAGCCTTGCCATTGCAACTCAAGTATCTCGGCCACTGCGTCGGCTGGTACGTCAGTAACGACATCGGGCCGCTGAATCAGATCGTGCACATGTGGGCTTACAAGAGCCTCGCCGAGCGCGAGGAGCGCCGCGCCAAACTGGCGGCCGATCCGGCCTGGCCGAAGTTCCTGGACAAGGCGACGCAATTCCTGGACAGCATGGAGAACAAGATTCTGCGTCCGGCGCCGTACTTCAAGTCACCCGAAATGAAAGGTCAGGATTGATCGCCAGCATTCAACACGACGTCTCGCCATGATTGACATTCGCGTCTTTGACTCAGCCGGCGACGCGGAATGGGCCGCTAACGTCATGACGGAGTCAGAGCCGTGGATCACGCTGCATACCGGCTACGCGCGCAGCCTCGCCTTGTTAAGCGACCCGAAGCGCGAACGTTACCTGGCGCAGCGCGGCGGCGAGCCGGCCGGTTTCCTCGTGATCAGCATGCAAGGTGCGTTCGTCGGCTATGTGCAGTTGCTCGGCGTTGCTGCGGCATTTCGCGGGCAGGGTATCGGCCGGGCGCTGATCGCATATGCCGAGCAACGGATATTTCGCGAGACCCCGAATGTGTTTATCTGCGTGTCTGATTTCAACCGTGACGCGCAGCGTTTCTACGCAAAAATGGGCTATCGGAAAGTCGGCGAACTGCCGGACTTCGTTGTCAGCGGTCATTCCGAGTACCTGCTGCGCAAGACCATCGGCCCGATCCGGCCTGATAGCAAATGAGCCAGACCTCACAATTTCAGGCTGACGATTTGCTGGCGTACTGGTTCGGCGCCGAAACCGATGCAGCCATCGTAGCGAATCAACAAAAAGCGCTCTGGTGGAAAAGCACGCCTGCCCTGGATGAGCAGATGCGCACCCGTTTCGGCGCGCTGGTCGAAAAAGCTGCAACCGGCGAACTCGATGATTGGCGTGCCAACCCGCGCGGTCTGCTGGCATTGATCCTTCTGGCCGATCAATTGCCGCGTAATATCTATCGGAATACGGCGCGGGCGTTCGCGTTCGACGTGATGGCTCGCGAGCATTGCCGCCATGGCCTGGCGCAGGGTTTCGACCAGCGCCTGCGTCCAATCGAGCGCGTATTTCACTATCTTCCGCTTGAGCATTCGGAATTGCTGCAGGATCAGCAGGACGCATGTGCCCTGTTTTCCAAGCTTGCTGAAGTGGCCGATGCCGGGCAGCGCGAGCTATTTTCCGGCTATCTTCGCTTCGCCGAACGCCATCGCGACATCATCGCGCGCTTCGGCCGGTTTCCGCACCGTAACGGCATTCTGGGCCGGGTTTCCACGGCTGAAGAACTCGCTTTCCTGCAAGCGCCCGGTTCGTCCTTTTAGGCCTGTCCGGCGCCAATGCCAGCCCGGGTCTTCGACCCTGGCATATCTTGTGCTCACCGGTAGGCCGGGGAGGATGAGTCGTGGCGTCATCGCGTTCCGTCGAGCATCGTAAGGCAGCCAGCCGTGCGGGTCTGAATTATGTGACCGACGGCGTGGTCGGCATTCGGCGTCGGCGCGCTGGCCGGGGCTGGATTTTCTTCAGGCCCGATGGGCAACGGATCAGCGACTCGGAGGAACGCCGGCGCCTGAACTCGCTTGTCATTCCACCCGCCTGGACGGATGTGTGGATCAGCGCGGATCCCAAGGGCCATATCCAGGCCACGGCGCGCGATGCGCGGGGCCGCAAGCAGTACCGTTATCACGCGCGTTATCGGGATGCGCGCGACCAATCCAAATTCCGCCACATGCTCGAGTTGAGCGACGTGCTCCCGGCCATTCGCGAACGTGCGGAAAGGGATTTGCGCGGCCCCGAATTGAGCCGCCGTCAGGTGCTCGCAACGGTCGTGCAACTGCTGGACAAGACGCTCATCCGCGTTGGGAATGACGAATACGCACGCGAGAATCGCTCCTACGGTCTGACGACGTTGCGCATGCAGCACGTGCAGGTCAATGGCTCGAAACTTAGCTTCAGTTTCCGCGGCAAAAGCGGCGTGCAACATGCGATATCCGTGACGGATCGTCGAATCGCGCGCATCGTGCAACGCTGCCAGGATCTTCCGGGACAGGAGCTGTTCCAGTACCTCAACGGATCCGGCAAACGCGAAACCGTGACCTCGGATGACGTCAACGCGTATCTGCGCGAGATCTCCGCCCGCGATATCACCGCAAAGGATTTCCGCACCTGGGGCGGCACGATGCTGGCGGGCGTGAAGTTGCGGGAGATGGGCGCGGCCGCTACGCAACGCGAGGCCAAGCGCAATATCGTCCTCGCAATCGATGCCGTCGCCGAACGCCTTGGCAATACGCGCACGGTGTGTCGGAAGTATTACGTGCACCCGGCCTTGCTGCACGCCTATCTGCAAGGGCTGATACCGGGCCCATCCGAGCCGAGCCCGGGCCGGCGCAATCGCCGCCGGCGGCCTGCGCCGGCACTGCGGCGCGACGAGATCGCCATCCTTCAGTTCCTCCAGGAAGTACTCTGATGAACCCATCTGTGCTGGCGCCCAGGGCGTGTCGTTATAACGCGACACCAGTCGCCGTGCCTTGAGTTATTCGTCATTATTATTAGATAGATGTTGATCCGGCTTATTCCTTGCATTGCAACCGGCATATCCATGCGATTCGCATGTGTCGGGACCGTCCATGACCAGCGATTTGGGCAACTCGGAACTCACGCCAGCGGACATTCCCTCGTTCCAGGAGACTTGGCCGCGCATC
>CBDDRM010000019.1:0-29317 GCA_965233135.1 uncultured bacterium | reverse complement strand
CCGTGACGGGTGAAGCCGTGACGAAGTGACGGTCGTGAGAGACCGTGACGGTCGTGACCGGTGAGGCCGTGTCGGTCGTGACGGCGTGACGTTCGTGACGACGCGATTCACCCATTATGGGCTTGGCGTGGCTGGCGCAGGGGTAGTCCTGTGGAAATCCGCTACGCGGACACGACCGTCACGTCGTCACGGCTTCACATCACCCGTCACGATCGTCACGGCGTCACGGCGTCACGGTTTCTCTCGACCGTCACGTCGTCACGTCGTCACGGCTTCACCCGTCACGCTAGTAGGGTGTTCAGCACTTCAAACGCCTTGCCGAAGGTGTCGTCGCCAACGGCCTTGACCACGCCCGCTTCATCGCCGTTGGTGACTTCGAATTCGGCCGTCCACACGCCGACCGTCTGGTTGCCGACCGTGACCGGATACAGAGTGAGCTGCGCGATGTAGTTCCGCACCGCCAGCGGCGCATCGAGAATGCAATAGCGGAAACTGTAGTCGACGTCGGAAAGCTCCAGCAGACGTTCGCGGATGGTGCCGCCGCCTCCGGCGATATCGAAATTACGCACGCAGCCAACGCGATCGGAGGGGAGCCCGTCTTCGATATGGCTGCGCGAGAACTTGGGATGCCACTGCGGCAGATTGTTGAAGTCGCGCACCTGCGCCCAGACTTTGTCCACGGGCGCATCAATGACCGCGCTGACGAATATTTTGGTCATGACGCTCTCCGGGGGCGGGCCAGCAATTGGTTGAGCGCGGCAAAACCGGCCACGAATACGTTGTCGCCGATATCGTCGGCGGTCACCTGCTCCGGCCCTGATGTCACGTCGAACACGGCCCACCACTCGGCGAACGTGTCACCGCCAATCGTAATGGGCGTGCAGCGCATGCCCGCCATGTAATTCGCCACGGGCATGGGCGAGACGAGAATGTTGTACGTCAGGCTGCGCGTGTCGTCGGCCAGCGCCAGCAGTTTTTCGCGCAGCATCCCGCCATCGCTCTTGCGCGTGAAGCGGCGCACGCACCCTACCTGGTCGGCAGGCAGGCCGTCTTCAATCTGGCTGGTCGCGATGGCTGGATGCCACCCCGGCAGGCCGTTGAAGTTCCGCAGGAGCTTCCAGACTTTCTCGACCGGCGCGCGGATGATCGCGCTGCGATAGACCTTGATCATTTTTCTCCCCTTTGCTTCATTGGATTCGTCTCAACCGGTAGGCCACAGAGGACGCAGAGAGTGAGACCTAGAACTGAATTGCCTTGAACTTGCGCGTCTGTTCGGTCAGGGCGATCTCGGTCGGCAGGCGTTCCATGCTGCTCGCGCCGTAGAAGCCGTGGCAATTTTGCGTATGCCGGAGAATGTAATGCGCGTTCTCCGGCGAGGCGATGGGTCCGCCGTGGCACAGCACGATCACGTCCTTGCGCACTTTCCTGGCGGCCTCCGCGATCGCGTCGATTTCGGTCACGCAGGCATCGAGGCTCTTTGCGCTGGAGGCGCCGATGCTGCCGCCGACCGTGACGCCCATGTGCGCGACGATGATATCCGCGCCCGCCGCAGTCATCGCGGTCGATTCCTCCGCGTTGAACACGTACGGGGTGGTCAGCAGATCCTGCGCGTGCGCCTGGCGGATCATGTCCACTTCCAGGCCATAGCCCATGCCGGTTTCCTCGAAGCTCGCGCGCATGACGCCGTCGAACAGGCCCACGGTCGGAAAGTTCTGCACACCGGAGAAGCCCATGGCTTTGAGTTCCGCCAGGAACTGCGGCATCAGCACGAACGGATCGGTCCCGTTCACGCCGGCAAGCACAGGCGTATGGCGGACCACGGGGAGCACCTCGCAGGCCATTTCCTTGACGATTTCATTGGCGTTGCCGTAGGCCAGCAGGCCGGCCGCCGAACCGCGGCCGGCCATGCGATAGCGCCCGGAGTTGTAGATGATGATCAGATCGATGCCGCCGGCTTCTTCGCATTTTGCCGAAAGTCCCGTGCCGGCGCCGCCGCCCACGATGGGCACGCGCTTGTGCACCATGTCCTGGAGCTTCTGCAGTATTTTTTTTCGCTCGATGGCGGGCATGGCGGTCCTTTCAGGTTTGCACGATCGCGTGGAACTGCTCCACCAGAGCGTCGGCGAATTGCGGGTCGTTGATATGGTGGGGCAAGCGCACCAGGCGCCGCGCTGCGGTCTGTTTCAACGATTTTTCCAGCGCGTCGAACAATGCGGCATCGGCCTCGCCATCGAAAAAAGCCTGGCCTGGCGCGTCCAGCGCGGAGACGCCTTTCTCGGGAATCAGAAATCGCACCGGTCCTTCGCAGGCATTGAGCTTGGTTGCGATCCACGTGCCGATTTCCCGGCATTCGGCCGGTGTGGTGCGCATCAGCGTGACGGATGGGTTATGCCGGTAGAGTTTGCGGTCGCGAAAGCGCTCGGGCACGGTTTCCATTGCCCAGAAGTTCACCATGTCGAGCGCGCCCACCGAGCCCACGTAGGGAATGCGGCTGCGCGCGACCGCGCCCAAACGATCGGGGCCCGCGGACAATACCCCGCCGATCAGAAGGTCGCAGACTTCCGTGGTGGTGACGTCGATCACGCCGACCAGCATGCCGCTGTCGAGGAGCCTTTCCATGGATTGGCCGCCGGTGCCGGTCGCATGAAACACCAGGCAATCGAACTGCGCTTCGAGGCGCGCGACGACTTGCGTGACGCAGGCGGTGGTTACGCCGAACATCGTCAGGCCGATCGCCGGCTTCAACTTTGCGGATACGGGCGAGTGCAGGGTCATGCCGGCGATGGCATGCGCGGCATTGGCCAGCACGATGCGGCTGATGCGGTTCAGGCCGGCAATGTCGGTCACGGAATACATCATGGCGATATCGGTGGCGCCGACGAACTGCCCGAGGTCACCCGCGGCCAGGGTGGAAACCATCAGCTTTGGAAGGCCCACCGGTAGCTTGCGCAGGCCGGCCGTGACAATGGAGGTGCCCCCGCTGCCGCCCAGGCCGATTACGCCAGCGATGTCGCCGCGGGAAACGATGAATCGTGCGAACGCTTCTCCCATCCCCTCGACGGCGGCACCCCGATCGCTCGCCCCAAGCACCGATGTCGCGCCCCGCGGATGCAGTGCAGCCACGTCTTCCGCACTGATATCCACGGGCACTTGCGGGGCACGGATGCCGACATCGACCAGTGTCGCCGCGCCGCCGGCCGCCTCGATCAGCGCCTTGACGTATTGCAGTTCATGGCCTTTGGTGTCGGCGGTGCCGACGACGTAGATGCGCTTCATGAGTTCATGCGCGATTGAATTGCGGGCAGGCTCGGACGTGCGATGCGCCTTCCCCGGCGCGCCCGGCCAGCCGTGCTTCTCCTTCACCTGTTGGCCAGTTCATCCCGCTTGTGCGCCGCAGCGCGAAAAGATTCGCGGGCGACATTTGTTTTTCTTTGGTACGCTGGTATCGTAGTGAGATGGTCGTCTCAGGTCAAGAACGGCGTCTCAGGAAGCGCGTGGAAGACAGGATTCATTCAGAGGGCGCAGCGCAGGCTGACCGGGGACCCCGCGCGCGCATGCGCAAGCTCATGCTGGATGCGGCGATGCGCCTGATGCAGGACGGCTTGATCCCGTCGGTCAGCGATGTCGCGCAGGCGGCGCAGGTTTCGCGGGCAACGGCGTATCGCTATTTTCCGACTCAGGCTGCGCTGATCCAGGCGGCTGTGGATGAAGCACTCGGCCCGATCCTGGCATGGACCTCGGATTCGGTGGATGCGCAGGAAAGGGTGGCGCAATTGTTGACGTTTGCCTATCCGCGCATGGAAAGCTACGAAGCCACATTGCGCGCGGCGCTGCGCCTGGCGCTGGATCAGTGGGCGCGCCGCCACGCCGGCCTCGCGGAGGGCGAGGCGCAGATGGTGCGGGGCCATCGCATCGGACTGCTGCACTCGGCGATCCGGCCGTTGAAGGCCAGACTCACGCGCGGCGGCTATGAAAAGTTGACGCAGTCGCTATCGCTCGTGTTTGGCACCGAAGCATTCGTCGTGTTGAAGGATATCTGGGGGCTCGACCGCAAACGGGCCGAGGATGTCGCGCTGTGGACCTGTCACGCGCTGATTCAGGCCGCGGTCGCAGAGAGCGATAAAACAGGCGCCGGCGCAGTGTCATCGTCCAGGAACAACGGTGTCATCAAGCCGGCAACGAAAAGGAAGGGATTGGCGGTAAAGTAGGCAAGGTGTGTTGGGCCGCGGCGGCGCAACTGCGCGGCGGATTTCTGGGGGTGGCTGGCGGTCTGCGCAATGAAGGCGGCCGGCTGCGATAAAAAAGACCGATGTGGAGGAGGGAAAGATGAGCAAGAAGACCTGGTCCGGCCTGGTGGCCGGCGCTGTTTTCGCTCTGGCCTGCAGTTCGGCGCTGGCAGCGGAGAAGTTGACCATCCTCTGGGCGCAGTGGGACCCGGCGAATTATCTGCAGGAACTGGTCAAGGATTACGAGAAGCAGACGGGCGTCAAGGTGACGGTGGAAACCACGCCGTGGCCGGATTTCCAGACCAAAGCGTTCCGCGAATTTGCGGCACGCGGCGATGCTTACGACATGGTGGTGGGAGATTCGCAATGGCTGGGTGCCGGTTCCACCGCGGGCCATTACGTGGAGCTGACGGATTTCTTCAAGAAACACGGCGTGGACAAGAGCATGGCGCCTGCGACCGTGCAGGGTTATGCGGAATATCCCAAGGGCAGCAAAAAATACTGGGCCGTGCCGCTGGAAGGCGACGCGACGGGCTGGGCCTATCGCAAGGACTGGTTCGAAGACCCCAAGGAAAAAGCCGCGTTCAAGAAGAAGTTCGGTTATGACCTGGCCGTGCCGAAAACCTGGGCGCAGATGCGCGACATCGCAGAATTTTTCCACCGTCCGGATCAGAAGCGTTACGGCATCGCCATCTACACCGACAACAGCTACGACGCGCTGGTGATGGGCTATGAGAACGTGCTGTTCGGGTTTGGCGGGGAGCTCGGCGATTACAGCACCTACAAGGTCAAGGGCATCATCGACAGCAAGACCGCCGTGGATGCGCTGAAGTTCTACAAGGAGCTGTACAAGTACACGCCGCCTGGCTGGGGCAAGGTGTTCTTCATGGAGGACAACCAGGCGATCACCGAAGGCCTGGCGGCGATGAGCATGAACTTCTTCGCCTTCTTCCCGGCGCTGACCAATCCGTCGACCAACAAGCATGCGAAGGTCACCGGCTATTTCGCCAATCCCGCCGGCCCCACCGGAAAACGCTTCGCGGCGCTGGGCGGCCAGGGCATTTCCATCATCAAGTATTCGAAGAAACAGGCTGAAGCCACCAAGTTCCTCGAGTGGTTCATCCGGGACGACGTGCAGCAGAAATGGGCGGACCTCGGCGGCTATACCTGCAATGCGAAAGTGCTGCAGTCGGCGGAATTCCGCAAGGCCACCCCGTATAACCAGGCGTTCTACGAGACCATGTTCATGGTCAAGGATTTCTGGGCGGTGCCGGAATACGCGGAACTGCTGGATTCCATGAACAAGCGCCTGCATCCGTACATCGTCGGCAACAAAGGCACGGCGGAAGAAGCGCTGGCTGGCGTCGCCAACGATTGGGACAAGACCTTCCGCAAGGCGGGATTGCTCAAGTAATTTTTTCGTGAACGACGGGGAGGGCCGGGCTCTCCCCGTGTCGTGAAGTTCGACGGCCAGAAAAACCACCACAGCCGTCGGCAGGAGGGAACTGCATGCTGGCCAGGCTCGATCCTGGCTCCGCTTCGGCCAAGCGGGGCCTGAGCGATATCGCCATCCGCAACGTGTTCATCATTCCGACGATCGTTTTCCTGATCGTCTTCAATATTTTTCCGCTGATCTATTCGCTCGGTTATTCCTTCACGGATTTCCGCGCTTCGTCTTCCGCCGAGGCCAATTTCATCGGGCTCGACAATTATCGCGAGCTGCTCGCCGATCCCTACATCTGGAGCAACTTCACGATCACCGCCAAGTACGTGCTGGTGTCCGTCGGCGGTCAGGTGCTGGTGGGGTTCGGCGTGGCGCTCCTGCTCAATCGCAAGGTGCCGGCCAAAGGCCTGGTGACCACCTTGCTGCTGCTGCCCATGATGATGTCGATGGCCGTGGTTGGCCTGTTCTGGCAACTGCTCTACAGCCCCTCGTGGGGCATTATCAACTATGCGCTGGGGCTGGAGGATTTCGAGTGGCTGTCGAATCGCGACATCGCGCTTTATGCCGTCGCGCTCACCGACATCTGGATGTGGTCCCCGTTCGTGATGCTGCTTTCCCTGGCAGGGCTCTCCGCCATTCCGCAGCATCTGTACGAAGCGGCGGCCATCGATCGCGCCTCGCGCTGGTACACCTTCACCCGCATCACATTGCCGCTGGTGACGCCGCTGCTGCTGATCGCGATCATTTTCCGCACGATGGAGGCGTTCAAAACCTTCGATCTGGCGTTCATCATGACCAGCATGGACACGACTGAACTCATCGCCATCCGCCTGTACAAGATGGCCTTCCAGGAATGGCAGACGGGCAAGTCCTGCGCGCTGGCTTACATCGTGCTGATCATGGTGCTGGCGATCACCAATATCTATGTGAAGTACCTCAACCAGGCGAAGGCAAGATAATGGCGGCGGTCTCATCCCGCGGACATCGCATCTGGAACCGCGTACTCATCGCGCTGGTGTTCGTGCTCGTCATTATCTACCTGCTGCCCCTTTACTGGATCAGCTCGACGGCATTCAAGCCGCGCAGCCTGGCGACCACGGTGCCGCCCACCGTGGTCTTTCAACCCGAGCTGACGCCGTTCGTGAAACTGTTCACGGCACGTGTGCAAATGCGCGGCGAAGTCGAACCAGAAGTCTACGAAAAGGCGCCCTGGTACGAGCGACGTGTCTACGACGCGGGCGAGCGCATCATAAAGGACGCCGATGGCAACCTCGAAAGCTCGGGCTACTGGAGCCGTTTTCTCAACAGCATCATCATCGCGGTGACAAGCACTTTCCTGGCCGTGGCCATGGGCACGCTGACGGCATATGGATTTTCGCGTTTCAAGCTGCCGGGCGAGCAGGACTGGCTGTTCTTCATTCTGTCCACGCGCATGTTGCCCCCCGTGGTCGTGGCCATCCCGATGTTCCTCATGTACCGCGCCGTGGGCCTGGTCGACACCCATCTGGGCCTGATCATTCTCTACACCGCCTTCAATCTGTCGTTCTCGGTCTGGCTCATGAAGGGTTTCATCGACGAGATTCCCATCGAATACGAGGAGGCCGCCCTGGTCGACGGTTACACGCGCCTGCAGGCTTTCTTCAAGATCGTCCTGCCGCAGGCGGCCACCGGCATTGCTGCGACCGCGGTGTTTTGTTTCATCACCGCCTGGAACGAGTACGCCTTTGCGCTGATGATGACGAATTCCAAGGCGCAGACCGCGCCGCCCTATATCCCCTCGCAACTGGGCTCCGGCGTAACAGACTGGACCGTGATCGCGGCGGGCACGTTCCTGTTCCTGGTGCCGGTGGCGGTGTTCACGTTCCTGTTGCGCAAGCATCTGCTCAGGGGTGTGACGTTTGGAGCCATTCGGAAGTGAAAAGCCGTGAATGTCGTGAATGTCGTGAATACGTGAATGTCGTGAATGTCGTGAATGTCGTGAATACGTGAATGTCGTGAACGTCGTGGATACGTGAATGTGTGAATTCCTTGATTACTGATTACCGATTACAGAATAGTGAATACATGAATACGGTGAAAATCGTGACTACTCCGAGATCATTTATCGGCCAGGGATGGGCCCGCAGGGCCCCTGCATTTACGACATTCACGACATTCACGATATTCACGATATTCACGACATTTACGGCCTTCACGCCCGCCGAGCGGCACGCGAGGCGCCACCCATGACTTTCCGAGAACTCAGCGTACGCGTTTTCGAACCGGCCTCGATGACCCTGATGATCCTCGGCATCGTCGCGCTGTGCCAGCCGTGGATCGAGGTGCTGCACCGCTACGGCGTGACGATCATCCTCGCAGGCCTGATCGGATTTCTGGTGTTCTCGCACATCAAGCCGCCGCCGAAGGAAGAAACTTGAGTCGTGACGGTCGTGACGGCCGTAAGGGCCGTAAAGGGCCGTGACGGTCGTGACGACGTGACGGTCGTAAGTGCCGTAAGACCGTGGCGGTCGTAACGCCGTGACGATCGGAATGGAAAGCGAGGCACGAACGTAGTTCAGTATGAGGAATCACGACGTCACGATCGTCACGAACGTCACGCCGTCACGAAGCGAAGCACCAAACGACGTCACGATCGTCACGAACGTCACGCCGTCACGAAGAGGACATACGAAGTCAATGGCCGAAATAGTTCTGCGCGACGTCGAAAAATACTTCGGCGACAACTACATCATCCGCAAACTCAATCTGGAGATCCGGAACCAGGAGTTCGTGGTGTTACTGGGGCCATCGGGGTGTGGCAAGACCACGACCCTGCGGGCGATCGCCGGTCTGGAGGACATCGACGCGGGCGACATTCTGATCGACGGGCGGCCGGTGCAGGCGCTGCACGCCGCAGATCGCGACATTGCGTTCGTGTTCCAGCTCTACGCGCTCTATCCGCATTTGACGGCCTACGAAAACATTGCGTTTCCCTTGCGCGCGATGCGCACCTCGAAAGCGGAGGTGGACAAGCAGGTGCGCGACGCCGCGAAGGCGCTGCGCATCGAACACCTTCTGGGCAAGCGTCCGGGTGCGCTGTCTGGCGGCGATTTGCAGCGCGTGGCAATCGGGCGCGCGCTGGTGCGCCGGCCCAAGGCGCTGCTCATGGACGAGCCCATCGGCGCGCTGGACGCAAAGCTGCGCGAGGAGATGCGCGCTGAACTCAAGCGCCTGCATATCGAGAACGGCGCGACTACCATCTATGTGACGCACGACCAGGTGGAAGCCATGTCCATGGCGGACAAGATCGCGATCATGAGCGACGGCGTGTTGCAGCAGGTGGGCACGCCGACGGAGGTCTACAGCCATCCTGCCAACCTGTTTGTGGCCCAGTTCATCGGCAGTCCGATCATGAACGTGGTCAACGCCGCGACACGCCCGGCCGATCAGGCTACGCGGGTGGTCCTGGGCGACGATGACGCCACGCTCGATTTCCCGCGCAGCCTTCATCACGCGCTCGTCGAGACCCGGCATGCCGAAGACGCGCTAGCGATCGGCGTGCGGCCCGAAGGCGTGCTGGTGTCTCGCACGCCGGCCGACGGTTATCTGCCCGTGGAAGCACACATCATCGAGCCGCTCGGCCCGTTCGACATCGTCGATCTCAAATTTGGCAAGCAGATGCTGCGCGCACGCACCGCATCGGGCTTCGTCGCGAAGGCAGGCGACATGGTCTGGGCACGGCTGGATGAAACGCAAACCCATTTCTTCAGCACCCGCACCGGAGAATCGCTGCACATCCGCCTGTAGCCGCCATGGCCCATCTGAAACTAGCCAACATCAGCAAGAAATTCGGCAGCCACACGGCGCTGCGCGGCCTCGATCTGGAGATCGTCAGCGGCGAATTTTTCGTGTTGCTGGGTCCGACGGGTGCGGGCAAAACGACGACCTTGCGGCTCATCGCGGGGCTGGACGCGCCGGACGGCGGCAGCATCGCCATCGACGGCCAGGACGTCATGGACTGGAGTGCGGCCGAACGCGATGTGGCGCTGGTGTTCCAGTACTACTCCTTGTATCCGCACTACACCGTGCGCCAGAACCTGGAGTTCCCGCTCAAGTCGAAAGTGCGGCGCCTGTCGCAGGCGGATATCGACGAGCGGGTTGCCAAGGCGTCCAAGACCCTGCGCATCGAGCATCTGCTCGAGCGTAAGACCGACCGCCTGTCTGGCGGGGAAATGCAACGGGTTTCGATCGGCCGCGCCATCGTGCGCGAACCGAAGCTGTTCCTGATGGACGAGCCGCTGTCCAACCTCGACGCGAAACTGCGCGAGATCCTGCGCGCGGAACTCAAGGATTTGCAGATGAGTTTGGGCGCGACCTTTCTGTACGTCACACACGATCAGGTGGAAGCGATGTCCATGGGCGACAAGATCGCCGTGCTCAACCAGGGTCGCATCATCCAGGTGGGTACGCCGCAGCAGATCTACAATCGCCCGCGCGATACCTTCGTCGCCACGTTTGTCGGCTCCCCGGCGATGAATTTGCGACAGGCGCGTATCGTCGGAAATCGCGCTGTCGTCGTGCCCGGCAAGCTGGAAATACCTTTGAACGGACTCACAGGCGGTCCTGCGCGATTGCCCGAGGCGGTGACGCTCGGCGTGCGTTCCGAGGACATCGTGGTCGGCCCGAACGAAACAGTTGAAGCGCGCGTGCATGGGGTGGAAAATCAGGGAGTGGAGAAAGTGGTGACGCTGCGCGTGGACGATTGCTCCTTCAAGGCAACCGTCCCGGCGCGCCTGGATGTCAGCATCGATGCTGCGGTGCGTTTTTCATTCAAACGGGAGAAGCTGCATTTCTTTGCTCCCGGCAGTGGCCAAAATCTGTCTTACGGCGAGGAGAAATGACATGGCTAAGACTCTGTTCAAGAACGTCAATGTGCTGGACTGTACCGGGGCTCCGCCTTACGCGGGCCAGGTGCTGGTGGAGGGAAACCGCATCAAGGCGGTCGCCCCTCAGGGCGCTTCGATTCCCGCGGATGGCGCGCGGCTGGTGGACGGGGGCGGGGCGACGCTCATGCCGGGTCTGGTCGAATCCCACTCGCACATCACTTTTCTCGACACTCCCGATCTCGAGGGCCTGGGCTTCGTGCCGCCCGAAGAACACATGCTGCGCACGGTAAAAAACGCCAAGAAAATGCTCGACCAGGGTTTCACCGCCTGCAACAGTGCGGCGGCTGCAAAACCGCGGCTCGATGTGGTGCTGCGCAATGCGATCAATGCCGGCGATTTTCCCGGTCCCCGTACATTGGCGGCCAGCCCGGAAATGACCGTCACTTCGGGGCTGGGCGACGTGCGCCTGATGCATATGCATCGGGAAACCTTCGCGGTCATTTGCGACGGGCCGGACGAATTCCGCAAGATGTCGCGCCTGATGGTGCGCGAAGGCGTGGATACGCTGAAAATCAATCCGTCGGGCGACGAGTTCATTCCGCATGCGCGCGCCCACCACACCGTCATGACCGAAGCCGAGATCGCGGCGGTGTGCGACGTCGGTCACGCGCACGGCAAGCGCATCGCTGCGCACGCGCGCAGTGCGCAATCCGTGAAGCTGTGCCTCAAACACGGCGTCGCGGTCATCTATCACGCGACCCTGGTAGATGAAGAGGCCTGCGACGCGCTCGAAGCTGCCAAGGACTGGTGCTTCGTGGCGCCGACGCTGGGCATCAACTACACCACGCTCAACGAAGCGGCCAAATGGGGCATCACCACGCAGGTCGCCGAGAGCATGGGTGTGCGCATCGAGCTCGACACCGGCATCAAGAACATGAAGGAGTTGAAAAAACGCGGCGTGCGCGTCCTGCCGGGCGGAGATTATGGCTTCGCATGGAATCCAATCGGCACCAACGCGCGCGATATCGAGCACTTCGTCAACTTGTTGGGCTTTTCGCCCATGGATGCTATTCTCTCGGCCACCAAGCTCGGCGGCGAGATTATGAAGGCAGGCAACGAACTGGGGCAGGTCAAGGCCGGGTATCTGGCCGACATGATCCTCGTGGACGGCAATCCGGTCGCCAACGTAAAATTGCTGCAGGATGCGAGCAAACTGTTGATGATCATGAAGGACGGCCAGTTCCATAAGGAACCGCAGGTTGCCAGCCAGGCGCAACGCCAGATCGCGTAACGGATAAACAAGAAGAAAAAACAATAAACCTTGTTGTGAGGATCGAGCGCCCGCTTGCGGGCGCTTTTTTTAAATCTTTACTACGCCGCCATCGCGTTGGTGCCTTTGAAACATCCTCTCATTCTGCTCCCCGGCCTGCTGTGCGATGCAGCGCTGTGGGAACCTCAAATTGCCGCGTTGGCGGACATCGCGGAATGTCATGTCGCGGACCTGACAACGCAGTCCGGCATCGCCGAAATGGCGGCCTCGGTGCTGCGCGATGCGCCATGGCGCGAGTTCGCGCTTGCGGGACTGTCGATGGGGGGCTACGTGGCTCTGGAGATCATGCGCCAGGCTCCGCGACGGGTCATGCGACTTGCACTGCTCGACACGCGCGCACGCGCCGAGCTGCCCGAGGAAACCCAGCGCCGCCGCCAGCTGATGGAGCTGGCGCAACGCGGGCGTAATTTCACGCCGGTCACCAACCGCATGTTGCCGCTGATGTTGCACGAGTCACGCGTGCAGGATGCGCCGCTGGTCGAAACCATTCGCGGCATGGCCGAGCGAACGGGGATCGAAGCTTACCTGCGTCAGCAGCACGCGATCATCGCGCGACCCGATTACCGTGACCTGCTGACTGCAATCGAGTGCCCGACGCTTGTGCTGTGCGGCCGGCAGGACCGGCTGACGCCGCTGGAAAACAGCGAGCAGATGGCCGCGGCGATTCCACACGCGCAGCTTGCAGTCGTTGAGGAATGCGGACACATGTCGCCCCTGGAACGCCCCGCAGAAGTCAACAGGGCATTGCGCAGCTGGCTGTCGTGAATGCCGTGAATGACGTGAATGCCGTGAATGTCGTGAATGTCGTGAATATCGTGAATATCGTGAATGTCGTGAATGTCGTGAATGTCGTGTCCCCGAAGGGATACCGGATACCGTCCATAAATGGCATGCGTATTGCCATAGTCTTGCAAAAGCACCCCTAGGCCCGCCTGAAGCCTGCCGTTCTTGCCAGGCATCTGTAGCTTTTACAGGAAGCAATACCGTAGGGGTGGGGTCGTAACCCGGGGCATACGAGTCACGCATTCACGACATTCACGACATTCACGACATTCACGGCATTCACGGCACTTATGTCCACGATCCGCATTGGCATTTCCGGCTGGCGTTACGAACCCTGGCGCGGCGTGTTTTACCCGAAAGACCTGGCGCAGCGGCGGGAACTCGAATTCGCCTCGCGCGCCTTCAACAGCATCGAATTGAACGGGTCTTTTTATTCGCTGCAGACGCCAGGCAGCTACGCGGATTGGTATGCGCAAACACCCGAGAGTTTCGTGTTCAGCGTGAAGGGCCCGCGCTACATCACGCATATCCGGAGGTTGAAAGACATTGAAGCGCCGCTCGCCAACTTTTTCGCGTCAGGGCTGTTCAATCTGAAGGAAAAACTGGGTCCTTTGCTTTGGCAGTTCCCGCCGCACATGCGCTACGACGAAGCGAGGTTCGCCAGTTTCTTTGCTCTGTTGCCGCGCGATACCAAACAGGCGCAGGCGATCGCGCGACGGCGCGAAGCGCGCATGCACGGCCGCGCGCGCCTCGCCATCGACCGCAACCGGCCACTGCGCCATGCGGTGGAAGTGCGGCACGAGAGCTTTGCCAACCCGTCGTTCATTTCGCTGTTGCGCGAGCACGGCATCGCGCTCGTGGTCGCCGACACCGCCGGTAAATGGCCTTATCTCGAGGACGTGACGGCGGATTTCATGTACCTGCGTTTGCACGGCGACAAGGCCTTGTATGCCAGCGGCTACACGGAAGCCGCGCTGGATCGCTGGGCGATGCGCATACGAAAATGGAAAGGCGGCTCGCAGCCTGCCGATGCGCGCCTGATCTGCGCAGGACCACCTTCCAGAAAATCGAGGGATATTTTTGTCTACTTCGACAACGACGTGAAAGTGCGAGCGCCGTTCGACGCCGATAGCCTGGCGCGAAAACTCGGCGTCAAACGATCGGATAAGACCTTCGTTTTTCCGGACCGCAAAACTCTGAAAGGCGTCAGGGTGGCGCCTGCGCTACCGGCACGGCGCTGGAGCGGGTCGAGCCGATCCAGGGCTGCCCGCTGAGTGGACGCGAGGGCGAGGAGTCCCGGATTTCAGCCAGTCGAACTGTTGCTCCCTGGCAAGGGTTCGCGCAGCCGCAGCGCCATGCGCAGGGCCGTCTCCCGGCGGCGGTAGTAACCCGCCGTCCAGCCTACTTCCTCGAAGCCCAGACTACCGTAAAACAACTGGGCCTCCTGGTTGCTCGAACGCAATTCCAGCTTGATCAACGCAATGCCGGCAACCACCGCGCTTTGTTTGAGCCATTCGAACAGGCGCCTGCCGACGCCGCGCCGGCGTTGCGCGGGATCCACGGCGAGCAGCGCCAGGTGCGCCTTTTCCTCGCCAAAGTCCATGATCGCGAAGCCGATCACGTTACTGCGCGCGCGCGCCACCAATACCACGGCTTCGGGATCGCGGATCGAGCGCAAGACGCGGGTCGCGGTCCATGACCATCCCAGCCCGGTCTCGATGAGATCGCGGGACATGCGCGCTATCGCCAGGGCGTCGCGTTCGGTGGCCAGATCAAGTGTAATGCTCCCGGCGGCGGAGTCGGTCATGCCGAACATCCCCCGGGTTTGCCGGGCCGTGCCAACGCGGCACCGAAGATGAATTCGTTAAGCAGCATCAATCCGGGCTACGAGACGTGAGCGACATGACTAAATCCTTACTGCGGCGGCCCCGCGACTGCAATAACCGCCGGCCGCCTGAGGGTGCGTTATCGTGAGGAGAGTTTAGCTGTTCCGCAGTGCCGATCCAAGTCGCCCGTTCAGCGCAGCAGATTCCTGATCTGGATATCGTGCCGACCGCCCTTGACGGCCAGAAAGACTTCCCGCAACAGCATCCACAGCGATCCGATCAGCGCGAGCATGGCAAGAATGAACAGAGTTCCGATCAGTTGAGCGATATCCAGGGTAATGAACACTCCCAGAAAAGCCGTGGCGACCAGCATGCAGATGAGCAGGGCGCAGACGATCGCCAATACGATGGCGTGATAGATCAGGCTGATGCGCTGCGCCAGCAAGTTCAGTTCCAGAACTTCGGCGTCTGCGGGTTTTTTTTCTTCCGCGGACGCCTGCAGGATTCTGTCGTCGATGATCCGGCGGCGGTCGACGATCCGGCCGAGGCGGTTGTTCAGCGCCGAGAGGATCGTGCCGATGGCGGTCAGCAGGAATACCGGCGCTACGGCCAGTTGAATGATGCGGGTGATGTCGGTGACGTGCTCCAACTCAATCTACCGACAGCTCAGGCCGAATGCTCATAACGGTTCGAAGGCCAGGGTTTGCATCAGCATGGCGCCATCCTGCGCAAACTGCGGATCGACGTCCTCGGGGAAATGCCGGTGCGAGTAGGCGAGGCTGATGCCGTGCGACGGATCGCCCGGATGCGGACAGATCAACGTCAGCGTTTCGAGCATTGTGTTGACCGGTGATCCGCTGACGTCGGCCGCTGCGCGCTCGGCGGTTTCCACGCGCGACAGTGCACAGTCCTGCGCGTTCATCTTCTGCACGGTGACATCGAGTCTGAACAAGCGGAAGCGCCGGGTATCTATTTCCTTGCGCTGGGTGGACTCCACATGCCGTACCAACCCTTCCACGGTCGGGAAAACAGGCAGTTTTACGATGGTCGCCTGCAGCGTGAACGACTCGCCGGAGAACCGGCCGGGCTTTCCGATCACCGTGAGTTCGGGGCTTTGGCGGGCAACGATCCACGGGCTGTTCTTTTCATGGGGGGCGGCAATGGAAAACCCCTGCATGACGATGCGCGGCGGCTCCTTGGGCTGTGAAGCGCAGGCGCCCAGCAACACAGCCGCGATCCAGATCAGGTCTCGCAATTTCATCGAGCCCTTCTTTTTGTTTCGGCCCGCCACGAGCGCCTGACAAGCTGTCGCCATGCTTTGCCCCCACGGTCAAATTCCACAAGCTGGATTATGCAACACGCGGGCGCTTTCGCCAGCAAGACCGTCGCGGCGCCGTCTTGTCATGGAGGATTCCACCGGTTCAGGCAAGCGCGATCGGCCCATGCGTTTCATAGCGATGCGCGACACGCCGCAAGGAGGGCTGGCCAAATAATCAAGGCCGATTTCGCGGATTTGCTATAGGATTACGCCCGCACGAATGCAAGCATCCCCCCCAGCGGCTTTTGCCGGGACCGGTTCGGTCCAGCCGAGCCTGCCATGCGCAAGATGCTTAATACAACTGAAAGTATGCTGTCCCGCGCGGCGAACGCTTGCTCACGGGAGCCGGCAGGCCTTCCTCACCAAGAACGGTCATGCGGATTTTTACTCGCTGCGTCGTCATGCTATTGGCGGCTGCGGCTATGATCAGCGCTGTGCCAGGAGCACTTGCCCAGGAAGGCAAGGTGTTCGAACTCGAACCCGAGTTCGTTTACGGCAGGGATCGCAGGCCGCAGCTGGGCTATCGCAAGCCGGAAGTCTTCAAGCCGCTGTCGGATCGCCTGTATCAATCGGGTTACCGGAATTTTCCCCCGACCGCCATTCCCCAGGAATTGAAGACGGTGCCGGCGCTCGAGCGTGTGCAGAAGATGGGCCGTATCCTCGCCTGCGCCGACGCCTGGTTCTGGCCGTTTTCGCGCACTGCGCACGACAATGAGCCGGCGGGCATCGAGATCGAACTGCTGCGGACCATCGCCAAGAGGCACGGCTGGGACATCAGCATAGCCTGGGTCAATACCGGCATGCGCTTCGGTGTCGGCGTGACCTTCAGCACCTCCGTCGACAAGGGGATCTGCGATATTTTCCTCGGCCTGACGATCACTGACGACGACCACCACATGCCGCGGCACAAGATGGCGTTCACCAAGCCGTTCATGAGCACAGGCTATGTGCTGGTGACGCAAGGAGCGGCGAGCGATGTCCGGACGCTCGACGATGCGAAGACCCAGAACGTAAAGGTCGGCGTCCCGGCCTACTCGCCGATGAGCGAATATGCCGCCGCCAACGGCATCCCACACGAAACTTTCTTCCAGAACTACCAGGTCATCGATGCGCTGATCAGCGGGCAGGTCAATGCCGCAATGATCTGGTCGGGCTCCATTTCGCAGGCAAAGCTCGAGCATCCGGAGGCCGAGTTCGAGATGGTCAAGGGCTACCAGCCGCCACTGGAAATGCGGTTCGACAACGCATGGGGCATCAAGGAAAAGGAAGTCGAGCTGCTGCAGTTCATCGACCAGGAATTCGCGGCGATGTTGAAGAGCGGAGAGACACAGCGTATCAGCGAGCGTTACGGGGTTCCGTTCTTTCCGCCGCTGCGGCAGTGAACGGTGAGCGGTGAATGGTGAACAGGGAACGGTGAACGGTGAACGGTGAACAGTTGAACGGTAACCGGGTGATTGAGGGATTGGGCGATTGGTGAGCTTCTATTTTCTTTTCCCAATCACCGATCACTGATCACCGTTCACCGATTTTAAGGGAGTGACTAAACAATGATGGATAAACTGATTCAACTGAGCGTGATGTCCGGCGGCCTGCTGCCGCTCATGGGATTGCTGCTGTTGGTCACGCTGGCGGTGATCGTCGAGCGTTCGTACTTCTTCTTCAAAGTGCTGAAATCCGGCGACGCGATGGAACACGATCTGCAGCTCGTCGAGTATCAGAACTGGGAAAAGCTCGAACAGCTCGCGACCCACTATGACGGCTCGCTGCAACGTTCGATCATCACCTCTGCACTGGCTTCCCGCGGCGAGGATGCGCCGACCATGGACCGGCATATCGACGAAGCCATCATGTGGCAGCTGCCCAAGATCGACCGCCTGATCTGGGTGCTCGATACCTCGGTCACGCTGGCGCCGCTGATGGGCCTGCTGGGAACGATCATCGGCATGGTGCACGCGTTCGACATTCTCGGTACCGCCGGCTCGAGCGGGGCTGCGACGCAAATGGTCACCGGAGGCATTGCCGAAGCGCTGGTCGCCACGGGTGCCGGCCTGTTCATTGCCATATTCGCGGTACTGTTCCTGAATCACTTCAACAAGCGCGTGCGTCTGGCGGTGCATCAGATGGATCTGCTCAAGGTCATGGTGCTCAACCGGCTGTATGGCGGCGGATCGACCCACCAGGGCATGCCGGTGCGCGAAGCGCATAGCAGCGGGGTGGCGCAGATCCGCGGGAGGCCTGCGTGAAATCGGCGACCCGTGCCAGCTATTTCGAGGCGAGCAAGCCGCGCGTGGAAGTCATTCCGATGATCGACATCATGATGTTCCTGCTGGTGTTCTTCGTCGTCATTTCGTTGCAGATGATCGCGGGCACCGGCGTGCCACTGGAAATTCCAGGTTCGAAGACCACGCAATCCATCAAGGCGTCAACCGTGACGATCGGCATCACCAAGACCGGCGAAACCGTCATCGATGGAAAACCCGTCACCCAGGATGCAATGAAGGCGAAGCTCCTGGAGTTGAAGAAAACCAAGCCCGTGGATGTGGTGCTGGCCGGGGACAAGGACGTACCGTTGCAGGCGCTTTTGCAGGTAATGGATACCATACGCGGGGCGGGCATTTCGTCGGTGGGCATCGCGGCGAGGGCGGAGAGTAAGTGAGTCACGCAGGCCGCCGCAATCAATGAGTCGGGTCGTCGCAGGCCGGGGCCCGCTCTGGGCGCAGCCCGCCGATACGCAGCAGCAGACGTTGCCCTTGTGGCGCGCGCTGCTGATCGCGCTCGGCCTGGAAATCATCCTGCCATTCGCATTTCTGGGCGTGGACTGGTCGGCATTGCAGTTCTGGCAGGAACCGCCGCCCGAGCCGGTGATGTCGGTGCGCCTCGAGCAACCCCCGGAAGAAGTGCCGCCGCCCGAGCCGCCGAAAAAATTGAAGCCCGCGCCAGAACGTCAGATCAAGCAGGTGCCGATCGTGGCGCCCAAGCCGCTGCCCAACGAGGTGCCCTCGAAGATCGTTTTGCCCAAAGCCGAGCGCAAGCCGAAGCCGGAACCGAAGCTTAAGGAGGAAGAGAAGCCGCCTGAGCCGCAACCGGAGCCGCAACCCGAAGCGCCGCCGCTTCCGAGCGTGTTCCGCGATATCAAGCCGGTAAAGAAGGTCAAACCCAAATACCCGCCGGAAGCCGAGGCGAAGCACATCGAAGGGCGCGTGCGCGTGCGCTTGACGGTAGAAGTCAACGGGAGCGTGAGTGACGCGAAGATTCTTTCCGCGGAGCCGCCGGGCGTCTTCGATGCCGCGGTCATGGAAGCGGTCGTGCAGTACATCTTCAAGCGCGATGGGACCAGCTACCAGGCAGATCAGGAAATCATCTTCAAGCTTGAGTAAAGGCTGCCGGCGGCGACCGGTGTCCCGGGCACCCTGTTCTCAGCTTGCCGCTGGATCGGCAGATTGCACGACAGTGCAATCGCGTCCATTTTCCTTGGCCTGGTAAAGCGCATCGTCGGCGGCTTTGAGAATCGCATCGGTACTTTCCGCTGGATCGGCAAGATAACCGCCGATGCTGACCGTCAGAACAACCGGTGCGCCATCGATCATGAATGGTCTGGATTTGATGTCAGCCCGGAGTTTCTCGGCCACGATGCCGAGCGCTTGGGGGTTGGCAATATGCGGCACGATCACCAGGAACTCTTCACCGCCCCAGCGCGC
Source organism: uncultured bacterium (assembly GCA_965233135.1). Taxonomy (GTDB): domain Bacteria; phylum Pseudomonadota; class Gammaproteobacteria; order Burkholderiales; family JACQAP01; genus JACQAP01. The sequence continues at coordinate 9,827 of CBDDRM010000019.1, read as the reverse complement.
GCACAGATCGTAGGAGCGTATGACGCTGCGGATGGTCCTGGCGATATGCACCAGGGCCTGATCGCCGCGGTCATGACCGTGGGTATCGTTGATTTGCTTGAAGTGATCGAGATCGAGTAGCAGCATGCCGAGCTTGCCGCCCGCACGCGCCAGGCGATTCTTCTCGCTGAGGATCCGTTCGCCCATGCCGCGCCGATTCAGCAAACCGGTCAGGAAGTCCGCCTCGGCCTGGTGTTCGAGTACGCGCGTGCGCTCCAATACCTGGCGCTCCAGGTCTGTCGTATGCACGGCGATGCGATCGGTCATTGCCTGAAAACTGCGGGCAAGGCGACCGAGTTCGTCGCCGCCCGCCTGCGGCACTCGCACCGAATAATTACCGGCCGCGACTTCATTCGCGGCCGCGTCCAGCGCCGCCAGGCGCCGAAGCACCAGGCGGTTGAACACGATCCCGAGAAGGAGCAGCAGCAGGCCCAGTCCGACGATGCGCACCGCGATAACAACCCACAGGTAATTGCGGTTTTCTGCGGCCTGCGGATGGGTCAAGGAGACGATGAACCACTTGATGTCGGGCAGATAGGCAATGCCGGCGATATGGCGACTGCCCTGGATGGTGACCGGAAGGGTACGCGTGCTGCCGTCACCGCTGGCGAGTTCGCTGAGTGCGACCTGGAAACGAGCCTGTTCGGCTGCGTCATCGATCATGTCGAGCAGCGTGCTGTGTTTCTCATTGCGCTGCGCCTTCGCAATCGTTGCAAAATCGATGATTGACACATCCTGATGCGCCTGGATTGCGCCGTCACGATCGAGCATCACGTTGGTGACGCCCGGTTGCGTGGTACTGATCACGCTCTGGATGAAATCGGACAAATCGACGCCGGTGCCGATGACCGCGAGCGGTTTGTCCTCATCCTTGAGCACGGTATTGATCCAGACCTTGGTCACTTGCAGGTGACGGTCGGTGTCCACGTTCAGGCGGTAGTCGGGTACGTTTCGCAGCGTGGCGTAAAACCACGCATCTTTCGGGATGGATTCGCTCAGGGTATAGCGCGGGATCTGCGGGTCGGCACCGGCCTTTTCGTCGTTGAAGTAATAGTTTCCGGAGCTTGCGAGGGCGAAGAAATAACTCTTGCTGCGGAAGAAACGGCGAAAATCTTCAAGTTCCGCCAGCGCCTGTGTGCGCAAAGCGGGATTGGTCTCCTGCTTGACCCACGCCTTGAGCAGTGGTGAACTGGCCATCTTCTGCGTCAGCGCGATCTCGCGTGCGACCAATTGCACGGCGCGGGATTTCTCGTAGAGCACGCTTTTTTCGGCGAACCATCCGCCCAGCGTTTCGACCAGATCGCGCGTGAACCACGACAACACGGCGTAGCTCAGCGCCGAGCCGATCACGAATATCACCACGAAGATGACCAGAAACCGGTTGCGAAGTGAGCCGCTGTCTTGTTCTGTGCCGCGTTGCGGATTCGCCAGAGGTTGTTCCAAACGCCAGTCTCCGTTAGTAAGCCGGGAAAAGGATCGGGTTGCGCAGCGAGAGGGTAGTCGATTTTATAGGCGCTGTCGCGACCCTGCGCGAGCGCGGGACATTCGAGTCATCGAGGAGATCGACTGGCGCCCGGCGAATGTCAGGGTTTGCGCGCGCTCGCCAGCAGAGCCGGCATGGGCAGCTCGATGCGGCCATCGGCGGCGGTGTAGCGGCTGGCTTCGCGTTCCGCTTCGGCGCGGATATTCGCGAGATGCTCCGGCGTCTGGGCCCGCAGCAGGGCTGCCGTGCGGACGGTGCTTGCGCTGATGCCTTCAAAAAATGCCCTCGGCGATGCGAAGCGCCAGATTTGCGAAACCTGCGCCATGGTTATGTCGGAAAATCCCGCGTCGGCAATCGCGTCGCGGCATTGCACGCGATCGCTGAAACGGAAGAATGGCGGCCCGGGCGGCAGTTTCGCATCCGTACTGCCGTGCTTCTCGACGGCGCGCGTGATGATACCGAAGCCGGCCGCCTGATCGGGGCCGGTCCAGACCGACAGACCGAAACGTCCACCCTTGCGCAACACCCGAAACGCTTCACGCAGTGCCCGGTCAGGATCGGGAAAATGCAGAATGCCGAAGCCAATCAACACGACGTCGAAACTGGCGTCGGCAAAAGGAAGGCTCCCGGCATCGCCCTCGCGAAAACTGATGTCTGGGTGCAGTGCGGAGGCCTCGGCGATCATCGCCGATGAGAAATCCAGTCCGGTGACCTTCGCCCCGCGCCTGGCCGCGGCTGCGGCGATGTAGCCGGGACCGGTGGCGATATCGAGCAGCACATCGCCTGCCTTTACGCCAACAGCATCGAGCAGGGGTTCAATGCACTGGATGGTCAGCGTGCCGAAATAATCCTCGTAAGGCTTGACCACATTCTGCCAGGCGCGATGCTCGAACTCCTGGAATGTCGCGGGCGCAGAATCGGCAGACTCCGGTGTGTTGGTCATGCGTCGTTTTCGGTATTCCAGGGATTGATCGACACGCGCAAAGGACTGGCGCGGCTGCGATTATCTCGGTAATCGCGGCGCAAAGCTATCGGCGCTCAGCCATTTGCGCCAGCCACCGGTTGTCCGGTGCAGGTTCGAAGAGGGGCTGCGGAGCAGTGGTCGGCGAGCGAGTCAGACCGGGGATCGCCCTGTTGCCGGATCGCCAATTACTGCGGTGATCGGCGATTGCCCCGTACGGTCAGTTTGCGCGCCTTGTCGTCTCGTCTGAATCAGAGCGGCGCTTCGCCGAATTTTTTGCAGAACTGTCGCCGGCCTGATTCTGCTCCACCTCGCTGCCCGACGCGGCCTGACGCGCGGCGTCCACCTGCGCGCGGTCCGTCTTGGTGGTTTCAGGCGTTACTCCGGCGCCGGTGTGTCCGCCGGGATCCGGCCCCATGGCGTGAACGCTCGCGTGCAAGCCCGCCGTTAAGGCGATGGCAATCCCGATGGCTGACAATTTCAACATGCATCCTCCTGCTTCCAAAAAGTCGAGGCACTACCTCGGGCGACCATACGTGCGTTGCCGGATGCCCGGGGGGTGGATGCACCGCGATGGCGGATGCACTGCAAAGATAGAGTGCGCGGCAACAGGATGGTTCGCAGCGTTGCGGCGTTGTGCTAAGGGAATTATCGGCCCCGCATACGCTCCAGCCATGCCAGTGCTCCGAGGCCCGCGGCGCGACCGCTCGCAAAACAGGCGCTCAACAGGTAACCCCCGGTCGGAGCTTCCCAGTCCAGCATTTCGCCAGCGCAGAATACGCCAGGCACATCGAGCGACATGAGATGCTCGTCGAGAGCCTCGAATGCAACGCCGCCCGCGGTGCTGATGGCTTCGTCCAGCGGACGCGGCGCGATGAGTTTCAAGGGCAACGCTTTGAGCGCATCGGCGAGTCGTGCAGGGTCGGAGAGTTCCGCTTTTGCCACGACTTCGCGCAGCAAGCCGGCTTTGACCCCTTTGAGCCCGAGCCGGCTTTGCAGATGCGTGCTCAATGACCTGGCGCCGCGCGCACGCGAAACCTCTTCGAGAACGCGGCGCGGTGCATGGCCAGGCAACAGATCCAGCGCGAGGATCGCAGTGCCGCGCGCGCTGATCGTATCGCGCAGCGGCGCGCTGAGCGCATAGACCACGCCGCCTTCGACGCCCGTGTCGGTGATGATGAACTCTCCGGGAATGCGGTGGGCCTCACCGCGCGCGTCGCGAATGGATGCGATCACGGATTTGACAGGATGCCCGGAGAATTTGGCGCGGAAGTGCTCGCTCCAGCCGATGTCAAAGCCGCAGTTGGCCGCGCGCAGCGGCGTTACCTGCACGCCGCGCTCTTCGAGTAGCGGCACCCACGCGGCGTCCGAACCCAGCCGTGCCCAGCTGCCGCCGCCAAGCGCAAGGACCACTGCATCGGGTCGCTCCAGGCGTTCGCCTTGCGGCGTCAGAAAGCGTAACGCCCGGTCCTCGGTCCAGCCCCCCCAGCGATGCCGCACATGAATCCGGGCGCCCGATTCGCGCAACCTGTGCAGCCACCTGCGAAGCAGCGGCGCGGCCTTCATGCCATTGGGAAACACACGCCCGGAGGTTCCAACAAATGTGCTGACCCCGAGCGCATGCACCCATTTGCGCAGTGCACCGGGCGAGAAGTCCTCCAGCAAGCGCGCGACAAGCAACCTGCGGGGGCCGTAGCGAGACAGGAAATCCTCTTGCGGTTCGTTATGCGTCAGATTGAGTCCACCCTTGCCGGCCATCAGAAACTTGCGACCAAGGGACGGCATCGAGTCAAAGATATCGACGCTTATGCCGGCATCGACCAGCACTTCCGCAGCCATCAGGCCGGCCGGTCCGCCCCCGATGACGGCGGCAGAGAAACTGTTTGTGTGCGCGACTGGCATTGCCCCATGGTAACGGGGAATTCGGCCGGACTTCGTCTCGCGTCGCGCTGCGTACTGCAAACCCGCCGTTCAGCGTGCTAGGATCGTTTCCATGCCTACAAAGCCCCCATCACCCCCGAAGCAGGTCATCAAGGATTTCTATACGCGCAAGGTCGGCGGCGAGCGTTATGAATACGACGTGGAATACACGTCGGGCGAGCGCGTCGTGTGGAATGCGCGCGTTTACCGTAATGGCGTTCTGAAAGGTTCGCCCGGGGGAATCGAAACGGAAAACCAGTTAACCGGTGACGCATTGCGCGAAAACATCGTCACCCTCGTGGAAGTCGCTATCGAGGGAATGCAGGGCATTTCCGAGTGAGCCCTTTGCAAGGCTGCGTCGTCAGGCCTGCGGTCGATTCAGGTTGCGCATTCGTCGGCCCGCCTGTCGCAGACGCCACAGCACATATAAAATCAGCAAGCATGCAACCAGCCGGGCGCCGGCGTAAACGAGCGACGCGAGCTGATTGGCGGTTAACGGGTACACCGCACGATAAAGCTGGTATCCGGCATACAGCGTGTACGGAATCATCCCGATCAGGAACAGCGCTGCTCCTGCATGGATCAGCGCGCCGACGACCCTGATCAGCGTTAATCTGGATTCCGCGAGTCGTTTTTGCATGGTCCTGCTACTGCCCATCGATCGCCGCTTTCCGCTGGGCAGATTTTCGTTTCAACTTGCAGTGTCGGTATAGCCAGGCAGGCGAATCGAGAACCGGACGCCCCGGCCGGGCAGCAATGCGCCTTCCAGCGTGCCGCGGTGGCGTTCGACGATGCTACGAATAATGATGAACCCCAGGCCGAAGCCCCGCTCGACCTGGGTAACGCGCCCGATCTTGTGCGCCGTGCCGCGGATCAGGGCATCGAGCGTTTCCTGTTGCATCCCGCCCCCCTCGTCTTCGACGGCGAGTACCGCGTCGGATCCCGCTGTGGACAGCGTCAACCGAATGGTCGAGCCCTCGTCAGAAAATTTGATTGCATTGTGCACGAGGTTGTTCAGCACCTGGTCCAATCGCAAAGGATCACCGAGCACGGTGGGAATCGGGCCGCTCGAGTCGAAGGTCAGAGCAATCCTCTTGCCTTCGGCAAGCGCGCGATTATTGGCGGCGTTGTTGCTCATCAGCGTTTCCAGATCAAGCTGCCGCATGGCAAGGTCGAGCATGCCGATGTCGGCGCTATAGGCAAAGAGCAGGTCATTGACCAGAGACAACATCTGCTCGGCGTTGCGATGGATCATGTCGAGTTCTGGATGGCCCGTACCCAGCCTTTTGTCGAGCGCGGCCGCGCCGGTCATGATGACCTGCAAGGGCGAGCGCAAATCGTGCGCCGCCATGGCGGCGATGAGTGCCCGATCCGCGAGCATTCGCGTCAACTCGGCATTCTTTTTCTCGAGTTCGCGTTGCGTGCTGATCAGTTGATTGTTGAGTCCGGCCAGCCGTTCGAACAGTTTCACCTGGTCGCGCATTGAAAGCTCTGCGCTCTCAACCGAGCGGAGCGGCCCTTCTATCAGCCTGTCGAACAAGGCGTTGACATACGCCTGGGATTCTGCACCGGCGATCAGAATCCCGTCGGGAACACGTGTACCTGCGAATCGCAACGGTATGATCCGGTCGCGTTGGCGCACCAGAAGCTCCCAGCCAAAGGTAGCCTGCCGCTCGCGAATCGTCTGCACGAGGCGCATGGCTTTTTCCTTCGAACCTCCATCGAACAGATCGACGAAAGGTTTACCTGGTATGGCCGGAAAGTCTGCGGGATTGTGCAGTACGTTGTATACGCGGTTTGCGTCATCACAAACCAGGGCGATGGAATGATTCGGTATCGGATCGGCCATGGTTTCAATCAGGGCGCAAGGGCCCGGTATACATCGACGGCCCGGCGCGCATCGGGTGCGAACGCATCGGCGCCGATGCTCTGCCACAGGCGTTCGACCCGGGTGAAAGGGCTGCCACCGACGACTATTTTAATCCTGTTGGTCCTGGAATCGGCGCGAATCGCGCGCACGGCAAGTTCGACCTGCGCCAGATTCGGCGCAATCGTGGACGAAAGCCCCAGCACGGCCGCGCGCTTCTTGCTTACGAAATCAACCAGATCGCGCACGGGCGTGCTGGCGCCGAGGAAATGACTGTCGAACCCTTCGAACTGCAGCAAATCGGCGACCATGCGCGCGCCGATTTCATGCAATTCGCCCGGGACACAGGCGGTCACGACGGCGACGCGAGTGGGCGTTCGCGAGAACAACTGCGGATAGAGCTGCGCCATGATCAATTGAATCGCCGCGGTGAGATAGTGCTCGTCAGCCACCGTGATCTCGTTAACTTGCCACAGACGCCCGATTTCCTGCAGGCTGGGCTGCATGACATCCATGTAGATATCGCCGAGCGATTGGCCGGCCTCCATCCATTCATTCACCATGGCGGATGCGGATCTCGACCCTTCCTGCCGCAGCGTATCCAGGAACACGCTCGCAGCCGACTTGTCCGCGACCTTGGCGGAGGACGCCGTGCGCAGATTCGCCAAAGCCGGCGCTGCGATAACTTCGACCGCAGCCATCTGATCGGCAGGCAGCAGGTCGCGCAGAACATCCAGCAGCGTCCCCACGTGATTCTCGAAATCTATCGGGGGAATCCCGCGGCTCGACAGCATGATCCTGGCCCAGCCGGCATAGTCCGCGAAGATCTCGGGACTCCCGTGCGCCACGGCTTGTTCGAGATAGCCCAGATGGTACGCTGCGTCCTCGCGACACTTCTCGCGGCCAACCGCACCATAGCGGGCATCGAGCTCCGGGTGCGTCTGGAAGTGGCGCGCGGTGACCGTCCGGGCGATCAGCAGTTTCTGATTCGCCAGCGCTTGGGATGTTTGGTGATTGATTTCCATCCTCAGGAGGCGATGTGCTCGAAGTATCGGATCTCGGCGCTGCGCGGCACGAGCTTCAGGCCCTTGGGAATGCCCTGGTGAGATTCGTGGTACAGATGGCTGCGATGCCAGTTGACGTAATGCACTTCCTCCGTCCAGTAAGTAAGCAACCAGATCTCGTCCGGGTTGTCGCGCGGGCTCAATACCTCCATGCGCAGAAAGCCGGCGGCGGAATCGACCAGATGCGGGCGGCCGACGAACGCAGCTTTGACCGCCGGTGTACTGGCGTTGGCGACTACGAAGCGGCTCAGGGCAACGAACATGGCAGTCGGTTCGAATCGTATTTTGTTGTAGACCGTTTCGTCAGGACCAAAACGAGCAGTTAAAGGAGTACGCTGCGGAAGGGGCCGCTCCTGCGTCGTGAATTGGCGACACGCGAGTGCCGTTGCCAAGATAAACACAGCCAATGTCAAAAGCAAATCTGCCAAATGATAGGTTGCGATATGGCAATGAAAATTCAATGACATCCTGTCCCTGTGCACGAATGCCCTAGCCAATCTCGACGCGCGGGGTCGTTCGCGAGCAATCTGCTCATAGCGTAGGGAATTGACGCTGGCAAAATCCCGTCTTCGCAATAGCGCGCTCGGCGGCGTGCCGCTGTGGATTGACCCTGCGTGCGGCGCCATGATATAAAGCGCTGCCATTTTAGATACTTACATGCGGGCACGCGGCTCTGGCGCAGCCCCGCTTTGATTCCGGAGGTAAGCGGTTCATGCCCGCCATTTCACGCCGCGCCAATGAGCTCGGTACCGAGAACGCTTTCGTGGTACTTGCCGAAGTCAGTGCGCTGCAACGCCAGGGCAAGGACATCATCTCTTTCTGCATCGGCCAGCCGGATTTCCCGACGCCGAAGAACATCCGCGACGCGGGCATCAGGGCGATCACTGATGGCAAGCATGGATACACACCCTCGGCGGGCATTCTGGAATTGCGCGAAGCCGCGGCGATTTTTTTGAATCGCACCCGGCACATCGACGTCCATGCCGATGATGTCGTGGTCGGCGCGGGCGCGAAGCCGTTCATCGCCTATTCGATCGTGTCCACCACCGACCACGGCGTCGGCGATGAAGTCATCTATCCCGTGCCCGGGTTTCCGATATACGAATCGCAGATCAAGGCCATGGGCGCGGTGCCGGTCCCTATTTATTTGCGCGAGTCGCGCAATTTCAGCCTCGATCCCGCTGAACTCGAAAGCAAGATCACGCCGAAGACCAAACTTCTGATCCTGAATTCGCCCCAGAACCCGACGGGCGGCATCATCCCCAAGAAGGATATGGAAGCCATCGCCGCAATCCTGCGCAAACATCCGCAAGTCTGGGTGTTCGCCGACGAGATCTATTCGCAGTTGTGCTATGACGACGAGTTCTGCTCGCTGGCCCAGTTTCCCGACATGCTCGAGCGCACCATCATTTGCGACGGGGCGTCGAAGACCTGGGCCATGACCGGCTGGCGGCTGGGTTTTGCCGCCAACAAGGCGCTGGCACCTGTGCTTACGCGCTGGGTGACCAACACCGATTCCTGCGCCTCTCAGATCACGCAGTGGGCCGCCGTTGAAGCGCTGAACGGCCTTCAGCAGGACGCGCAGAAGATGCGCGAGAGTTTTCTTTCCCGGCGCAATCTCATCGTCGGCTTGCTCGACAAGGTGCCGGGTGTGGCGTGCCAGAATCCCGGAGGCGCCTTTTATGCGTGGCCGAACGTGACCGAGGCCTGCAAGCTGATCGGCGCCGCGGACTCGGAAGAGTTCCGCAAGCGCCTGCTCAACGAGGCGGGGGTGGCGGTGCTTGCGGATATCCATTTCGGCGCCCGCGTGCCGAACGAGGGCCAGCACATCCGTTTCAGCTACGCCGCCTCGAATGAGGCCATCGAGCAGGGCATTGCGCGCATGGCGGAGTTCATCAAGAAGAACACGCGCAAGGCGGCGTAAGCGGCGCTGCCTCATATTGCCCAGAGGAGTTCAGCAGTGGCTTATGCGATCCAGACCAAAGACAAGCCGGGCAGCAGCAGGCTTCGGGCCGATACTCGTGCCGTGCATCTGGAATATCTGACGGCCAATAAACACCTGCTGCTGGCGGCGGGCGCGTTAATCGAGGACGATGGCACCGGGGGCAACGGCGGTTTGCGGATCGTCGATACCGACGATCGCACGGAAGCCGAGCGCTTCATCAATAACGATCCCTTCACCAAGGCGGGTCTGTTCGAGAAAGTCACCGTCACGCGCTGGCGCAAGGCTTTCTTCGACAAGCAACGCCTGGTGTGAGAAACGCAATCAGAATCGGTGGCTCAAGCCCGCCGCAATCGACCAGTCGGCCGTGAGCTGCACGCCGTTGACATCCTGATATAGCGGCACTTGCACGAAGCTGTATAACCGGGTCTTGTCGCCTAGAGATACGCTCAGCCCTGGCGACAGATGCACGAACGTGCCGCCGGTGTCGTCCGGTTCGGCGTTGGCGCCACTGTCCCGGTTTTTCCAGAGCGTGTTGACCTGCAGTTCCA
>CBDDRM010000018.1:0-17216 GCA_965233135.1 uncultured bacterium | reverse complement strand
CTGCACGATGAACAAATCGGTATCTGCGACCTCGCCTTCGATGCACACCCGCGTTTCGCCATCGGCAAACGCCGAGACGGACACGGGAATCAGGGCGGTATCGAGCAGGCGCGCGATTTCCTGCGCGAGGCGCGGATGTGCATCACCGGCAATGAGGGCGGGCTTGTGCACCATGGTCGCCACGTAAGTCAAATCGTCAGGCCGCCGCTCGCTCGCCTTCCGCGGCTCGCACCCGGAACCGACCCTCGAGCGAAGCGTGCGTATCCACGATGCCTGTGTGCTCCAGCTCGCTCATCGGCAACATGGCTGCGCCAAAGAAACCCTGTCGGCGCATTTCGATGCTCTTTGCGGCAACGCGGCTGCGCGCTTCGTCCCGGAACGGAGGCGCGAAGCAGTCGAGCGCTTCAGTGAGCTTGCCCTGATGCATGGCAAACACAGCGCAGCTGACCAGCTGCGCGTACCGGTGTTCTGTGCCGGCAGGAAGGCGCTACATGGCCTCCAATGGAGTCGGTGTCGGCTTTAATGATCGAAAGCGTGATTTTCATCTTGATCCTCCTTTTCGCTGGAAGCGCGAATCGCTGCACCCGTGCCAAATGCAAATGCGCAATCCGTCTGCGCGCTTTGCCAACCTAGTGCACAGGTGCCTGATGCGATTTGACGCGAATCAAGTGCATATCAGATTGTCCGAGCTGCGACGTTTTACGCGCCGGATTCGCAACGCATGCGGGCCATGCCTGCCACAGGCTTGATCCACGTCAAGCTCCGGCTCCGCGATCGGGACTAGAAAGGGGACGGGGATTGCTACGGCCGCTTTGGTAGTTCCTCAGCAGGGCAAGGACAATCATGACCATGCTGGACGTAATCGAGGTCCACGCCTGGTCGAGCAAGAGCCGGATGGATGCCGCCCCGGAGGCGATCAAGAGCGCTCAAAACGGTGCGCTTTTCCAAGTCGATTCAAGTGCGCGACATGGCAGCTACGGCAGAGAACCTCAAGATTGCGAATTATCGGATAACGCCAGGATTTGGTCCGTTCCGAACACCGGCCAGGAAACCTCCGCATGCAGCTTGCAGCGAAAATGGTCGCAGAATTGACGGATGACCAGCAGCGTCTCATCGAGGCCCTGCGCAATGCTGCCTGTTACCCGCATGCGGCGCCCGGCGTGCGCGTAATCGAGACGCACATCTCCTATGTCATCCTGACCGGTGATTTCGCGTACAAGATCAAGAAGTGCGTGGATCTGGGCTTTGTCGACTTCACGACGCTCGCGAAAAGAAAACTATATTGCGATGAAGAGCTGCGGCTGAACTCGCGGCTTGCCCCGGACATTTATCTTGAAGTGGTCCCCATCTGCGTAACCGCTCAGGGGCCGCGGATCGGCAATGGCCGCGAAGTCGTGGAATACGCGGTGCGCATGCGCGAGTTCGCGCAGGAGGCGCTTGCCGACCGCGCGATTGGTCAGGGGCGCCTCACGGCCGCGCATATCGACGCGCTTGCGCTGCAGGTCGCCGGGTTTCACTCGAGCCTGCCGTGGTGTGCCGAGCGAGCCGAATATGGCACGCCCGAGGCGATCCGGGCGAAAACCGTGCAAAATTTCAGCCAGATGCAGGCGTTGCCGGTCGCGCCCGCGTGCCGACACTTGGTCGACGTAATCGAAGCCTGGAGCATTCATGAACATGCGCGCCTGGGCGAGTTTTTCCGGCAGCGCAAGCGCGAAGGCAAGGTGCGCGAATGCCATGGGGATCTGCATCTTGCCAATATCGTGCTCCTGGCAGGATCGCCCCGGATTTTCGATTGCATCGATTTCAACGCCGATCTGCGCTGGATCGACGTCGTGAACGATGTCGCTTTTCTGATCATGGATCTGCAGGCCGCAGGGCGGCACGATCTGGCGGCGAGATTTCTGAACGCTTATCTCGAGCTCGGCGGAGATTACGGCGGCTTGCGCGTGCTGCGTTACTACCGGGTCTACCGTGCCTTGGTACGCGCCAAGGTCTCGCTCATGCACGCGCAGCAAATCGCGGGCACGGGCACGTCTTCATTGCTGCGGGAACAATGTTGCGCTACCTTGCGCTCGCCCACAGCTTCACCCGTGAGACGCAGCGCTTCGTGCTGATCATGCATGGCTTCTCTGGAAGCGGCAAGACTACCGTGTCGCAAGTCCTGGTCGAGCTGAGCGGGGCTATCCGCATACGCTCCGACGTGGAAAGAAAGCGTCGACACGATCAGGCGCCGCCCGACAGTCGATACGCGACCGTTGCGCGCGGCATCTATTCCACCGAGGCCACGGAACAAACCTACCTGCGCTTGCTCGAGCTGGCGCGTGTGGTGCTCGATTCCGGCCATGGCGTAATCGTCGATGCCGCCTTCCTCAAGGCGGGGCAGCGCGAAATGTTCCGTCGCTTTTCGGCGCAGGCAGGCGCTAAGTTCGCCATAGTGCATCTCAGCCTTGGCTTGGAAATGTTGCGCAGCCGTATCGAAGAGCGACTGCGAAAGGGCCGGGACGCCTCGGATGCGGGCCTGGCCGTGCTCGATCACCAGCTCTCCACGCACGAGCCATTGCAACAGTCGGAGATCGCATCGGTATTTACCTACGATGCCTCCAGCGCGCAGTCTGAAGTGCGGCGATTGCAGTCCTGGACGCCTTTGTTGCAGCGCCTGCTGGCGCCCGATAATTGAAACGCGGCTAGCCGCCGTGCGCTTCGGTGTCATTTTCGGTATCAGGCAGATGCCGTTGTCGCTTGATCTGTGTCAAGGCGCGATCGCGGGAATGACGCAGAATGCCACGATAGTCATTGTGGAGACGACAATCATGCCCATTGGGGAAATATGCAGCAGGGAAGTAATCTGCGCAACGCGCGACGCCACCGTAAAGACTGCCGCGCGCCTGATGCGCGAACACCACGTCGGCAGCATCGTGGTGGTGGAGGAATCCGGTTCTAAACGCGTACCCGCAGGAATCGTGACCGACCGTGATATCACCGTAGCACTGGTGGCGCTGGGACTGGATCCCGATGTGATCCAGATAGGCGACATCATGGGTCCGGCACTGGTGAGCGTCAAAGAAGATTGGAGTGTCGCCGAGATCGCGGAGCTAATGCAGATCAAAGCCGTGCGTCGGCTGGTCGTTACCGATGCCGATGGACACCTTGTGGGTATCGTCAGCGCCGACGATGTGCTGTCGTTGCTCGCCGAGGAAATGTCCGACCTGGCAGCAATGGTCCGCACCGAGCGCAAACACGAATCCCTGCGGCGCAAGGCTGTTGCCTAGAACAAGGATCATGGAGATACCGGTTCAGATCGTATTTCACCACGTGGCGCATTCGCCGGACCTGGAGCGGTTCATTCGCGATAAGGCGGCGCGCCTGCGCGCGATGTATCCGCGCCTGGTGCGATGCCATATCAACCTCGGGCGCACGCATTGCCACAACCTGAAGGGCAATCCCTTTCAGGCGCGTATTGTGCTGCATGTTCCCGGTGGCGAACTTGTCGTGAACCGCGACGGCCATGAGGATGTGCGTGTCGCGCTGCATGATGCGTTCGATACCGCGCGCCGGCAACTTGAAGAACATGCACAGAAAGCTCGACGCCAACTTAAGCACCAGGGCAGCGAGCTGACCGCTGGTAACCAGACGGGAGAGGGAGGGTGACTGGACGCGAGCCGAGGGCGCATGCTAAGTCGCGACGCGACCGGCAGATCGAGGAGGTCAGCCACGACCCCTATCATGCCCGCAGCAAACCGGCGGAGCCTGCCGTGTGCCCGCAATGTGGCCTCCTTTATCACGAGGGCCGCTGGCAGCGCGCGGGCCGGCAAGACAATGCAAGCGAGCACGTATGTCCGGCCTGCCACCGGATCAACGATCGCGCCCCGGCGGGCTATATCAAATTGTCGGGCCCGTACCTGGAGGGGCACGAGGACGAAGTGTTGCGCCTCGTACGAAACGAGGCAGCGCGCCAGGGGCAGGATCATCCGCTAGCCCGCATCATGGATGTCGAACACCGGCAAGGCACGATAACCGTGACCACGACCGATGTGCACCTGGCGCGACGAATCGGCGATGCATTGCGCGCTGCCTTCCACGGGAAACTCACTACCAAGTACAGCCCGGATGAGTACCTGGTCAGGGTGAACTGGTCGGGCTGACACGGCCCCTGGAATCGCGCGTAATTTCCCGTCGCAATGCTCGAACGCCGAGAGTGGCCGATACGCCGCGCAGGCAGGGGCACGACAAAGGGTTTTCGGTACCGAACAGGACAAGACACTCGATCAAAGCGGCCTGCGCGTGTGAAGCGGCCGATTTTGCTGCACTTGCCAACCCCGCCATGGGGCAACTCCAACTCTACCAGCGTGTCGTCGGACAGGCGCTGCGCCCGAAGTACGCAAGTGGCTCACACGCGGGCGCGCCGATGGCGCTTGTTGCGGCAAGGTCACATGGCCATGTCTTCCGGTCGGACAGCGGGGGAATGCTGGGGTATCTCGGCCGCCATGCAGTCCGTGGTCAGGATAAGCGCGGCGACAGAGGCGGCATTCTGCAGGGCATTGCGAGTCACCTTGGTCGGATCGATCACACCCATCGCCACCAAGTCGCCGTACTGTCCGTTCGCCGCGTTGTAGCCAAAACTGCCGCTGCCTTCCTCGACCTTGTTGAGTACCACGGAATGATCCGCGCCGGTATTGGCAACGATCTGCCGCAGCGGTTCCTGCAGGGCGCGCAGCACGATCTGGATGCCCGCGGTCTGGTCGTCGTTTTCGCCATGAAGATCCTTGAGCGCAGCGCGCACCCGGATCAGAGCGACCCCGCCCCCTGGCACTATGCCTTCCTCTACGGCCGCCCGCGTGGCATGCAACGCGTCTTCGACGCGCACTTTGCGTTCCTTCATTTCGGTTTCCGTCGCAGCCCCCACTTTGATTACCGCAACACCACCCGCGAGCTTGGCTGCGCGCTCCTCGAGCTTTTCCCGATCGTAGTCGCTGGTGGATTTCTCGGCCTCGGCACGGATGCGAGCAATGCGTTCCTCGATTGCCCTGGGATCGCCGGCGCCGTGGATGAGCGTGGTGTTTTCCTTGTCGACTTCTACCCGCTTGACATGGCCGAGTTCAGGCAGCTTGGTTGCCTCCAGCTTGCGGCCGAGTTCCTCCGCGACCAGAGTTCCGCCGGTCAGAGTGGCGATATCTTCGAGCATGGCCTTGCGCCGGTCGCCGAAGCCGGGCGCCTTGACCGCGCAGGTTTTGATGACGCCGCGAATGGTGTTGACGACGAGCGTGGCCAGCGCCTCGCCTTCGACATCCTCGGCGACGATTAGCAAGGGTTTGCCGGCCCGGGTGATTTCCTCGAGTACCGGAAGCAGTTCCTTGATTGCTGAAATTTTCTTGTCGTAGACCAGTACGTAGGCATCCTCGAGGATCGCGGCCTGCCGCTCCGGAGTGTTGATGAAGTACGGTGAAAGATAACCCCGATCGAACTGCATGCCTTCGACAACTTCCAGTTCATTAGCGAGCCCAGAACCGTCCTCAACCGTAATGACCCCTTTTTTGCCGACCTTTTCCATCGCTTGCGAAACGATATCGCCGACCGAGCGGTCGTTGTTCGCGGAAATGCTACCCACTTGCGCGATCTCCGTTGTCGTCGAACAGGGCCGTGAAAGCCGCTTCAGTTCGTCAACGCTGGCGGCAACCGCCTGGTCGATACCACGGCGCAGATCCATTGGATTCATGCCCGCAGCGACGAATTTCATTCCCTCGTTGACGATGGCCTGTGCCAGAACCGTGGCGGTGGTGGTTCCGTCCCCGGCGACTTCGGATGTCTTCGACGCGACTTCGCGCACCAGTTGGGCACCCATGTTCTCGAAGGGATCGGCGACCTCGATGGCGCGTGCGACCACGACGCCGGAGTTTGCAATCAGTGGCGCGCCATAGCTCTGCTGGAGCAAGACGTTGCGGCCCTTTGGACCCAGCGTAACCTTGACGGCATCCGCCAGCGTGTTCACACCGATGCGCACTTTCTCGTGGGCGGCATGGTGAAAGAGCAACTCCTTTGCGGGCATGATAAAAACACCAGGGTTGATTGATCGATCAAGCGCATTCGCACCGACAGGTCATTGCAAT
This sequence comes from uncultured bacterium, assembly GCA_965233135.1. GTDB lineage: Bacteria > Pseudomonadota > Gammaproteobacteria > Burkholderiales > JACQAP01 > JACQAP01. Next base: position 11,112 of record CBDDRM010000018.1, on the reverse strand, counting down.
TTCTTGCCGCGCGCATTTCCCGAATCAGTCCTGCTGGCGGCACAAGAAACACCGGAATAACACCAACGCCGCTGACTATAAGGCTCGCATAGGTATGAGCGCTTGATCTGCATCAAGCCGGCGGGCGATTGGTTCTCTGCGGTGCGCGCGCCGATCGAAAAAAGGCGAATTCCGGTCAGCGGAAGGCTGGGGACCGGGGCACGGACGGCATGTTTGCTACTCATGGCGTCCGCTGCGCGCAATGGAGATGAGCAGCCATACACCGCAGCAAACTGCGCCCAGAAATCCCAGCAGGCCCAGCAGCGGCAGGCCGAACCAGGTCGATTCGGTTTTCACATTCATCACGATGGAAGAGCCGATGATCAGTGCCGCCGTGACGATGCCCATTGTCAGGCGGCTGACCGATCGGTCCATGCGCTCGGAGGCGCGGTCAAGATGGGCAACTTCGACGTGTACGTGCAAGCCTCTCCGGTCGAGGCCGTTCAGCAACCGGCGCATTTCCGCGGGCAGATTCATCGCCAGAGCGACCATCTCGCGCAAGGTTTTGGCGCCCGATCGCGCCAACGCACGCGCGGAGCGGGGCTCCGCGACGAGCTGCGCCAGGAAGGGCTGCGCTTCGCTAACCATGTCAAAAGCCGGATCAAGCATGCGCCCCAGCCCCTCGAGGGAGATCGCCGCCTTGAACAACAGGGCCAGATCCGCAGGAAGCACCAGTCCATGCTGGCGCATCAGTGCGGTGAGATCTCCGAGCAAACGTCCCACGTCGATCTGCTCGAGCGGCAGACCGTGGAATTCATCGATGAAGCAGTCGATGTCCACGGTCAACGCCTGCATGTCCACATCGGCATTTTCAGCCCAATCCGTCAGTAATCCAGCCGCATCTTCCGGATTGCGTTGTGCCAGGCTGTAAAGAAGACTGCCCAACTGATCGCGCCGCTCGCGGCTCAGGCGGCCGACCATTCCAAAATCAATGAACGCGAGCCGGTTCTCCGGGAGATAGAAGACGTTGCCGGGATGGGGATCGGCATGGAAGAAACCATCGACCAGCACCATCTGGAGCACGGCCTGTGCCCCGCGGCGCGCCAGCAGGCGACGGTCCAGGCCGGCATCGTCCACGGCTGCGAGATCCCGGCCGGGAATCCCGTCCATGACAGCCTGCACATTGAGGCGCTGGGTAACCCATTGCCAGTAAATGCGCGGCACGACGATACTTTCGTTGCGCGAAAGGTTTGCGGCGATGCGCTCTGCATTGCGGCACTCGCTTCTGAGGTCAAGCTCGCGGCGCAGCGAGAGGGCAAACTGCCGCACCAGTGCGCGCGGCTGGAAACGCCGCAGCGCGGGCCATTCATGCTCGGCCAGCTGCGCCAAGCGGGCCAACACGCGCAAGTCTGCATCGATGAGCGCTGCGATGCCCGGTCGCCTGATTTTCAGGATCACGCCAGTCCCGTCATGCAGCCTCGCTTTATGCACTTGCGCGATGGAACCTGCGGCCACGGGCACGGGATCGATTTGCGCGAACACGTCGTCGGGGTCAGCTGCGAGGTCCTCCGCAAGTTGGGAGCGGATGGTTGCGTAAGGCACGGCGGCCGCGTGATCCTGAAGGCGCTCGAATTCGGCGATCCACTCCGGCTCAAACAGGTCCACTCGCGTGGAAAGAATCTGCCCCAGCTTGACGAAAGTCGGGCCCATTTCCTCGAACGCGAGCTTAACGCGCTGCGGTGCACTGAGTGTGACGCCGGCTTGCTCATCGTGCCAGTGCAGTTTCTTGCCGGCGCGTTCGAGGATGCGCGCGAGGCCTGTGCGGCGGGCCATGTCGCCGAATCCATGACGCACGAGTATCGCTGCCAACTGGTAGAGGCGGGCGAGGTCGCGCACAGTGTCCAGCGTTACCGGCAGCATGACCTAAACTTTGCAAGTCTCATTGTCCCGGTCACCGTGCGCAGCAGACGCGACCGGGGGGGCTTGCACCGAAGCGGACAAGTCGAGTTCGACGCGGATGATATTGTCGGCGGGCGGTGTCTGATGGCGAAATCCGAATGCTGCGATCAGCCGCAGCATGCGTGAATTAGACGCAAGCACATCACCGTAAATGACGGCGGTGCCGCGCCCCCGGCAATACCGGACAGCCTTTTCCAGCAATGCATGACCCAAACCCTTGCCCTGGAATCCGGACCGCACCAGGATCGCAAATTCCGCACGGCGGTTGTCCGGATCGGCCATGGTGCGAATTTCCCCGAGAAGGGCGTCGTCGGCGTCGGTGGCCACGAAAGCCATTTCCCGGTCGTAATCGATCTGCGTGTAGCGGCTCAGGAGTTCCCCCGACAGTTCGCGTACTGCGCCGAAAAAGCGAAAGTGCCGGTCCTCCGGTTTGCATTGCATGACCAGTTGTCGCAGTTGCTGTTCGTCCGACGGGCGAATGGGACGCAGGACCAGCTTCTTGCCGTCCACAATGACGTTCTGCTCGAGTTCGATTGGATAGGGTCGAATCGACAGACGGTCGCTTCCCGTGCCCCGCGCCGGCCCGATGAGAACTCGCGCATCGAGCACAATGATGCCTTGGGCGTTGACCAGCACGGGGTTCAGGTCGAGTTCCAGCACCTCCGGAATTTCCGCGACGATCTGGGCGACCTGGATCAGCATGCGACAAAGCGCAGGGAGGTCTGCCGCCGGTCGGTCGCGATGCGCACCGAGCACTCTCGCCACACGCGTGCGCGCAATCAGTTCGCGGGCGAGTACGTTATTGAGCGGCGGCAAGGCAACTGCCTGGTCGCGGATGACTTCGACCGACGCGCCGCCCTGCCCGAACAAAATGACCGGGCCGAACGTCGCATCGGTCGCGGCGCCGATAATCAGTTCGTGCGAATCTGGCCATTGCACCATCGACTGAACCGTGAAACCCTGCAGACGGGCCTGCGGACGCAGACGGCGCACCCGTTCCTGCATTGTCGCGGCCGCTTCACGCACCGCAAGTTCCGATTCCAGATTCAGGGCCACCCCGCCGACGTCGGATTTGTGCGAGATATCGGGCGAGAGGATCTTGAGCGCGACCGGGAAACCTATCTTTGCGGCTACTTCGGGGGCTGTCACGGCGGAATCGGCCACGAGCGTGAGCGCCACGGGAATGCCGCATGCACGCATCAGCTCTTTTGCTTCGGATTCGTCGAGCATCTGGCGGCCGGCTGTCAGCGCGCGCTGCACAATGCCGCGCGCCGTGGCCAGTCCTGCAGCCGGCACTGTCGGCGTCGAAGCAGGAACTTCCGCAAGAACGTCCTGGTTGCGCCGGTAACGGATCAATTGCAGGAATGCATTTACCGCTTGCTCGGGCGTGTCGTATGTCGGCAGACCGGCGTCGGCGAATAGTTTGCGTGCAGGTTCAACCGCGCGTGAGCCCATCCAGCAAGAAAGAAATGTGCGTTTGGCGTCGCGGGCGGCCGGGAGGACGGCCGCGGCAATCGCGCTGCTGGGGACGATTGCCGTGGGCGCATGGATCATCAGCACGGCATCGGCGTGTGGGTCCTGGAGCATCAGGTCCAGTGCCCACCGGTAGCGCTCGGCCGGCGCGTCGCCGATGATGTCCACCGGATTCGCGCGTGACCAGGTCGCCGGCAGGAATGCATCGAGCGCATGCATGGTCTCCGGGGCGAGGCATGCCAGTTTGCCGCCGCCCAGAACCAGCGCATCTGTCGCCATTACGCCGGGACCGCCGCCGTTGGTCAGGATGGCCAACCGGTCGCCCTGAAACGCACGCGCGCGGGCCAGCGTTTCGGCCGCGTCGAACAGTTCCAACGTGGAGTTCACGCGCAATATCCCGGCCCTGCGCAGCGCCGCATCGTAAACGTCGTCCGACCCCGCAAGTGCGCCGGTGTGGGAAGCGGCCGCGCTGGCTGCCTCGGGAGAGCGGCCGGCCTTCACGGCGATAACGGGCTTGTTACGCGAGGCGGCGCGGGCAGCGGACATGAATTTTCGCGCGTGCGGAATCGATTCGATGTAGAGCAGGATGGCACTGGTTGCCGGATCGTTCGCAAGATAATCGAGTACATCGCCGAAATCGACATCGGACGAATCGCCTAGGGAAATGAAATGGGAGAAACCGACTCCTCGTCCGTCCGCCCAGTCCAGCAACGCCGTGGTGAGGGCCCCCGACTGGGAGACGAAGGCCAGCTTGCCGGCACGCGCGTTGGCATGCGCGAAGCTTGCGTTCAGACCGATACCCGGCACCAGTAACCCGACACAATTTGGCCCGAGAATGCGCAACAAATGCGGCTTGGCGTGCTCGAGCATGCGCTGCGTCAGCGTGCAACCGGTCGCATCGCGTTCCACATTGAGTCCCGCGCTGAGCACCACGGCGGCCTTCGTGCCCTTTTCCCCGAGTTGCCGGACAATGTCGGGGACGATATGTGCGCGCGTACAAATGACGGCCAGCTCCGGTGCCTGCGCCATCGACCCGACGTCCGTGGCAGTCCTGATTCCGGCAACATGCCGATGGTGAGGGTTCACCGGAACGATCGCGCCCGCAAAGCCGCCCGCAAGCAAATTGCGCATGACCGTCGCGCCGACACTTCCGGCTTCGTCGGAGCCACCAATGACCGCGACCGACGAAGGCCGGAACAAATGCTCCAGATTGCGGATCGTCATCGTTCAGTCATTCTGTCCGGCGATCTTGCGTAATCCGGTAATGTCCTTGATGAGGATATGCTTTTGTTGGACCGCGACCAACCCCGACTCCTGGAACTTCGAGAACGCACGGCTGACGGTCTCCAGCTTCATTCCCAAATAGCTGCCGATCTCCTCGCGCGTCATCCTCAGATTGAACTCCGAATGGGAGTAGCCGCGTGCGATAAAGCGCTGTGACAAATTGAGCAGGAAAACCGCGAGGCGCTCTTCCGCGCGCATCGATCCGAGCAGCATCATGACGCCATGATCGCGCACGATCTCGCGCGCGAGCACGGTATGAAGGCGCCTTTGCAGACCCCGTATCTCGTGCGACATTTGCTCGATCAGCGCGAACGGCATGATGCAGACTTCGCTGTCTTCCAGTGCGATGGCAGTGGCGTTGTAGTGGCCGGCGCCTATACCTTCCATTCCCAGCAGTTCGCCAGCCATGTAGAAGCCGGTGACCTGTTCGCGGCCTTCATTATCGATGACGCTGGATTTGAAGAACCCCGCATGGATCGCGAACACGGAGTGGAAGGGGTCGCCGCCATTGAACAACACGTCGCCTCGATCGACTCGCCGCGTTGCATAAACGATCTTCTCGGCGCGCTCGAGTTCGGCCGGATGCAGCCCGCTCGGCAGGCACAACTCGCGCATATTGCAAGTCGAGCAGGTCAGCTGCCGCGTGCTTCGGCCCGCGATGGCCTTGGGCATGAGCGGGATGACGCGTGTTTCGAGCTTGGTGACAACGGCGGCTTGCATGGTGTTCTCCTTGTTCAGTGCGGCAAGGTGGCGTGATCGGCGGCTCGTTGCATCAGCAACTTGCGCATTCCGTCGATCTCGTGGGTCTTATCAAAAAAGGCGTGGGCCCCGAGGCGTTGCGCCATGCGGCGGTATGGCTCCGTGGAATTGTTGCTGAGCACATAGACGGGAATGCCGGGAGCACGATGCTGCAGCGCCCGCAGTACGTCGAAGCCATTGCCCTGGGCAAGTCCGATATCGAGGACGACGGCGTCGGCACGCGACTCGAGGATGCCGCGGATGGCCGCATCGGCGGCCGTAGCCGATCCGGCGCATCGGGTGCCTGCAATATTGGCGAGCATCTCCTCCAGCCGTTCGCGTACTGCCTGCGAGTCTTCGACGATGAAGACGCAAAGAGGGGAGGCATTCAATTCGCGATCGGAGTGCGCCGTAGTCATACCTGCAGTATCGGCCCCGCGCCGCTCGCGAGGTATCGGCGCAGACTGAATATGGCCCTAGGAAAGCCGGGGGGTGCCGCTAGGAATGCCGGGAATACGAACTAGGAAAATTCCTAAAGCAGGAATCAACTGCCGGGAACATCGTCCAGCAAGCCGTGCTCGAGGGCGTAACGCACCATTTCACCGGCGTTGCCGAGGTTGAGCTTCTCCAATATGTGCATCTTGTGCGTGCTCACGGTCTTGACCGACAGGTGCAGTCGTTCGGCAATTGCGGTGGGTCCCTGGCCGGCCGCGAGCAGGCGGAATATTTCGAACTCGCGATCGGACAGCTGTTCATGCGCCGGTCGGTCCTGGACCGATGGGCCCTGGATCAGGCTTGCCGCGGCTGCATCCGTGATGTAGATGCCTCCGGTCGCAATCTTTCGTATCGCAACGAGGAGTTGTTCGGAGGCGCTGTCCTTGGTGAGGTAACCTGACGCGCCAGCCTTCAGCGCGCGGGCCGCGTACTGCGTTTCCGCATGCATGGACAACACCAGGATGCGCAGGGCCGGGCGCTCGAGTTTCAGGCGCTTGATGAGAGCGATGCCGGCCAGACCCGGCATCGACATATCGACGAGAGCCAGATCGAATTCGTTCGTCTTTACCAGTGCGAGCGCTTCATCGCCGGTGGCCGCCTCCGCCGTCACGTCGATGCCGGGCGCGGCGGCAAGAATTTGCCGAAGCCCGTCGCGTATCAGCGTGTGATCGTCGGCAACCAGCACTCGAATCACGGTACCCCCTCCATTGCATTCGGAACCAGTGGTACGAACACACTGACTCGGGTGCCGCCGCGAGGCGCGTTGGTCACTTCCAGGACGCCCCCAATGTGGAACACCCGCTCGCGCATGCCTTTGAGCCCGAGGGACTGCGGCTTGTGCATATCCGCATCCGATATGCCGCGGCCGTTGTCCTCGACTTCGAGCCGAATCCCGTTGCGATCAATGCGAAGCAGGACCCAGGCGTTTTTTGCATCGGCGTGCCGGCCGACATTGGTCAGGGATTCTTGCAAGGCGCGATAGATGGTGTTGGCGACATTGCGATCAAACTCGGCAATCTCGGGTTCATGCAGCACTTTGATTTCGCATTTGACGCCGGAACGCTTGCCGAAATCCTCGACCAGCCACGCCGCGGCGTCCGGTAATCCGAGGTCGTCGAGCATCAGCGGCCGCAAGTCGGCGGCGATGCGGCGGACCGATGTGACGGTCTGATCCAGCGTCTGCGACATCTTTAGCGCCTTGGCGCCGAGTTCCGGATCGCTGGCGCCAAGCCGATCGCGAATCCAGCCGAGATCCATTTTCATCGCGGTCAGCATTTGACCCAGTTCGTCGTGCAACTCTCGCGCAATGCGTGTCTTTTCCTCCTCGCGCGCTTCGAGCACCTGCGCCGAGAGCTTGCGCAGTTCGCTCTGACGCGCTTTGAGTTCGTCCTCATACTGCTTGCGCGCCGTAATGTCGCGAAGAATGACCGTGTAGTAATGATGATCTCCCTCGCTCGTTTGCGAGATGGAGGCCTGAATCGGGAATTCCTCGCCGTCGTCGCCCCTTACCGCCCAGAGCGTGGTGACATCGCCCATGCGCCGGCTGGTCACGCCGGTGCGGCCGAACTGCTTGATATGGTCGCGGTGGCCGGCGCGGTAGCGGCTGGGAAGGAAGCGATCGAGTGACGTGCCGAGGACGTCCTCGCGACGGCACCGAAACATCTGTTCGGCGGCACGGTTGAACAGCACGACATGCTGTTTTTCGTCCACCGTGATGATGGCATCCATGGCCGAATCCACCGAGGCGGCCAGCCGTGCCTGGGACGCATTCAACGCCACGCGCATGCGTTTTGCCTCGACCGCGGACCGGGCGGCCAGCCGCACCACGGCCAGAATGCTGCCTCCAAGCACGAGCAGCGCCAGCGTCAAATTCAGGCCCATCAGCCAAGGGGGACTATGGCCGAGATTCGCTGCGACGAGATTGAGCACGACACTGGCCGCGACGGCAAGGGCAGCCATCAAAATCCATGGCTTCATCCAGTTCCGATAGGCCACAGTCCGCAAGCTCATGCGCAATCCCCCAAGCGCGCCCACCAACGTAACGGCTTTGCGTTGATACAGGTCAAAGGCGTGGGACCCGCATCGGGCATAGTTCTGTATTCACAGACGCGAGCCGCTACAGAAACATCAAGCATACAACAGACCGATGAGCTATCCGTCATCCGAGCTTGTAATCGATCCGCTTCTGATGGGCAAATACGATGTCGGCGGCCCACGATACACCTCCTATCCCACGGCAGATCGATTTGTCGAAGCCTTCAGCGAGGAGACTTACCGTTACTGGCTGTCCTCCCGAACCATCGGCGGAATAAACCGTCCTCTGGCCTTGCAAATCCGCAGCCTGTTCTTCACCGAGATGCGTTGTCGTACCGGGAAGACGCGGCGCAGGCACAACCGTTCCGACTCCGAGCGATACATCGGATATCTCGCGCGGGAGATCGGCTTGACCGCCGGCCTGCTAGGCGCAGAGCGCGCGGTCAGTCAGATTCACTTTGGCGCTCGCACACTCTCCGTGTCGGGGCATGAGGCCCTGCGATCATTATTCCGGGTAATGGAAACCGATTTCGCGATCACGTCAGACTGCGAGGTTTCCATCGAAATCGATGTCCGCGAGGTCGAATCCGGGATGGTGACCGCTCTGAGCGAACTGGGATTCAATCGCATTTCACTGAACATTCCGCAGCAACGGCCGCTGCAAAAGGCACAGCAAGGCGTGCGCGTCGGAAGCATCGTGCGTCACGTGGTCGACGAAGCGCGCGCCAGCGGATTTCGCTCGATCGACGTCGAATTGTCCTATGGTCTGGCCGGGCAGACGCTCGAAACCTTCCACCACACGCTGGACACCGTGTTGTCACTCGAACCGGATCGCGTCACGCTGCGCAACTCCCGGCATAGGTCCTTGCCGGTCAGGTCGCGCCCGGGCATCTCAGCGGCCGAGCCCCCCGCCGTAGAAACCAACCTGCAGATCCTGACCCTCGCGATCGGCCGCCTGCTTCGCGCCGGGTATCTGTACATAGGCATGGATCTTTTCGCGAAGCATGACGATGCACTTGCGCTGGCTCAACGCCAGGGCAGGCTGCAGCATAATTGCCAGGGATATTCTCCCTATCCCGAATGTGATTCGGTCGGCTTCGGGACTTCGGCGATCAGCCGGGTCGGCCCCTCCTATAGCCACAATGCCCGGGACATCAAGGAGTACTATGCGGCGCTCGATCTGGGTCGCCTGCCGGTACGCACGGGCCTGGTGCTTAGCAAAGACGATCTGGTTCGGCGGGCAGTCATACAGTCCCTGTTGTGCCAGTCGCGACTGAGCATCGATGCGATCCAGGCTTCCTATCTGCTGGACTTTCGACGTTATTTCGCCATCGAACTGGAGGAGCTCGCGGCACTTGAAGCCGACGGGTTGGTGGAGATCGAGTCGGACTGGATCAACGTGACTGCCAGGGGAAGACTGCTTGCACACGCCGTGTGTGCGGTTTTCGACCGCTATGAGCGCGAAGGGCGGCGCTGGTCCGGCTGCCCCGAAGAGGCATAACCCGGTGGGCAACGTGGCGCGGTGATTGAAGGACTGCTCGCTGAAAGCACCCGCACGCTTGATTGCAGGCCCCTGTAGTTTTAGCCGAGTTGCTCTTCCTGCGCATCTTTGCTGGCGGGCGCGACAGTGTTGCGTTGCCGCCCCCCACGCCTCGCGTTTTTGATTACACTGCGCCCACGCCGGATGGACTGGACTGCCGAAATCAATAACAATCCGGCTGCCAGCCTGAATGGAACGCATATCAGAATATAAAGCAGAGCTGGAATAACACGGAGGAGAGATCAATTGGCTACCACTTTTTCCCGGGAATTCGAAGTAGCGACCTACGGCAAGGTTGCCTGGCGTCTGATTCCGTTTCTGTTCGTTTGTTACATCGTCGCGTTTCTGGACCGGGTAAACGTCGGCTTCGCCAAGCTGCAGATGGCGCCCGATCTGCAGTTCAGCGATGCGGTCTACGGCTTCGGCGCAGGAGTGTTCTTCATCGGTTACTTCATTTTTGAAGTGCCCAGTAATGTCTTGCTGGAGCGCATCGGCGCGCGCATCTGGATCGCGCGCATCATGATCACCTGGGGCCTGATCTCGTCTGCATTTCTGTTCGTTCCATACATGCACTGGGGTTCGGTGGCGATCTGGTTCAACACCACGGATGCAGAGTTCAGTTTCTACTTCCTGCGTTTCTTGCTCGGCGTCGCCGAGGCCGGTTTCTTCCCCGGAGTCATCTTATACCTGACCTACTGGTTTCCCGGTCCCCGCCGCGCCAAGATGGTCGCCCTGTTCATGACCGCCATCGCCATTTCGAACGTGATCGGATCGCCCTTATCCGGCGCCATCATGCAATATATGGACGGCTACAACGGCTGGCGGGGCTGGCAGTGGCTGTTCCTGCTCGAAGGATTACCGTCAGTGGTGATCGGTGTATTGGTATTCGTTCTTCTGCCCAACGGTCCGAGAACTGCAAAGTGGCTGACTCCGCAGGAGCAGGAGGTCATCGTCCAGCGCATCAAGGAGGAGGAAGATTCCAAATTCGAACTCGGCAAGAAGCATCACTTCCTCGATGCGTTCAAGGATTACCGCGTCTGGGCGCTGTCCGTGGTGTATTTCTGCGGGGTAGTGTGCTTTTATGCAGTCAATTTCTGGATGCCGACCATCATCCAGGAACTGGGCATCGACAAGAACGATTTTCTCAAGGTGGGCCTGATCAGCATGATCCCCTGGGGTCTCGCGTCGGTCGCGATGGTCTACTGGGGTGCGCATTCGGACCGCACTGGCGAGCGACGCTGGCACGTGGCGGGCGCATTGATGGTGGGCATCGTCGGCCTGTTGGCTCTGGCCTTTGTCGGGCACGCGCCGATCCCCTCGATCATCGCGCTGAGCCTGGTGACGATCGGGATTCTGTCGTGGGTGGCGACGTTCTGGTCGCTGCCAACGGCTTTCCTGTCTGGCACCGCGGCCGCCGCCGGGATCGCCTGGATCAATTCGGTGGGCAATCTGGGCGGACACTTCGGACCGGATCTGATCGGTCGCATTCGCATGGCAACGGGCGGTGCCAGCGAAGCGGCGTTCTTCACGCTCGCGGGGGTGGCAACGCTCGGCACGATCATCGTGCTGTTGCTGCCCAAGACACAGCCCAAGGTCGTTACGCAGCAGCA
>CBDDRM010000017.1:0-49465 GCA_965233135.1 uncultured bacterium | reverse complement strand
CCGTATGCACCGCGCAACGTCGTTGTTTCGCCCGCATTTACGGGGAGGGAATTTTTTGTGGCTTCCCAGCGATTGCATTCAGGCACTTGCGATACGGCGCGAGCGCAGTTTGCCCTTTCCACTTCGAGGCGTCAATTCGCGTTGCGCCATGGCAGGATACACCTGAAGCGCCTCCTGTTTCATACAAATAGAAGAATTTGTAAGAGACTGGCGTGACGCCGACGGGCGCCGTTGTCCGGGAGGGGCTGTTACGCCAGATTGTCCGCGCTGATCAACCCCTTGGCCAACAGGGAGCCGAAAATGTGATGCGTGTGGCGGATGCCTTCTTCCATCGAGATCGAGCCGTAATCACCCAGAAAACTGCGCACGGGCTGATCGGATAGCGCCATTGGAAAAGGCAGGGCATCGCCGCTGATATCGATACGTGCCTCGGGAACAATTTTCCGGATCAATTCCACGGACTGCTCAACGGTGGAGGCGATACCGTTGATATCGAACACTTCGGCGCCGCTGCGATCCTTCGAGACCGCTTTGATGAAGGCGCTGGCCACTTCACCTGCGTGCAGCCAGGACACCGACCCGCGGAACGGAATCGTATAGGGTTTGCCGGCGGCTGCCGCAAGGATAGCCACCGTTGTCTTGGAGGTCATGCCCTGATCGCGGCCGACGCCGTAGACTACCCCCGGCCGCAAACCGACACTGGGAATCTGCCAGTCCTGCGCATAAACGCGCGAAGTCTGCTCGTTGGCGAATTTATAGGCGCCATAGAGCGTGGCCATCGTGTTCGGATCGAATACGCCGTGCGCGGCGATGGAACTCGCATAGGCGATGCGCCGGATGCCCAACTTACGCGCCGCTTCGAAGACATTGATGGTGCCCACCACATTGACCTTCGCGCCTGCCACGGGATCGGCCTTGCAAAACGGCACCTGCAGTGCCGCCAGGTGGATGATGGCTTTTGCGCCGCTTTGCTCCACGGCGCCATGGACCGCCGCAGTGTCGGCGATGTCTCCGGTTATCCAGCGCACCTGCGCGAGTTCGGATTCCGACATCAACAGTTTTGGGCGCCGCTTGTCTTCGGTGAGATCCATCGCCGCGACGGGCACACCGGCGTCGGTGAGCAAAGTAAGCGCCCAGCTACCAATGCAGCCCCCGGCTCCGGTCACCAGCACCGGCCCCGGGAAATCCTTCGGATCGATTTTGAATTGCTTGAACAAGCGGCCTCCTCAGGTTTGCATCGGTAACGCAGGATCTCGCGCCCATTCGGACAGCGAGGCATCGTAGAGCTTGACGTTATCATGGCCGAGCATCGTCAGGAGCAAGGTGTCGGCTGATGCGGCGATGCCACCTCCGCAATACGTGATGACTTCCGGGCTGGACAAGGGCTGCGCAAACATCCGGCGCAATTCCACCGCCGTCTTGTAGACGTTATGCTCGTCCACCGTCGCCGTGGCGGCCAGATTGATGCTGCCGGAGATATGCCCCCGGCGCCCGTAATTGACGCCTCCAGAGCCCGCATGCTGCTCGGGGCGCAGCGCGTTCACGATGCAGATATCCGGCGTGCCGATCGCGCGCATCACATCGGCCTTGGTGGCGACCATCTCGCGACGCGCCGGGCGCGATTCGAAGTGTGCGCTTGCGCGAGCCGCCGCGGGGCCGCTTTCGACGGGACGCCCTTCGCGGCACCACTTCTGGAATCCGCCGTCCAGCACGGCCGCGCGTTCGTGCCCGAACACGCGCAACATCCACCACATCCGCGCAGCCCACCAGTGATTGGCGGCCGAGTAGCTCACCACGAGCGTGTCACGACTCACCCCCAGATTTGACATGGCCTGGGCGAATTGACTGGCGGAAGGCAACATGAAATGAAACTCGGACGAGTGATCCGCCACGTCGCGGTCCATATCGACGAATGCCGCGCCGGGAATATGCGCCTTGAGGAAATCATCGCGCCCGGGGCGCACGGTGTAATAGCTGTTGTCGGGCAGAGGAGGCAGATGCGTCGTGCAATCCAGCACCCGCACAGCCGGATCGAGCAGATGGTCGGCGAGCCATTGCGTCTGAACCAGATACTCGGGATGCACGAAGCCTTGCGTCATGGCCTGATGGCGGGTGCCGGAAGAAAACCGAAGGCTACCAAAAAAAACAGCTTGCCGATAAATATCGCGGCGCGAGTCAGACCGCAGGTCGTCCGGGCGTTACGTGCTCCGATCAGAAGTGGCCGCGGACCGTTACCAACAGGAAATCGCCGCCCACATCGATTTTGCCCGGAATGGATGGATCAAGTTCTGCGCTCAGCTTGACCCTGCGATATTCCATTCCGACCGAGATATTGCGCGACAGGAAGTATTCGGCGCCCAGCAGGCCCTGAACACCGATGCCGGTGTCGTCTTCCTCGCTGCGGAACGACGATTCATTGTCCCGTAGCGTGGTGTTGAAAACACCTACGCCGGCGCCCGCATACAGTTCCAGCCGCTCCATTGGAAGTATGAGTTTCACTACCCCGCCGGGACCGCCCGAATAAAGCCGTGAGCGGGTGCGCGACGATGAAACGGCCGGCGGCGTATCGATGCGCTGGTTGTAGAACAGACCGTCAATTTCGAGGGCGACGTGGCGTGAGAGCCGGTACCCGCCGCCGAAAAAATTGGCCACCTGAGCGCTTTGATTGCGCAACTGACGTTCAGATTCCTCGCTGAACCCGCCGACGCCTCCGCCGATATACCAACGCCCGACGCGTTCCGGAGCAAACAATCCGCCCTGAGCGAACGACGGAACGGGACTCACGCCGATGACGGCAAGAAGCACCCACGCCGAACGACAAAGGAATCCGGCGGTTCTCGGCGAGCAAGCCATAGCACCTCCCCTATGTAAGCGACCGACAACAATTAACACATTGATTAACAGAAGAAAATTAGATACGCACCAGGCGCATCCCCGCGCTGCGCCCATGCGTGGCTGCGGCAATTTGCATCTTCGGCCGATTCCTGCATGATTCCAAGTATGCTGACGGCGTCTTCCTGCGTCCGCCCATAAGTTATTAAAAACCAGACCTGCAAAAAGCTGGAGTGCCAAATGAACAAAGACGCCGCGTACTACGAATCAATGTACAACAACCGGGCAGCGGTCCCGGACTTCCAGAGTCATTTCGACAGCTGGGCGATGCGGTCGGAAGAGGCCCGGCGCACGCTCGATGTTGAACTGGACGTGCCGTATGGCGATGATCGCATGGAAACCATGGACATCTTCAGGCCGGCCGGAGAAGCAAAAGCGTTGCTGATGTTCATTCATGGTGGTTACTGGCGCTCGCTTGACAAAAAACACCATTCCTTCGTGGCGGCGCCCTTCGTAAACGCCGGAGCAGCCGTGGCAGCGATCAATTATTCGCTTTGTCCGGCGGTGAAAGTGGAAACCATCGTGCTGCAGTGTCTGAAGGCGGCTGCATGGTTGTACCGCAACGCGGCCGAAGTGGGCACACCGCGAAACCGGATGTTCGTCGCGGGACACTCCGCCGGCGGCCACCTGACGGCCATGTGCATGGCCGCACAGTGGCCACGCTACTCGCGCGGACTTCCGGAAAAAGTCATGCAGGCCGGCTTGTCCATCAGCGGCATTTACGATCTCCTGCCGATCGCGCGCACGCCCTCGATCAATGTCGATCTGCATCTGACCGAAGCCGAGGCGCTGAAATCGAGCCCGGCGTTCATGCCGCCTGCGACCAAGGCACCGGTATTCATTGCCGTCGGGGGCCGCGAAATCGGCGGTTTCAAGGAGCAGCATGCGCTCATCGCCAACCAATGGGCGAGCGTCATTGCTGAGGATCTGCCGTGCCCCGACGACAATCACTTCACGATTCTGAATTCCTTCTCCAATCCGCAAAGTGAACTCGGCAGCGCGGCATTGCGCATGATGGGACTCGAAAATCCGCAAACGGCGATCGGCGGTAAACCAGTGAACAGTGATCGGTGAACAGTGATCGGTGAGTGATCGGTGAGTGGACGGTGATCGGTGAGCGTTTGTTAACTGTTCACCGTTCACCGTTTACCGTTTACCGTTAACTGTTCACCGTTCACCGTTTACCGTTTACCGTTAACTGTTCACCGTTCACCGTTTACTGTATATAATGACAGTATGCCGCTCAAGACCGTCACGGGAGATCATGGCTCCGCCCACAAGGGCAGGGGGGCTGCGCTCAACCCGGAAGGGCGCTTCGAACGAGAGAACCGGGAGCCGTTTGACGACGGATGGGGCGATACGCTGCCCGTCGACGAACCGGTCAGGCCGCAGACCATGGTTACCGCCGAGCGCGTCAAAAGCATCGTTTCCCGCAATGACTCGCCCGATATTCCCTTCACATGCAGCATCAACCCTTATCGGGGATGCGAACACGGTTGCATTTACTGTTACGCGCGGCCCTCCCACGCTTACCTGAATCTGTCGCCCGGACTGGACTTCGAGACGCGTCTGTTTGCGAAGGTCAATGCGGCCGAGCGATTGCGGGAAGAGTTGTCACGGCCGGGATATGTCTGCAGCACCATCAGCATCGGCGCCAACACCGATCCTTACCAGCCCGTCGAGCGCGAATGGAAAATTACCCGGTCTATTCTCGAGGTCATGGCGGCATGCAATCATCCAGTTGGCATAGTCACCAAGAACGCGCTGGTCGAGCGCGATCTGGATATTCTGGCGCCCATGGCGCAAAAAGGGCTGGTCAAGGTTTATATCTCGGTTACGACGCTGGATCACGAACTCGCCCGCAGAATGGAGCCGAGGGCGTCGGCGCCGGCGCGGCGCATAGAGGCCATTCGTCGTCTCAGCCAGGCAGGTGTACCGGCAGGGGTGATGGTCGCGCCGGTCGTGCCATTCCTTACCGATTCGGCCACCGAGCATATCCTCGAAGCAGCCCGCGACGCGGGCGCGCAGTCGGCGGGCTACGTGTTGATGCGCTTGCCTTACGAAGTGAAAGATCTTTTCAAAAACTGGTTGATGCAGCACTATCCGCTCAAGGCAGCGCATGTCATGAGCCGCGTGCAGCAGATGCGCGGCGGGCGCGAAAACGATCCGGAGTTCGGCTCCAGGATGCGCGGTAACGGGGAATTTGCGGACTTGCTCCGGAAGCGATTCGAGAAGGCGTGCGCCCGGCTGGGCCTGAATGAGCACCGGCGCGATCTGGATACCACGCAATTCCGGCCGCCCCGGATTGACGGCCAAATGGATCTGTTCCAGTGAGTTGAGCATCCGAAAACGCGCGTATGGGGAAAGGAAGCTTCGACAATGCGTGACGCGGCATTTATCAGACGACTCCAGAAAGCGCTGCCTGAGTGGGCAAAAAGCGGTTATCTGAGCGCGGACGGCGCACAGCAGATTCTGGCCTTCGAGAAAGAGCGGGCCGGTGGCGGAGTTCCCTATCTCACGCTCGCAGTTTCGATGCTCGGCGTATTGTTGCTGGGCGCCGGCGTCATCAGCTTCTTTGCAGCGAACTGGCAGTGGCTGCCTAAACTCGCCAAGCTCGCCGTGTTGTTTGGCGGCATGTGGGCCGCCTATGTTGCCGCAGGCTATTTGCTGGGACGTGGCGCCCATCCCCTGGTCGGACAAGCCGTGCTGCTGCTGGGCGTCCTTCTGTTCGGCGCCAATATCTGGCTGGTAGCGCAGATCTATCACATTTCATCGCATTATCCGAACGGGGTACTGATGTGGGCGATCGGTGCGCTGGTTGCGGGCTATTTGACGCGATCTCACGCCGCGCTGAGTGCCGCGGTGTTACTTGGCATCCTGTGGACAGGCATGGAGGGATTCGCGTTCACTCGTCCGGTGCATTGGCCTTATCTGCTGTTCTGGGCCGCTTGCGTGCCCGCCATTGCTCTGTATCGCTGGCGCTTTGCCGCACACGGTGCCGCGCTCGGCATCCTGTTCTGGAGTTTGTCGACGGTAGTTCACATCGAGTGGGCCGGGCGCGGGGCGATACTTTATCTGGCGCAATTGTATTTTCTGGTTTACCTGGCGGTGTTCCTTGGCGGCATGCTCATGGAGCGTACGGGTCGGGCAAGCGAACTTGCCGGACTGGTGAAGCGTTATGCGGGCATTGCCGCCCTTGCGGCGCTTTATGCGCTCACATTTCCATCGGTGCACGGGCAATACAACTGGTGGTCGGCGGGGATCGAAATCGGTGAGGCACAACCGGTCCCGTGGGCGCTTGCAACGTTGGTCGCCATGCTGCTTGTCGCTGCGCTGGCATGGGCGCATCGAAAAATCGATTCCGTACACGGTCGTCAGTCGTACCTCGACTGGGGATGGGGTCTGCTGGCGGTTGTCGCGGCGTTGGTCTTCGTCAATCTGTTTTTTCAAGGGACCTTTCCGCAAGCGGTGCCCATCGTTTTCAATCTGTTCTTTTTCAGCGGCCTGATCTGGTTGATTTATGCGGGCATTGCCGCGCAGGATCGCGGGCTGGTGAACCTTGCCTTCGCATTTTTCGCGTTGGGCATCCTGGCGCGCTACCTCGACACGTTCTGGACGTTGCTGGGCCGGTCTTATTTCTTCATGGGAGGGGGTCTGGTGCTGATTGTCGCAGGCATCGTCCTGGAGCGCAGCCGGCGCCGGATCACCCGCTCGTTGGGAGAAGTTCGATGATCATGCGCATGGTCGTCGTCGTACTCTTGCAGACCGTGGTGCTCTTGGCGATGATCGGCATGCGCCAGTGGACGTTGTTAACTGGCGTTCCCGTCATTCTGGAAACGCAGCCGGTGGATCCGCGCTCGCTCTTCTCGGGAGATTACGTACGTCTTAACTACAAGGTTTCGGACTTGGGTCTCGAAGCCCTGGCGGGAGACAAGCTATTCAAACGCCATGACACCATTTACGTCGTTTTGGCGCCGGAGGGAAAATACTGGAAGGCGGTCTCGGTGCACCAGAGGCGGCCGCCGGCTGCGGGAGAGCAACCCGTGATCCGAGGTAAGGTGGAGTCCATCAGCGATATGGGCTGGGATCCAGCGCAGAACAGGGCTATCCAGTCGAAGCGCCTGCATGTCAGATACGGCATCGAGGATTATTTCGTGCAGGAAGGTCGCGGCCACGAACTCGAGCGTCCGCGCCCGGATCAGATTGTTTCGATCCAGGTTGCGGTGGATCGCTTCGGAAATGCCGGTATCAAGGCGGTACTGGTGAACGGCATGCCGAAATACGTCGAAACATTGCTCTGATGCTGAAAGTCTACTCCGCACCCACGCTTCCCGATGCCCATTTCGTTCGGGGGCTGCTGGCGCAGGCCGGCATAGATGCAAGGGTATTCAACGAAAATGCGCAAAGCGTCATGGGTGAAATTCCCGTCCACCATGCTTGGCCCGAAGTATGGATCATGGATGAGGCAGACGCCCGGCAAGCACGGGAACTGATTCGAGATTTCGACCACCCTCAAACCGATACGAGCGCGGCATTCTGTCCGCACTGCCATGAAGACAGCCCGTCGCATTTTCGCACCTGCTGGAATTGCGGACGCGAATTCTGAACCTTCCGCGAAGCGCCGCGAGGTGTTACGCGTGCTTGCCGCGGGCGCACTGCTGGCGTCGCCAACCATGTTGACGGCCGGCAAACCGGACGAAGTCTGCCTGTACGTGGGCGATGCGCTGGCGCGCTATGGTTTTCCCGCCGGGCACCCGCTTGGAGTGGACCGTCAGGGCGCATTTTTGAAGGCCGCGACCGCGCAGGGCCTGCTGGACCGTGTGCGCAGATCCCAGGCCCGTGCGGCGACACTCGAGGAGATCGGCCGCTTTCACACGCAGCGCCATGTCGAAAGGGTGTTGCACGCGGAGCGAGACAAGCTCGAGTTTCTTGACCAGGGGGATACCCCCGTGTTTCCGGGCGTGTTCGAAGCTTCGGCAAATGTCGTCGGCGCTGCGCTCGATGGGCTCGCGCGCGTCATGCGCGGGGACTGCTCGCGCAGTTTTCAGCCCATTGGCGGCCTGCATCATGCCGGTCGCGACCACGCTTCAGGTTTCTGCGTGTTTAACGATCTGGGCGTCGTCATCGAAACGCTTCGCCAGCAATATGGCATCCGTCGGGTTGCCTATATCGACATCGATGTGCATCACGGCGACGGAATTTTCTATGCGTACGAAGAGGATCCAGACCTGATATTTGCGGATATCCACGAGGACGGCCGATTCCTGTTTCCGGGCACCGGCGGCGAAGAGGAAACCGGAAAAGGTCCGGCGAAAGGCACCAAGCTGAATATTGCGCTCAGAGCGGGCGACGGTGATGCGGCGTTTCTTTCCGCCTGGCCCAGGGTGGAGGCCCATCTGGAGAAGTTCGCGCCGGAGTTCGTCGTCTTTCAATGCGGCGCGGATGGACTGAAGGGCGATCCGCTGGCGCATCTGACGTATTCAGCGGCAACGCATGCACACGCCACGAAACGCCTGCGCGGGCTTGCGCAGCGCCATGCGCGCGGCAGGCTGATGGCATTCGGCGGTGGCGGCTACGACCGAAACAACCTGGCGCAGGCGTGGTCGGCGGTACTGCGCGAACTTTGCGTTTAACCCCTGCTGGAGTCGGCGATGTCTTCAACTTCCACTAGCGAATGCCGCCACGGCGCCGATTTGTGCTGCCGTCGCCCGGCACGATGCGGGGACGTATGTCGATATGTCGGCCGAATTGCCCGGGTCGGGGCCGCAGTCCCACATGGCCACCCGATCGCCTCCCACTATCGCGGCGGATCGCGCGACATCAGGCCAGGGACGCATGACGATGCCCTGCCCATTCGACACTGAATTCACGCCCTGTATCTCGACTCGTATCGCGCCATCCGGATTCGTCTGAATTTTTGCGACGTAGCGCGACACGGCAGGCGATGCGGCCCGGCTTTCACACCCCCACTGGCCCGCGGCGGGAAGGGTCGTCTGGGATTGCACGATCTCGGCGATGCTCGTTCGGCAAACGCTGCCGGCAAGCAGGGCTTCGGAAATTTTTGCTCGGGCTGAATAATTCTGATATGCCGGCAACGCCACGGCAGCAAGAATGCCGATGATGGCGACGGTGATCATTAGTTCGATGAGTGTAAAGCCGCGTTCGGTGATGGGCATTGCGGATCGCTACCGGGGATGATGATTAGCCATACAAAAGCAGGGCATATGCCACCGGCGAGGGCCCTAAAATTCGATCGCGCCGCGCTTTAAATACAGAAGGATGTGAACGTCTGTCTGCACGAAGCGACAGGCGCCAGTACGCGCTCCTTAACAAAATTCGGCAGTTGTGCGTGAGCTTTATTGCGTCTGCGCGTCGCTCCATTTGCGCACGCTTGCAAGGCTCACGTTGGCGCCGCACAGCACGACGATCACCGTTTCGTGCGGCTTGATGATGATCTTGCGCTCGATAAGCGCCGCGACCGCGCAAGAAGTTGCCGGTTCCGTCAGCAGCTTTTCGTTCTCCAGAATTTCGATCAACGCGTGCACTGCAGCGTCATCGGAGACGGTGACCAGGCTGGACACATGGTCGCATACGATCTGGAACTGGGTCGCTTCTGTCTTGCGCGCGCCCAGCGTTTCCGCGATGGACGTAATCGCCGGCAATTCGACGATGCGCCCGGCTTTCCAGCTCTGGTACATGGAATCCGCGCCAAGCGTCTCGACGCCGACAACGCGCGTTTCCGGCGAGAAATGCCTTGTCGCGGAGATGATGCCCGAGATCAGGCCGCCGCCGCCGATGGAAGTGACGATGCAATCGGGCGCCCGCGTCTGCCGCAGAATCTCCTGCACGATGGTGCCCTGGCCTGCCATGACGGCCCGATTGTCGAACGGATGGATGTAGACCTGACCGGTCTCGCTGGCAACGCGCATGGCGAGCAGGTTGGCCTCGTCCCACGCAGCCCCGTGAATGATAATCCGCGGTTCGAGCAGACGAATGGCGGCGAGCTTCGCTTCGGTCGCAGATTGCGGCAGGTAAACGGTGGCCGGAATGCCAAGAACGCGGGCGGCATGTGCAATCGCCAGGCCGTGATTGCCGCCCGAAGCTGTCACAACGCCGCGCTTTCTCTGATCGTGCGTTAGTTGCAACAGCGCGTTGAATGCGCCGCGCACTTTGAACGAATGCGTCGGTTGCAAGGTTTCCAGTTTGAACAGCACGTTGCAGCCGAGCCTCCGGCTGAACGATTCTGCACGCACCAGTGGCGTGTCCGGAAGATAGGGCCGGATGCGCGCCGCCGCGTCATCGATGGCCTGTCGATCGATCAGCATGGCAAATCCCGCACCCGGTGCGCTACGCCGGGATAAGTGCAGTCAACGCCGATCACGCCGCAACGGAAGGTAACCCCGCCAGCGCCATTGCCAGTTCGCTTTCGTCGTAACTGCGGTCGGTAAGTTTGCCTGCGAAGTAGTCGGTGTAAGCCTGCATGTCGAAATGGCCGTGCCCGCAGAGATTGAACAGAATCGTGCGGGCACTGCCTTCCTGTTTGCACTTGAGGGCTTCGTCGATCGCGCCTTTGACCGCATGATTCGCCTCCGGCGCCGGCAGGATTCCCTCGCAACGCGCGAACTGAACGCCGGCGTCGAATACCTCGACTTGCTTGTACGCGCGCGCCTCGATCAGTCCGAGAGCCTTGATGTGCGACACCAGAGGCGCCATGCCGTGATAGCGCAAACCGCCGGCGTGCAGGGCGGGAGGGATGAACGTCGAGCCCAGCGTATGCATCTTGACCAGCGGCGTGAGATGACCGGTGTCGCCGAAGTCGTACGCATATTTGCCTTTGGTGAGGCTGGGGCAGGCGGCGGGTTCGACGGCGATGATGCGCCGTTTCTTGCCGCCGCGCAGTTGCGCCCCCAGAAATGGGAACACGATGCCGGCGAAGTTTGAACCGCCGCCCGTACACCCGATGAGGATGTCAGGATCGTCTCCAGCCATTTCCATTTGCAGCAATGCCTCCTGACCCACCACGGTCTGGTGCAACAGCACGTGGTTGAGCACAGAACCGAGTGCGTATTTGGTGTCTTCTCGCGTCGCGGCGACTTCCACGGCTTCGGATATCGCGATGCCCAGGGAGCCGGTACTTTCCGGAGACTTCGCGAGGATCGCCCGCCCGGCATTGGTTTGCGTGGAAGGGCTGGCGATGCATTGTGCACCGTAAGTTTCCATCAGCGCGCGCCGATAGGGTTTCTGCTGATAAGACACCTTCACCATGAATACCATGACCTCGATTCCGAACAGCGCTCCGGCATACGCGAGGGAGGAACCCCACTGGCCGGCGCCGGTTTCGGTCGAGATCTTTCGAATGCCTGCCTCATGATTGAAGAAAGCCTGGGCAACCGCGGTATTAGGCTTGTGCGAACCGGCCGGGCTGACGCCTTCGTACTTGTAGTAGATCTTCGCCGGCGTGCCCAGTGCCTTCTCGAGACGGCGCGCACGATAAAGCGGCGAGGGCCGCCACTGTTTATAGATGTCGCGCACCGGCGCGGGGATCTCGATTTCGCGCTCGGCCGACACTTCCTGCATGATCAGCTCCATTGGAAACAGCGGTGCCAGATCGTCGGGCCCGAGCGGCTGCAGTGTGCCGGGATGCAGCGGTGGCGGTGGCGGCGAAGGCAGATCCGCCATGAGGTTGTACCAAACCTTCGGAATCCGCTCTTCAGGAAGCAGGAACTTGATGGTGTCTGCCATGACTCCCCCCTTTTTTTAATGTGGCGTGCCGTGGCGACAGGTTAGCAGAACGGGTCCATGGCACCAAAAGCGCAGGCAACCCGAGCGCGCGACCGGACGTCGAGCCCGATTTGTCCGCAGATTCATTGCCGGCGTACTTACGGCTTCGACGCCGCTTGCGCTCCGGTCACCCCTTCCCATCCGCCGCCCAGCGCCTTGAACAAATCGGCGGCGGCCGCCAGTTGTGCGCGTTGTGCCTCGATGCGATTGAGCTGCGCGTCCAGCAATCCCCGCTCCACGTCGAGCACGTCGAGCAGGCTCGAAACGCCGTTGTCGTAACGTAGTTGCGCGAGCTTGTACGCGCTCTCAAGGGCATTCACGCGGACTTGTTCCGCATCGTAGATTTCACGCGCCTTGCGCTGGGCCACCAGTGCGTCGAGCGTATCCTTGAACGCGTTCTGAATGGTCGAAGCGTACTGCGCCAGGAGCTGCTGCTCTTGCGCACGCGCCTGCTCGACTCGGGAGCCGGTGCGTCCGGCGTCGAAAACGGTTTGCGCCGCGCCTGCGGAAAGTTGCCAGATGCGTGCCGGCGCACTGAGCAGATCGATTAACGACGCACTCTCGCCGCCAAGGAAAGCAGTGAGCGAGATGGTCGGAAAATAAGCCGCCCGGGCCTGGCCGATGCGTGCATTGGCGGCGATCAGGTTCTGCTCGGCCTGGCGCACGTCCGGACGATGTTCCAGTACGTCCGATGGCAAGCCTGCCGGGATGGCCGGGGGAACCCTCAAGGCCTCGATGGCGCGTCCGCGGTCTACCGGACGTTCGACAATGTCGCGCGGGCTGCGCCCCAGCAATACTGCCAGGGCAGTTTCCTGGGTTGCCAGCGTATTCTGCAGGGAGGGCAGGCGTGCCTGCGCCTGTGCTGCCTGCGCCTCTACCTGCCGCAGATCGTATTCGGAAGCCACGCCTGCTTCGAAGCGCATGCGCTGCAAGGCGGTGGAGGCGAGTCGTGTGGCGATCGCGCGCTCGGTTACCGCGACCTGCGCGTCGAGCGCGCGCAGGTTGAAATAACCGCGCGCGACATCGGTAATCAATGCGAGCCGAACTGCTTCCCGATTTGCTTGTGCCGCCAGCAACTCGGCGCGCGCGGCTTCGCTGGCGCGCCGGTATTTGCCCCAGAAATCGATTTCGTAGGAGGCGTTGAGCGTCGCGCGGTAGTTGCTGAACTCCGGATCGATGCCCGCGGGGACACCGGTCACGCTTTCCTGGCTGACGCGATTGCGGCTGGCGCCGGCATCGGCGGACACGCCCGGATACTGATCCGCCCGGCTGATGCCGAGTGCCGCGCGCGCCTCATCTACGCGCGCAAAGGCGCGGCGCAGATCCGTGTTATAGGAAAGCGCATCGTCGATCATGCTTTCGAGCACCGGATCTTCGTAGGCTTTCCACCACGTCGATGAGATCGCATCGGTGGCGGTCTCGCCCGGCCACTGCGCCGGTGTGTCGACCCGCGGGCGCTTATAGTCCGGTCCCACCGTCATGCATCCGTTCAGAGCGGCGACGATAAGGGCCGTCCCCATCAATCGGAATCGATTCATGGTTGTCCTCTCGTCGCCGGTGCATGATGCGGCACTTCGGCCGCCTGCTCGGCGAGGAGCTTGTGATGGTCGATTTCGGCGCGGATTTCCGCCGTGGAGCGCTTTTCCGTCAGATGCCGGTCCGTGATCAGCTTGAAGAACATAGGCACGAAGAAAATGGCCAGGAAAGTCGCCGCGAGCATTCCGCCCATGACACCCGTGCCGACGGCGATTCGCGCCCCGGCGCCCGCGCCGGTGGAAAACGCCAGCGGCATCACTCCGAGAATGAACGCCAGCGAGGTCATCAGGATCGGTCGGAAGCGCAGGCGCGCAGCCTCCACCGCGGCGGCGGAAGGCGACAGGCCCTCCTGGTTTTTCAGCAGCGCATATTCGACGATCAGGATGGCATTCTTTGCCGCGAGCCCGAGCAACGTAACCAGTCCGATCTGAAAATACACGTCATTGGTCAGATCCCGAATCCAGACGGCGGCCAGGGCGCCGAACGTCCCGAATGGCAGGGCCATCATTACGGAAAGTGGAAGCGACCATCTTTCGTATTGCGCGGCGAGAATCAGAAACACCATGATTGCCGCCAGCGCGAGGGCGAGCGTCGACGTGCCGCTCGACTTCTTCTCCTGGAAGGAGGCGCCGCCCCAGTCGTAGCTGAAATCCGCCGGCAGCACCTCGTTGGCGATGCGCTCCACCACGGCGATGGCCTGGCCCGAGGACACGCCAGGCGCGCCCTGGCCCAGCAACTTGACCGCGGGCAAGTTGTTGAAGCGGTCCAGCGAGTCCGGCCCAGCGGTGTAGGTAACGTTGGCCAGGGCCTTGATCGGGACCATGGCGCCTTGCTCCGAGCGCACGTACAACTCACCCACGGAATCTGGCTTGTTGCGATATCCCGGCTCGGCCGACATCAGTACCTGCCAGGTTCGCCCGAATTTATTGAAGTCGTTCACATAGTACGAACCCAGTGTGGCGGACAGGGTGTCGAATACGTCCCCGATCGGCACGCCGAGCGCCGCGGCTTTTTCGCGATCGACATCCACATGCAATTGCGGCACGCCGGCGCGCCAGAGGGTTTGCACGCCCGCCAATTGCGGATCCTTGTTGGCGGCGGCGACGAACTTGCCCATTTCGGCGGCGAGGCGCTGCGGGCCGCCTTCGCCGCGATTCTGGATATAGAACTCGAAGCCGCCCGCATTACCCAGACCGAAGATGGGCGGAGGCGCGAAAGCCAGTACCAGGCCTTCCTTTATCCCGGCGGTTTTCTGGAAATAGTCGCCAATGAGTTGTTGCGTCTTGACGCCTTCACGCTCGTCCCAGTGCCGCTGTGTCACGAATATGGTGGCGGCATTGTTGCGAAATCCGCCTCCCAGGAAATCCAGCCCGGTAAAGGCAACGGCATACTCGTTGGCGGGATTGGACTGTATCGCCTTGAGCACCTCCGACACAACCTTGTCGGTGCGTTGCAATGTGGCGCCATCCGGCAGGAACACCGCGCCGATGTAATAGCCCTGGTCCTCGTCCGGAACCAGACTGCCCGGCGTGATTCTCCAGAGCCAGAGGGTGATGGCGACCATGCCGATGAACAGCAAAAGTCCGATCGCGCCGCGGCGAATGATCCAGGCGGCGCCGCCGGTGTAGCGGCCCGTCACGCGGTGGAACCAGTCGTTGAACCAGGTAAAAAATCTAAGCGGCGCCTTGTGTTCACGCCGCAGGATCAGCACGCACAGGCTCGGCGTCAATGTGAGCGCGATGATGCCGGAGAGCACGACCGCGATGGCGATGGTGACGGCAAACTGTCGGTACAGCTCGCCCGTGAGTCCCCCCAGGAACGCGATGGGGACGAATACCGCACAAAGAGTCAGTACGATGGCGATGACCGGCCCGGTGACTTCGCTCATGGCCTTGATGGCCGCCTCGCGCGCATTCTTGTGTTCCTCGTGCATGATGCGCTCGACGTTCTCGAGTACCACGATGGCATCGTCGACCACGATGCCGATTGCCAGCACCATCCCGAACAAGGTCAGCGTATTGATCGAGTAACCCAGAAGAAACAATCCCGCGAAAGTCCCGATGAGCGAGACCGGCACGGCCGCGAACGGAATCAGCGTTGCGCGCCAGTTCTGCAGGAACAGGAACACCACGACGAACACCAGCGCCATGGCCTCGAGCAGCGTCTTGACGACCTCGCGTATCGAGACCTTCACGAAACGCGTGGTGTCGTACACGATCTGATATTCCATGCCAACAGGGAATCGTTTGGCAATTTCCGCCATCGATCTGCTGACGTCCTCGGCGACATCGAGCGCATTCGCGCCGGGCTGCAGGAAGATGCCCAGAAGCGCCGATTCCTTGCCGTTGACCCGCCCGATGAAGTCGTAGTCCTTGGACGCCAGTTCTACCCGAGCCACATCTTTGAGACGCAACGCGGAGCCGTCCGGATTCGAACGCAGAATGATTTCCTCGAACTCGCGCGGCTCCGAGAGCCGGCCCCTGGTGGTTATGGTATAGACGAGCTCCTGGGGTCCACCGGTGGGCGCCTGCCCGACCTTGCCGGCCGCAAACTGCGCATTCTGTTCGTTCAATGCGCGGCGCAGGTCTGCGGTCGTGAGTTTCAACTGCGTCATGCGGTCCGGCCGCAGCCAGATGCGCATCGCGTAATCCTTTGCACCGAAGATCTGCACATTGGTCGTGCCGGGTACGCGTTTGATCGTGTCCAGCACGTTCAGCGTGACGTAGTTGCTGACGTACAGATCATCGAACGTGCCATCGGGCGAGTTGAACGCCAGCACCTGCAGGAACGATGAGGAATTCTTTTCGACGGTCACGCCCTGGCGCCGCACTTCCTGGGGCAGCCGCGCTTCGGCCTGCTTGACGCGATTATTGACGTTCAGGGCGGCCTGATCGACATCGGTGCCGATTTCGAAGGTCACGTTGATCTCGACCACGCCATTGGAGGACGAATTCGAGCTCATGAAAAGCATGTCCTCGACGCCGTTGATCTGGTTTTCCAGCGGCGCAGCCACGGTTTGTTCGATCACTTCCGCCGAGGCGCCGGGATAGACGGCTCGCACCGTCACGACAGGCGGCGCAATCTCCGGGTACTGCGCGATGGGCAGGGTGCGCATTGCCGCCAACCCGGCGAGCACCAGAAAGATCGACAACACCGCCGCGAAAATCGGGCGATCGATGAAAAAGCGCGAGAACATGGGGGCGAGTGCGAAATCAGGTTATCGGGCGGATTGCGGGGCCTCGGCTTTTGCCGCCGGTCTGGCGTTCGATTGCTCACCAGGTCCGGGCGGCGCTGGTTGCGATTGCCGTGGCTGCACCCCGTCGGCTGGCGCCTGCACGATCTTGACGGGGGCGCCGGGCCGCGCCTTGACTACTCCATCGACAATGACCTGGTCGCCGGTTTTCAGGCCGTCGAGGATAATCCACTGTTCCGCCGTCCAGTCCCCCACCTGAATCGGCCGGGGTTCGACCACGCCCTGGGCGTTGACCGTCATGACGATCTTGCCGCCTGGCCCTTCGAGTACGGCGCGCTGCGGAATCGCGATGGCGTTGGGACGCACGCCACCGGACAGCTCCACGCGCGCGAATTGCCCGGGAAGCAGCAAGCCGCGCGGATTGGCGACTACGGCCCGTCCTTCGATGGTGCCGGTGGCCGGGTCCACGCGCACGTCCGTGAAATCGACCTTACCCACGCGGGCATATTCGCTGCCGTCCGCCAGCTTGAGCCGGACATCGAACTTGCCATCCTTGGGCAGGCGCAACGTCCCATCGGCCATTGCGCGCGTGAATTTCAGGTGCTCGGCTTCGGTAAATCTGAAAATCACGTGCACGGGATCGACTTGCGAAATAGTGGTGAGCAACGTCTGCTGCGCCTGCACCAGGCTGCCCTCGGACTGCAGGGCACGACCGGTGATCCCGGAAATGGGGGCTTCCACGCGCGTGTAGGAAAGGTTGAGCCTGGCTTCGGTCATGGCCGCCTGGGCGGCCTTGACCTGGGCATTGGCGATTTCCTCGACGGACGTGGCATCGTCGAATTCCTTCTGACTGACTGCGCGCGCTTCATAGAGCGGTTTGAGGCGCGCAGCGTTGCGCTTGGCCTGATCGAAGCTGGCTTGCGCGGAGACCAGATCCGCCTCGGCTTTGGCGAGCGCGGCGCGGAAAGGGGCCGAATCGATGGTGAACAGGCTCTGGCCTTGCGCGACCCTGGCGCCTTCGGTGAAATTCCATTTTTGCAGGATGCCGGACACACGCGGCCTTACTTCGACTTCGCGCACCCCCGATATCTGCGCAACATACTGGAACGTAACCGGGATATCCTGCGGCTGGACGGTCGCCACCGTCACTTGCGGCGGGGGCATGCCGGGCGGGGCCGCGTCCGACGAGGATTTCTGACATGCGCTCAACGCAGCCAGGACCGAGATGGTTATAAAGCCGCGCACTGCATGCGAATAGAAAGCTTGCACGGGGAAACTCCTGTAGAAACTTTGCGTGCCGATGCCCCGGGTCCGGCGCTGGCAACGGGCGCGCGGGCTGGGAGACTTCGGAGTTTACTTACATTCAGGAATGTATGTAAAGTATAGTTTGCCGACGTCGGCAGCAGGGTTTTCGCGGCATGGAAAACGGAGAGCTTTGGTGAGGAGAACGAAGGAAGAGGCCCAGGAAACTCGCAACCGCATTCTGGATACCGCGGAACGGGTGTTTGTGAAGAAGGGCGTCTCCAATACTTCATTGGCGCAGCTTGCCGCGGCCGCGGGGGTCACGCGTGGCGCGATTTACTGGCATTTCAGAAACAAGGCCGATCTGTTCGATGCCATGATGAGCCGCGTCGTGCTGCCGATGGAGGAAATGGCGGCGCGGGCGGGTGATGAGGATCTCGAGGATCCGCTGGCGTATGTGCGCACGTGCGCCGTGCACGTACTGCAGCACATGACGACCGATGCACGATGCCAGCGGGTCTTTGAGATTTGCTGCCACAAGGTCGAGTACGTCGATGAGATGTTGCAGGTACGTGAGCGCCATATCGAAGCGCGCAACAATTGTCTGCGGCATATGGAGCGCGGCTTTCGCAATGCGGCCAGGCGAGGATTGCTTGCGCCGCAGGTCAACGTGCGCCTGGCGGCGGTCGGATTGCACGCGCTTGTCGACGGGCTGATCGTGAACTGGGTTCTGGATCCGGCATATCTTCCACTGGGACGCAATGCGATCGCGCTGGTGGATGTCTATTTGAACAGTCTCAGGGCCACGCCTGCCAAGTCAGCTTCGCGCCGAACTTCGCCATCCCGGCGCAAGGTTCGCAGCGAAGTCCACGATTAGTCCGCAGTGAGTGTGCCGGTGAGTCGTACCGCGCGGCCGGCGGCATTGCGCTCAGTGACCCGCCCGCTGCAGAAGACGCGCTTCCACTGACCCGATCGGGTTTCGATGCGAAATTCGCGGCGCGAAAGCGGCTTGTTGGTTTTGAACGCGCTGATGATGGTTTCGCGAAGCGCCTCCATGTCTTCCGGATGAATCATGTCGGTGAGCCGGCGTACGGTTGTCGTGACCGGTTGTGAGCCAAGACCGGTCAGGTGTCCCCACTCCCGGCTCAGAAAAATCTCGCCTGACGGGATGTGCCAGTCGAACAACGCAAGGCGCGAACTCTCCAGCGCCATGTGCAGGCGCTCTTCGCTTTGGCGCAAAGCTTCCTCCGCTTCGCGGCGCTCGCTGACGTCTTCGATACTGCAGGCGAAACCCATCAATTGTCCGCCGTCAATCATGCTGGCCGATTTCATCGATGCCCAGACCACCTTGCCATTGCGATGCACGAAGCGATGGATCGACACAAAAGGCGCTTGTGCCGCGATGGCGGCATCCCAGGCCGCCGCCACTCTGTCCCGGTCATCCGGATGCAGCGCAGCCTGCCAGCCCCTGCCGAGAACGGCGTCCTCCGACAGCCCCGTAATGCGCCCGAAGGAGACGTTGGATTGGACGCATTCGCCGCATCGGTCCGCCAGGAACATTCCCAACGGGGAAGCATCGCTCATGGCGCGCAGCGTGGCGGAGGATGTGCGCATGGCGTTTTCCGCAGCTTCGCGTGAACGCATCTGCCCGGTGAGTTTTGCCAGGGTGCGGCCAAGCATCAGCGCCAAGGCCGCCAGTGAGAGGAGCAGGGCCAGCGCGCGACTTCTCATCCAGGAAAATACGCTTTGCAGTTTTTGCCCGTGATCGAGTTGCGCCGCAGCCAGCCGCTCGCGCTGGAACTGCAGTAATTCGTCAAACTGCGCGCGTATGCGCTCGGCGCGTCTGTCAGCCCCGCTCCTGCGCATGGTCTCCAGTAGCGTCGACGCGCTGGCTTGTCCGCCGGCGCTGCGCTTGACCACCAAAGGCGACGCGTATCGCGCAAGCCAATCCTTCGCGGAGCTCACCGCGGCTTCTGCGAGGCTGCGTTGCTTTTCGTCATCGTCCAGTTTGGAGAGAGCGTCGGCGGACCGGGGGGCAAACTGATTGGCGGCATTGCGATAACGGTTCAACGAGGCCAGCGACCCGGTCAGCACGTACCCCTGCATGCCTGACTGCATGTCGCGCATCATGTCTTGCAGTACGCCGAGCGCTGCGGCGGATTGGATATGCCGATCGACCTGCTCCGAAGCCTGTTCCAGTTCCCGATACGCAGCGAGTGCGAATAAATCGATGGCGAACAACAAGCCCAGGGCAAGAAGCACCAGAAGAATCGGGCGCGGAAGCATGAATGTTGATCTCGGCAGGACGCCGGGAGCCCTGCTTTGCGGCGAACGGGATGCGCTAGTGGCCTCGGGCGAAGGCGGGGACTGTGCCATAAGAAAGTTTGCTCAGACTGTTGCTCGGTGACTGTAGTTTCATGCACGGGTGTCCCGCCAACCGGAAACGCGTCGCGCGGACCGGCGTTTTCGCAAACGGTCGACCCACCCGGAGGTTCGGCGCACCAAGTTGATGCCTCGATTGGCCGCCGACGCACCCGGTTAACGCGAGCACAGTGTACCTTGTTCAGAAGCCGTTGTTTTTAAGTGCAAAATGAAGTGGCACATACGTTGCGTTGGATCGGGCGCCTGACCTTACGCCGCCGGCGTTAAATTGGATCATCGGTGAGCATCGTTCGCTTCATCAAGCAACTCTCCTCCAAACCAGACGCCGCCGGTGATCTGTCTGAAAGCGACGCGCATGACATGTTTGCCGCAATGCTGGACGGCGGCGTGCCGGATCTGGAACTCGGAGCCTGTCTGGGGCTTCTGCGCATGAAGCGCGGGACGCCGACAGAAATTCTGGGCTTCTATCGCGCCATGGCCGAGCGCGTGCATGCGCTTACCCTACCCGCTACGGCCCTGCGCCCCCTTGTGTTCGCAACCTACGGCGGTGCGCGCGAGGAACCTAATCTGTTGCCATTGCTGGTCCTGCTGTTGCAGCGCTTGGGTGTCCCGGTGCTATTGCACGGCACGCTGGAAGGTCGAGGCCGAATTGCGACGGCTTATATATTGCGCGAACTTGACGTGCTGCCGAGTGGCTCGCTCGCGCAGGCACAAAAATCCCTGGATACGCAGTTGCTCGCATTCCTGCCTACGGCCGTGCTGTGTCCCGGATTGGCGGAACTGCTCGCGTTGCACAACCGGCTCGGCATGCGCAATCCGGCGCACTCGCTCGTGAGCTTGCTCGATCCGTTTGACGAGGGCGCCGTGCGCCTGCTGAGCGCCGATCGGCCCGAGGAACTCGAGAGCATGGAGTGCTTTCTGGTTGCCACGGGCTTCGATGCGCTGCTGATGCGAAGCACCGAGGGCGAACCGTTTGCCAATCCCCGCCAGCGACCGCGAATCCGCTATTTTCGCCAGGGGGAGGTGTGCGTGTTATTCGAGGAGGAAGTGCTCTGTGCGCGCGGAAGTCCGAGTCAACCGGTGGCCATCGACGCTGGCACGACGGCGAGATGGATCCGCGAGGCCCTCGCGGGGCAGGTTCCGATTCCCCATCCGCTGGTGAACCAGTTGGCGTGCTGCTTGTATGCTTCCGGCTATACGGACGACATGAACCAGGCAAAGGCTATCGCGGCTGTCGAGGCAGGCGGGCTGAGCGCGCATGGCTCCGCAGCATCGGCCTCCCGACTCGATTCGAGGATGCCGACATGAACCTGTTTTCTCCCGATGGAGCGAATCTTGCGGATGGCTTTGCCCCGCCGGGAACTCGCGGCGACGCGCAACTGCAATTCGGCCATGCCACGCGGGCGGTACCAGGCAAAACCAACGAGGATTTTCACGGCATAGTGACGCCGCTTGAAGAAAGTGAGGCTTATGGTCGCGGCATTGCCGCGGCGATCGCCGACGGAGTGAGCGGCAACGGCGCAGGCCGAGTGGCATCGGAAACGGCCGTGAAGACCCTGCTGCGGGATTTCTACGGGGCACCTGCCGCATGGAACCTTACCACTGCGTTGGACAAATTGCTGCAATCCATAAACGCGTGGCTCTACTCCGAAAATAGCCGCCATCCAGAATACGAGGGCATGGTGACGACCCTGACCGTCATGCTGTTCAAGGGGAAACACTTTCACATGGCGCACGTGGGCGACACGCGCGTCTATCGGCGTCGCGGCGATCTCATCACGCAGTTGACCATCGATCACACCTGGCAAAGAAGCGACATGCGCCATGTGCTCAAGCGCGCAGTCGGCCTCGACAGCCATCTGGTGGCGGATTACACGGACGGAGAACTCGTGTCCGGCGACGTTTTTCTCATGGTGAGCGATGGCATCTGGGAAGTCCTGGGCGAGCGGGTAATTACCGAGGTCATGCGCCGTGCGCCTTCCATGCAGGGGCTGGCCGAAGAGCTGGTGGAACGTTCCATCAGGAATCAGGTCCAGTACATGGGACGAAACGACGCGACGGCTGTTGCCATATCGGTCGGATAATATTCTGCCGGCCAGTGAGGGTCAGGGCGGTCGGGCTATGGCCGCGAGTGGCGTTCCATTAAACTGTCACGTTCGCAATGCCCTTCCACCTAACCTGATCAGGAGATCAACAAGTGCAGCACGAGCTTCCAAAACTACCGTACGCTCTCGACGCATTGCAACCACATATCTCCAAGGAAACACTCGAATTCCACTATGGCAAGCATCATCAGGCGTATGTCACGAACCTGAACAATCTGATCAAGGGTACCGAATTCGAGCAGGCAAGCCTCGAGGAAATCATCCGCAAGTCCTCCGGCGGCATTTTCAATAACGCCGCGCAAGTTTGGAACCACACGTTCTACTGGAACTGCCTGGCGCCGAACGCCGGCGGCGAACCGAGAGGAACGGTAGCCGAGGCGATCAAGCGCAAGTTCGGATCGTTCGCCACGTTCAAGGAAACATTTTCCAAAAGCGCCGTGGGAAATTTCGGGTCTGGCTGGACCTGGCTGGTCAAAAAAGGCGATGGCAGTGTCGATATCGTCAACACGTCCAATGCCGGCACGCCCTTGACGGGGGCGGACAAGCCGCTACTGACCTGTGATGTCTGGGAACATGCCTACTACGTCGATTACCGGAATCGCCGGCCGGACTATGTCACGGCATTCTGGAACCTCGTGCATTGGGACTTTGTGACAAAGAACTTCGGCAGTTGAGACTTTGCCGGCAGGCGAATGAAGGGCGCCAACGGGCGCCCTTTTTTTGCGGCTTGAGCAAGCCCCCATGCGATGGCGCGGGAATCGTTATGACATCGGCCTATTGCGGCGCCACCCGGGCTTGTCTACACTGCGATCCCAGTTTCACGACAGGAGCGCGCGATGAAAAATGTACTCGACTCTCTGTGGGGCACGGTCATTGCAGGTGTCGTGCTGACCATCATCCTGTACTACGTCACAAAATCCTTGATCGGGGGATAAATCATGGAGATGCTGCCCGGAATCTACCGCTGGATTCATATTCTGGCGGGCATCATGTGGGTCGGCTTGCTGTACTACTTTAATTTCGTGCAGGTGGCCGCGGTCAAGGCGGCCCAGGCCGACGGCACTGCCGCCGGCATCACCAAGCATGTCGCGCCCCGC
The DNA here is from genome assembly GCA_965233135.1 of uncultured bacterium. Classification (GTDB taxonomy): domain Bacteria; phylum Pseudomonadota; class Gammaproteobacteria; order Burkholderiales; family JACQAP01; genus JACQAP01. The sequence continues at coordinate 26,237 of CBDDRM010000017.1, read as the reverse complement.
GCCTTGTTCTACTTTCGCTGGGCAGCGTTGCTGACCTGGCTGGCGGGCGCCGCATTGCTGGGGGCCAACTTCGTCGCGGCGTTCACGTTTCAGGCGGGGTACGAAAAAATCGGCGTCGGCGCCTGGCTTGGCACCATCATGCTGCTGAATGTCTGGGGCCTGATCTGGCCGAACCAGAAAAAGATACTTGGATTGAAACCGGCGACGGACGAGCAAAAGAACAAGGCGCGTCGCGTGGCGTTTATCGCATCGCGCATTAACGTCGCGCTGTCGATCCCGATGTTGTTTTTCATGGTGGCGCAGTCCCATATCCCCATGTGACAGGGCATTGGCGTACGGGCGGCGCGTGATGCGTGACCAAGAGCCGGATATGGATCCGGCGCGTGCCATCGGCTATCCGCAGGATGGTTCCTGTCCCTGATTCAATGGCGCGTCATTGCGCAGGCGGCAACTGCTGGAGACCATCGACGCGATCTCCCGATTTGATGCCGCGCTTCTTGAACCACCCGTGATTCATCTCCAGCGCATAGACTGCCGGGCCCGCCGATACATGCGGCGTGTCCGTAAACGGTTCCATGTCGGCCACGTTCAGAATCCGACCTTTCGCATCGATGAACGCGACGGACAAGGCAATTCGCGTGTTCTTCATCCACATCGCAGCAGTCTCGGCGCGCGGGTAAACAAAGATCATTCCGCCGTTTTCGGGCAGTCGGTCACGAAACATCAGACCGCGCAAGCGCTCGGGTTCGGTTGCAGCCACTTCTGCGCGAATCTCGTGATCCCTGATTTTCAGTCGGTAGGTAAGCAGCGGATCGGCATGGGCAAGCTGTGCAGTCCCCAGCCATAGCGCAAGCTGCAGACACACCAGGCTTAGTCGGCGCAATCGCATAGGATTTCAGTGGGTGAAACGTTGCAACATGCCGTCACTCTACCGTCTGCGAATGATGTCTCCCAAATTTTTCGCCCAGGAGGTGGCGATACGGGTCACCGTTATGCGGCGTGCGCACATACCGCGCGGTCGGCGAAGCTTGCACGGGGCGCGGCCAGTTGCATTCCGCGCGCACGGGTGTCCCAGAGTGCACGGCGGCGTGACGGGGATTGGACAATTCCCGACATGACCGTACGCGCGATATTGGTGCGACGCAATAAATCTTGCGGCGCGGGCAACGCGTTGTACGCGGGCAGAAATGTGTTGACAACATAGGGCGTAACTCTTAATTTTCAGCCTGCAGTAAAGCTTGTCTAGATCTGGAATTTTCCCACGATATCCGGTCTCGCTTTACGCATCGAGGCAGTAATCAAAACCAATGCGCGGTGTCGGTATAACAAGCGCTGCGCAATATCTCTTCGGGAGGTTTCAAGAAAATGGTGAAGCAATCGTTGCACTTCAAACGTGCTGCGGTATCCCTCGCTGCCATGGCAGCGTTCGGTGCTTCTGGGGTTGTCTTCGCACAAGGTCTGGATAGCGCTGAATCGAAGCTCTATCCGAACTACGTGACGGATGACATGCTTCTGAATGCCGACAAGGATGCGCAGAATTGGCTCCATTACGGTCGCGACTACCAGACCACGCGCTACAGCCCGCTGTCATCCGTCAACCGTGACAACGTCAAGAAGCTGACCCCGGTCTGGAACCTGTCCTTCGGCGTTCTGGAAGGGCAAGACAGCCAGGCAGTGGCAGTGAACGGCACGATCTACGTCACGACATCCTTCAACAAAGTCATTGCAGTGGACAGTGCTACCGGCAAGGTGCACTGGAAGTACGAGCGCGAACTGCCTGGCGATGTGTTCCCGAAACTGTGCTGTGACGTGGTGAATCGCGGTGTGGCCGTCTACAAGAACAGGGTTTACCTGGCGACGCTTGACGCACACGTTGTTGCACTCGACAGCGGTTCCGGAAAAGTTGTCTGGGACAAGAAGATCGGCGACTACACCTACGCTGAGACCTTCACGATCATGCCGATGGCTCTTCGCAACAAGATCATCTTCGGTACCGCAGGGGCCGAATATGGCGTGCGCGGCTGGATCGCGGCGATCGATGCCGACACAGGCGCTCCGGTATGGAAGACGTACACCATTCCGGGACCCGGCGAACCCGGCAACGACACCTGGGCTGGTGAGAGCTGGAAATACGGCGGTGGATCGGCGTGGATTACCGGTGCCTACGACAAGGAAACCAATGCCTTGTACTGGCCCGTCGGCAATCCTGGCCCGGACTTCGACCGTCATGTGCGGCTTGGTGACAACCTGTTCACCAACAGCAACTTGATGATGGATCCGGACACGGGCAAGATCAAAAGCTACTTCAACTACACGCCCAACGATCCTTACGACTACGACGGCGTGAACGAAATGATTCTCGTCGACGTTGGCGGCAAAAAGCTGTGGCTGCATGGTTCGCGCAATGGCCACGTCTACGGTATCGATCGTGTCAATACTGTAAAGACCAAGTCCGGCAACGAGCACAAGTGCGTGTGGGTCACGGCAACGCAGCGTGTGAACTGGGTGAAGCAGCCGATCAACCCGTCGAACAACTGCAAGCCGATCTACAACTATCCTGAGAAGGATGTGGTGTACGACAAGGTGACTACCGATATCGCTCCGTCCCTGGACGGCGGTAAAGAATGGCACCCGATGGCTTACAGCCACCGCACCAAGATGGTTTACCTCCCGATATACGACTTCGCCATGGACCTCCAGGCCAAGAAAATGGAATGGAAGCGCGGCGAGTGGTATCTGGGCGCGAAGATCATCAACTTCAATGCAGGAGCGGGTTCCACCAAGGGCTATGACGCTGCGACCGGCAAACTGGTGTGGCAGAAGTCCATGAGCTACCCGGCCACCAGCGGCATTCTGGCCACTGGCGGCGGTTTGGTGTTCTACGGCGATCCCGAAGGCTACTTCAACGCTGTAAACGACGAGACCGGCGAACACCTCTGGTCCTTCCAGGTCGGCTCCGGCATACACGGCAATCCGACGACCTACACCGGGCCGAACGGCAAGCAATATGTTGCCATTGTGTACGGCGCGGGCGGCGGCGGCATCTGGCCCATCTTCTACTCGGAGTACCTGAAGAAGAACCAGAAGGGCGGCGGCCTCATGGTATTTGCCGTGGATTAATGCAGGATAGCGGACGCAGGTAATTCGCAGTAAACAGTAGGCTGAGGGGGGCAAGCGTCTGCCCCCCTTATTTTTTGTGACGAGCGGCCCTGAATTCCAGGAGCTTCGTAAACCGCCGGTGTCACAGAAGCGTTGACGAGCAAGAAGGGGACGGGGATTGGGGTTTCTTAAAAGGAGTTGAATGTGCGTAAGTTATTTAGTCTTTACGGAATGACCTTTTTACTTGTGTTCGCATCGGCCGCCTTGGCGCAGACCGATCCCGACGAGATAACCGATACGCTGGAGCGTTCGAAGGCCAAGGGAAAACTTTTGGCGTGTGCTGACCCGTATTCTTTTCCTTCCGCCGCCCAGAATTCCGATCCCCCTGGCTATGATATCGAGATCATGCGCGAGATCGCCAAGCGCGGAGGCATGCGTCTGGAGATGGTCTGGGCAGATACCGGGACTCGCGGAGGAACGTCGCGTGCCTTTCGCAATTCGATCCTGAAGAAGCGCTGCGATGTGTTTCTGGGGATGTCCGATAGCGGCGATGACGACATGCTGATGGGCCAGCTGGCGTTTACCAAGCCCTACGTGGGCATGGGCTATGTGCTGGTGGTGCAGGGTAAAGCCGCGGACAAGAAGACGCTCGCTGAACTCAAGGATGCCAACATCAAAGTCGGTGTGCCAATGTCCACGCCGATCGACGATTATCTGTTCAGCAACAACATTCCGCGGTCGTTGTACCTGGATAACCGGCGGATCATGCAAGCGATGTCCAAGGGTGAAATCGACGCCAGTCTGGTATGGGGATCGGCTCTTGCGGGCGCGATGCGCGAGTATCCCGACAAGAATTTCAGCATGGTCAAAGGCTACGTTCCGGAAGCCGGGCAGCGCTGGAACCTGAATTTCATCGTGCGAAAACAGGATAAATCCCTGATGAATTTTATCGATGAGGCGGTCGCGGACATGCTCGCGAGTGGCAAAATGAAGCAGATCATCGAGTCGTACAATGTGCCGTTCTACCCGCCATTTTCATAAGTTTATCGAGGGAGGTTTTCAATCATGTCAGTTTTGAGATTCAACAAGCTATTCGCGCAGCTTGCGGCGATTACCGCTTTTGCCATCGGAATGGGTATGTCATTGCCGGCCGCGGCCCAGCACAAGGCGAACGCCAACGATATGGAAGTGCCGACCAATGACATGAAGGTCGTCGAAGAGGGCAAGGCGTGGTTTGCGCGCCGCTGCTCGTTCTGTCATGGCAGCGATGGCCATGGCGGCAAAGGGCCTTGCCTGTCCTGTGGGGTTTTCAAGTACAACGGCAACACCAATAGCGAGATCTACACAACGATCGCCGTGGGCGTGCCCAAGAATCTTGGCGGTACGATGGGCGCATTCGGCACGACCATGAGCCAGGAGGAGATCATCAGCGTCATTACCTTCCTGCGCTGGGAAGAGAAGCGGCGTATCGCCAACGGTGATATACCGGATCCATACAAGAATAAGAACGACGAACCCATGGTATTTCCGAAATCGAACTGAGTATATTGAAGTAAAAAGGCCGGCAATTGCCGGCCTTTTTTCATGGATTTCTTCGTTTCATTCAGTGCTTGCCGGTACTGCCAAATCCTCCGGCACCGCGTGTGCTCTGCGTAAAGTCCTCGACGACATTCAGCGCGGCTTGCAGAACCGGCACCAGAATCAGTTGCGCTATTCTCTCCATCGGGTTGAGCGTGAATGCGGCAGTGCCGCGATTCCACATCGAAACCATAATCTGGCCCTGGTAATCCGAGTCGATCAATCCCACCAGGTTGCCGAGTACGATGCCGTGTTTGTGACCCATGCCCGAGCGTGGAAGTACCAAAGCAGCCACGCCGGGATTACCAAGGTGAATGGCAATGCCCGAAGGAATCAATTCCGTCTGACCGGGTTTCAGCACGACCGGTGCGTCAATGCAGGCACGCAGGTCCATGCCGGCAGAGCCGGCTGTCGCATAGGCGGGCATTTGTTCGCGCAGCCGCGGATCCAGAATCTTGATGTCGAGTTTTTGCATCTTCCTGGTGAGTTACGGGTTGAATTGCAGCGCACCAGCCTTGCTTGGCCGATACAGTTTGGCGACATGCCGGATCAAAGCCCGTGCCTGCTCGAGCTTGGACGATCTGCCGATGCGATGCGAGCCTTCGTCGTCCAGCAACACCAGTTCATTGTCGTCGGCATTCAGAGCCGATTGCACCAGATTGGCCGCGAGTAGCGGTAATTTTTTGCGGCGGCGTTTTGCCTCGGCATGCTCTTCGAGTTTCTCGCTTTCCGCCGCGAAACCGACGCAGAAAGGTGGATTCGGCCGCTTTGCGACCAGTTCTACTATATCTGGATTCAGGCCGAGTTCCAGCGCCGGAATGCCGCTTTCTTTCTTGATTTTTTGCGTGCTGCCATTGACCACGAAGTAATCGGCCACTGCTGCGACCGCGATGAAGATATCCGCGCTTTTCACCTGGGCATTGACTGCCTCGAGCATCTCGCGGCCAGTTTCCACGCGCACGAGCTTGGCGGCCGCCGGGGTCTCCAGAGCGGTTGGACCAGAAATCAGGGTCACGCGCGCACCTGCCTCGAGGGCTGCGCGCGCGACGGCATATCCCATTTTTCCGGAGCTGCGGTTTGTCAGCCCGCGCACCGGATCGATCGGCTCGAAAGTGGGGCCGGCTGTGACGAGCACATGTGTGCCCGAGAGGAGTTTGGGTTGAAACCACGCCGAAATTTCACGAATCAGACTTTCCGGCTCCAGCATTCGGCCCATGCCCACTTCGCCACATGCCTGGGCTCCCGCGTCGGGCCCCGACACCACAATGCCGTCTCCGCTTAGTTGCCTGACGTTGCGCTGGGTGGCGGGGTTCTCCCACATCTGGCGGTTCATGGCCGGTGCTACCATCAGTTGACATTCGCGGGCAAGGCACAATGTCGACAACAGATCGTCGGCAAATCCGTGCATCAGCTTGGCCAGGAAATCGGCAGTCGCGGGAGCAATCACGATCAAATCCCGGTCGCGCGATAACTCGATGTGAGCCATGCCGTTCGAGATGCGATCGTCCCACATGTCGACATACACGGGTTTGCCACTCAATGCCTGCAAGGTCAGGGGAGTGATGAACTTGCAGGCCGACTCGGTCATGACTACTTGCACGTCGGACCCCTGCCGCTGCAGCTCCCGAATGAGCTCGGCGGACTTGTAAGCCGCAATGCCGCCGGTAAGCCCTATCAGAATGCGTTTGCCGCGTAGTTCACCCATTGCTTGCGTCTGCCGATTATTCATCTACGAGCCAGTGTAAACTGTTGTTGCAGAATATAAAAGTGATGCTACGCCATGGCGATCCACGATTGGCCCGCGGACGACCGACCGCGCGAGAAGTTATTGGCAAAAGGCCCTGCCGGTCTTTCCGACGCAGAGTTGCTGGCTATTTTCCTGCGCACTGGCGTCAAGGGTCAAAGTGCAGTGGATGTTGCACGGGTACTGCTTAAGAAATTCGGGTCGCTGGGCGCACTGATCGAAGCAAACGAGTTGGATTTCTGCAGCGTTCCGGGCGTGGGAAGCGCAAAGTTTGTGCAACTGCAGGCTGCCACCGAGCTTATTCGGCGCGCGCTGGCTGCAGAGATGAAGTCCGGCATCAGCGTGAGTTCCCCGGCAGCTGTGCGCGATTTCCTGCGGCTGTCGATTCAGAGCCGGCCCGTCGAAGTTTTCGTGGGATTGTTTCTCGATGCCCAGAACCGGGTCATTGCGGTAGAGGAGCTGTTCAGTGGCACCTTGACGCAAACCAGCGTCTTCCCGCGCGAGGTCGTCAGACGAACGCTTCACCACAACGCGGCGGCGGTAATCTTCGCCCACAACCATCCCTCAGGGGTCGCGGAACCGAGCCATGCAGATGAAATGCTGACTCGGGCACTGAAGGAAGCCCTGAGTCTGATCGATGTCCGGGTTCTGGATCATTTCGTCGTCGGCCGGGGTGCGATCCTGTCTTTTGCCGAGCGCGGGCTGATCTAGGCGGTCCGTGCGGGTTGAGCAGGGCAGGGGAACTGTGCTATAAAGCGCATCTTCCGAATTTCCCGGATCGCCGCTCGATGCGGTCCAGTCAAGAATCAAGCCTGGAGAGCCAAGATGGCCAGAGTATGTGAAGTAACCGGCAAGAAGCCGGTGGTCGGCAACCGCGTATCCCATGCCAACAACAAGACAAAGCGGCGTTTTCTGCCGAACCTGCAGTACCGCCGGTTCTGGGTCGAAAGTGAAAACCGCTGGGTCAATATGCGTGTCAGCAACGCCGGTCTGCGTACGATCGACAAGAAGGGTATCGACGTGGTTCTGGCCGAATTGCGCGCCCGCGGCGACAAGTTCTAACAATTCTGCTGGAGAACGACAATGAGAGAGAAGATCAAACTGGAATCGTCCGCCGGCACCGGGCATTTTTATACCACCACCAAGAACAAGCGCACGACGCCCGATAAGATTGAAATGAAGAAATTCGATCCCGTCGCCCGCAAGCACGTGATCTACAAAGAAACGAAACTCAAGTAACGCGCGTCCCGAGCTGAAAAAGAAAAACCCGCCGATCGGCGGGTTTTTCTTTTGGCTTGCCGTCCGGGAGGATCAGGCGTAGGAACGCAGCTTACGTGAGAAATCGCGCAATGGTGCTATACCGCTTTTCTCGGCCCTGTGGCACCAGTCCTCGAGCTGCGACAGCAACTGTTCCCGGTTGGCTGTCGAGCGTTGCCACAACATCGTCAACTCCTGGCGCATCGAATAGATCGTCCTCAACACCATGCTGGTGCTCAGCACCTCATCAAGCCGGGCTTTTTCCTGCTCCGGCACGAGCTTCGCGTCCAGATGCAACCATCGCTTCATGGTCTGCAGATCGACAGGATGGTTCGACTTGTGTTCGCGCATGCGCCGCAACTCATCGGCGCAAGTCGTGCGCAGCGACCGCGTGAAACGGGCCAGCACATCGTAGCGGTGCGTAATCACCGCCTGCAGGGTCTGCAGGTCACACTTGGACTTGCCCGCTTCCATGCGCACCTGGGGTGCAAGCTTCTTGACCTGTGCCAGATTCAGCATTTCCAGAATACGGATATAGAACCAGCCGATATCGAACTCATACCATTTGTTCGACAAGCGCGCCGACGAGGCATAAGCGTGGTGGTTGTTGTGCAGCTCTTCCCCGCCGATCAGGATTCCCCAAGGCACGATGTTGGTGCTGGCATCTTCGACCTGGAACGTCCGGTACCCGAAATAATGGCCTACGCCATTGATGACGCCGGCGGCCGTCACCGGGATCCACAGCATCTGTACGGCCCAGATGGTCAGGCCCAACGGGCCAAACAACAGTATGTCGGTGACCAGCATCAGGGCGACGCCGCCCTTGTCGGTGCGCGAATAAACATTGCGCTCCATCCAGTCGTCGGGCGTCCCGTGCCCGTATTTGTCCAGGGTTTCGCGATTTGCCGCTTCCTTACGGTAGAGTTCGCTCCCCTCGAGCAGTACTTTCTTGAGCGTGAGCACTTGGGGGCTGTGCGGATCTTCTTCCGTCTCGCATTTGGCGTGATGCTTGCGGTGAATCGCGGTCCATGCCTTGGTCGACATGCCCGTGGTCAGCCACAGCCACAAGCGAAAGAAATGCGCGACCGCCGGATGAAGATCCAGAGCGCGGTGCGCCGAATGCCGGTGCAAGTAAATGGTGACCGCTGCAATGGTGACGTGGGTCAGCAACAAAGCGACCACGATATAGCCCCACCACGGCAGCGAAATCAGGCCGTTCGCCCAGCTGGGCAGGTCCATAAAACCATCTACATTCATGCAGGTAACCTCATGGAATCAGAAAAATATGAGCGCGGATTGTACAGGACATCAATTCCGCGGCAAGGTAATTTTTCGTAACATAATCCTGTGGATATCACGTTTGCCGCATTCCCGGAACATATTGACCAATCATTGCCTCTTGCAAGCGCGATCGGTGCATTTCGCGGAATTACGTAAAGATAGAACTGACAGACTTCGTGCGGCACATACATTAAGAGTGTTTTTGGGCCGATACGTTTCATCGCCCACCTTAGGGTTTTCATTTAAGGCTTGTAGCGGGTTCAAGCGGATTGCGTGCCAGAGTCGCTCGCAAGCCGGCTTGGAGTGCGGAACAAGGAACTCGACGTTATGGCGCTGGACTGGGGCAATAGCCGTGGCTTTTCGTTCCATCTGCCGTAACAAGCCTGTTTACTGTTCGCGTGCGTGCTCTATCGAGTGATCACGGTGTTGACGCCAACTGGCATAAAACGCCCTGGCAAGGCTTGGGTTGCCGCGCACCACCAGCACATTCTCGGCGTTCCTATGCTGCGCGGCGAAGGTGAAGTTGAAGCTGCCCGTAATGAGTCCGGGTTGCGCTGAATCCTGGTCGATGATCATGACTTTATTGTGGGCCGCGGCATGCTCCCCGTCCATAAAAACGGGGACTCCGGCGTTCACGAGCAGGCGCATTGCCATGGAGGGTGCGGCTATCGTGAGTTCGCGATCCATGATGACCTGCACATCCAGACCCCGCCGATGCGCGCGTACCAAAGCGTTGGCGATACCGAGGTGGGTAAAGCTGAATGCCTGCACCAGGACTTGCATGCGGGCGCCGTCGATCGTTCGCACGATCAGTTCAGCTGCATCGGCCCCGGGCGTCAGGGCGTACTCGATCGAGCCGATCGCGGGAATGCTGTTGGAGGAGTCGAATGCCGCCGCGGGCATCGACCATGCGCATGCGGCGATCAGGAACCAGGCGCTCGATCGCATTGGTGCCCTCAGGGTTCTCGCTGCAAGACGGCGGCGAAAAACGCATCGGTGTCATGCTTTTGTGGCCGCAGTTCCAGAAAGTTACCGCCTTCCAGATCGATATGGCTCTCAGAGAGCGCCTGTTGGCAACTTACCTGTTGAAAGCTGGCATGCTCGCCGAGAAACTGTTCGACGACCGCCTGGTTTTCTTGCCGCAACACACTACAAGTGGCATAAACGAGCCTGCCGCCAGGTTTGAGCAATTTCGCCGCGGCGGACAGGATGGCTTGCTGCTTGATGCGGAGCTCATCGATTGCCGTCGGCGACTGACGCCACTTCAAATCAGGATTGCGCCGTAGCGTGCCGAGTCCGCTGCAGGGAGCATCCACCAGTACGCGATCGACTTTGCCAGCCAGTCGCTTCACCTTGATGTCGTTCTCGCTCGCGATTATCTGCGGATGCACATTGGACAAGCCCGAACGCTTGAGCCTGGGCGCCAGATTCCTCAAGCGCTTTTCCGACACGTCCAGCGCATACAAGCGGCCCTGCGATTGCATCATCGCTCCAAGTTGCAGCGTCTTGCCGCCCGCGCCCGCGCAAAAATCCACCACCATTTCCCGACGACGGGGTGCTACCAGGTAACCCAGCAACTGGCTGCCTTCGTCCTGAACCTCGATGGCGCCGCTGGTAAACAGCGCATGGCGATTGATGGCGGGCTTGCCCGTCACCCGGATTCCTACGGGAGAAAAGCGTGTCGCGACAGCATTGAATCCGCTGTCGCGCAGCGCGGCAAGAACCTGCTCGCGCCCCGCAAGCAAGGTGTTGACGCGCAAGTCGAGCGGAGCGGGCCGCAGCATCGCGCGTCCGAACTCTTCGGCATCTTCCGTGGAAGTTTCCTGCGCCAGGCGCTCGTACAACCAATCGGGAAGGCTCAGGCGCACGGCCGGCGGCAGTGTCTCAATATCGGTTGTCCTCAATGCGAGGACCCAGTCGCGATCGGCATGCTTGAGGAGGGGCTCCAACTGCCCGATGCTATAACCCTGAAACTTGACGAGGCTGCCGATCACCAGTCTGCGGGGAGTGGGTTGCGCCACCAAATGATCGAGCACGCGCTTGTGCCGCAACACCGCGAACATCGTTTCTGCGATGAATGCGCGATCGCGCTGACCCAGTGACGGATTGGAAAGAAAATAACTGCGCAAAACCGAATCGGCCGGATGCTGCATCGGCAAAGCCAGGTCTACCGCCGCGGTCGCCGCTTGCACCAGTGCCGGGGTGAACTGCATCGGCCTATTGATAGGAGATCGCAGTGACGGTTGAATCCAGCACCGTGCCGTCTTTTTCGATGAAACGGATTTGCACGGGAAGGTAATAGTGCTGAGCGGAAAGCCATACTTCGAAACCGCGCTTGTCGTCGCCTTCGCGTACTTTCTGAATATGCAATGTGTCGAGTTCGCCGAGCGGCGTGTTCAGTTTCTCGCGGCCGAGGATCTTGTATTTGTATTCGGTCAGTTTGCGGCCATCCGTCAGATGCACCGGTTTGATCTCGGAGACGGGCGGTTGAAATGAAAATGCGTATGTAAACGTGGTCTGATCGTACGTGTTCTCGGGCAAGGGGACGATTTCAACTTTCGCACCATCTGTCAGTTTGATCCGGTTCGCATTCCAGTCGAAATCCGCTGCCCTCGGTGGCTTGCGGGAGCGGGCCTCCTGGAAATGCAACGACCGCAACCCGCCATTGGTGATTATCCCGCGGCTTTCGCGGCGAATATTCATCTTGTAGAACAGCGCGGCGATGCCCACCGTCTTTGATTCGCTGACGACGGTATAACGTTTGCCGTCATGCTCGAGTACATCGCGCCCTTCACCCAGATGCATCGAGCCGGTTTTCACGGAAAAATTGATTTGCACGCGGTTCGGTGGCTGCATCGCCAGCGCCGGCCCCGCCAGAAACGCGAAGACGATCAGAACGCGAAGAATCATGTCGGGCCAGGAGAAACCAGGCAGCCCGTCGTAGAGGAGGCCGCGGCCAGCCTTACCTGGTTACCCTCGATCGCCAATCGGTCGTCGAGGAACCAGGAGATGGCTCTGGGATAGATGGCAAGTTCCTGCTCGAGCACGCGTGCGGCGAGACGCCGCTCATCGTCGTCCGGCAGCACGCTGACGGCTGCTTGAATGATGATCGGGCCGTGATCCAGTGCGGGAGTGACGAAGTGCACGGTGCAGCCGTGTATCTTTACTCCTTCCTCCAGAACGCGACGGTGCGTCGCGAGGCCCGGAAATGCCGGAAGCAGCGAAGGATGAATGTTCATGATCCTGTGAGTGAAGCGATTGATGAAATGCTCCGACAGTATTCGCATGAAACCCGCCAGCACGACCAGATCCGGCCGGAAGGCCATGACCGTCTCTGCGAGCGCCTGGTCGAAGCTGTCGCGGTTTGCATAATCACGATGGCAAACGATCTTCGTCTCGATGCCGGCCTCCTGCGCGATCCTGAGTCCGCCGGCCAATGGCTCGTTACTGATCACGGCCGCGACGGTTGCATTCAGTCCTGCCGCAAGTATCGCCTGCATGTTACTGCCACGGCCTGAAATCAGGATGACGATTCGCTTCATTCGCCCGCTCAGATGACGACGGCCTGTGCTTCACCATCGCGCCGGGCGCGGATCTCGCCTATGAGAAACACCTCTTCGCCGTGCTTGCGTAACGCGTTCAGCGCGCGATCCGCATCCTGCGCAGCCACGATTGCCACCATGCCGATCCCGCAATTGAACACGCGATGCATTTCGCTCTCCGCAATGTCGCCGTTGCGCTTGAGCCAGTCGAAAATCGCCGGCCGAGGCCACGCCGACAGAGTCAATTCGGCGCATACCTCCCGTGGTAAGACACGCGGCACGTTCTCCACCAATCCGCCGCCCGTGATGTGCGCGAGTCCCTTGAACGTCACCTCTGACATCGTGCCTAGCACGGACCTTACGTAGATTCTCGTGGGAGCCAGCAACGTTTCTCCCAACGTTCGGCCTTCAAATCCGGATGACAGATCTGCATTGGCGCCGTCTATGACCTTGCGTACCAGGGAATAACCGTTCGAATGCACGCCGCTGCTCGCCAGTCCCAGCACCTTGTCGCCTGGCGCAATACGCGAACCGTCGATGATCCCGGCTTTCTCGACGGCGCCGACGGCGAACCCCGCGAGGTCGTACTCCCCGGGAGGATACATTCCCGGCATTTCGGCCGTTTCGCCGCCGATTAGCACGCATCCGGCCTGCTCACATCCTGCCGCGATTCCCTGGATCACCTGCGTCGCGGTACCTACGTCGAGTTTTCCGCATGCGAAGTAATCGAGAAAAAACAGCGGCTCAGCGCCTTGAACCAGAATGTCGTTCACGCTCATCGCAACCAGATCGATACCGACGGTGTCGTGGCGGTTCAACTGGAACGCCAGCTTCAATTTGGTGCCAACGCCATCGGTGCCTGAAACGAGCACCGGTTCCTTGTATTTTTTGGGCACCTCGAACAGAGCGCCAAAGCCGCCAATGCCGCCCAGCACGCCATCGCGCAGCGTGCGCCTGGCGAACGGTTTGATGTTGTCGACAAGCTGATCGCCCGCGTCGATATCGACACCGGCGTCACGATAGGAAAGCGATTTGGAAGCAGGGAGATCGGTCTTCAAGTTGAGTTGCCGGGGTCTTCGAGATAAAGTAACAACGGATTGCGCCGGACGGTTCGGCTTGTGGCGCGGCGGATTTTACTCCAGTTTGCCTGTGATTTTGCCATTGCGATAGCGTGTGGATGCCGCCACCGTCTGGCCGTCGCATCGCTGTAGAGCCAGTGTTGGATTCGCTTGCGCCCTGCTGGTGCACTCACGCATGTACAAGCCCATTAGCGACCCTTATCACCTCCTATGAAGCAGATGGCGCTCACCCTCGCGCCGCCCGCCGCGCCGACGCTGGATAATTTTTTTCCAGCCGGAAACGCCGAGTTGCTCGCCATGCTCGGCAATCTCGTCGCCGGGCGCGACGTCGAAAGGTCTATTTACATATGGGGCGCGCCGGGCAGCGGTCGCTCGCATCTGTTGCGGGCATCCATTGCCTCTCTGAGTGGAGCCGGCCTGACCTGCGTGTTCGTTGCCCGCGGTCAAAGCGTGCCCGAACCGTTCCCGCAACTCCGGGCGCTGGCCGTAGACGATGTCGACACGCTGGATGCAGGGAATCAGCGCGCATTTTTTCGGCTGTACAATCATTTGCGCGAACGCGCGGGAATAGTGCTGGCGGCAGGCAGCGTTGCACCCGCGCAACTGAAGCTGCGTCCGGAATTGATGACGCGACTCGGTTGGGGGCTGGTCTATCAGGTGCAGGCGCTGACCGATGAGGACAAGGCGAAGGCGCTGAAGGGACATGCTGCCTCCCGCGCCTTCGATCTGCCGGATAACGTGATCGATTATCTGCTGTGCCACACGAGCCGCGATCTGCCTTCGCTGATGAGCGTGCTTGATGCGCTGGATCGTTACTCACTCGAGGCCAAACGCCCGATCACGCTGCCGCTGCTGATGGAATTGCTCGATCCGGACGCCGGCGGTGGCTGACTGGCCTGGCTGCGGGAGGGTTTCGCGGCGCCTTTTACGCTATACTGCAGCCGCCTTTCACGCCCCCGCCGTTTTCCGCACTCCCCCATGCGCCTCGCATTATTTGATCTGGACAATACGCTGCTGGCTGGCGACAGCGATTTCGAGTGGGCCCAGTTCCTGATCGAGAAACAAGTGCTCGACCGGGAGGTCTACGAAGCGCGCAATCGCAGTTTCTACGAAGCCTATAAAGCCGGCACGCTGGATATTCACGAGTTCCTCGATTTCCAGCTGAAACCGCTTTCCCGGCATCCACGCAAGCAACTGGATCAGTGGCATGTCGAGTTCATGCTCAAGAAGATTGCTCCCATCATCACGCGCAAGGCGCGCGACTTGATCGATAGCCATCGCGATGACGCGCGGGTCGTGATCACCGCGACCAACCGCTTCGTGACCGCGCCGATCGCGCGCGAACTGGGCATCGAAAATCTGATTGCCACCGAGCCCGAAGAAGTCGATGGCGAGTTCACCGGTCGCGTCATGGGGGTGCCCTCCTTTCGCGAAGGCAAGATCGCCCGGCTGAAGAGCTGGATGGCAGAACACGGCATCGATTGGCAGAGTTTTGACGAAACCTGGTTTTATAGCGATTCGCTCAACGACCTGCCGCTTCTGTCCCTGGTCAGCCATCCGGTCGCGGTGGATCCGGACGAGACGCTCAAGGAACACGCGCTCAAGCACGACTGGCGCGTCATCAGCCTGCGTTAACTGCCTCGCCTGCGCCGGCCGAACGAATCCATGTCGCGCGCCGCCGGAATGCTCGTGCTAGTGCTGGTCACGGCGGTTGCCGTGCTGATCGGGATCGCCACCGGCGGCGTATCCATTGCCTTTCCACAAGTCCTGTCGGCGCTGCTCCAGCCCGGTCAAGACGCGGTCGCGGATATCGTCTGGAAATTGCGTATGCCCCGCGTTCTGTCCGCATTCTCGTGTGGCGCGTTACTGGCTTTGTCGGGCACGTTGATGCAGGTGCTGTTGCGAAATCCCCTGGCCGACCCCTATGTCTTTGGCATTTCGGGCGGAGCCGCGCTGGGCGTGATGTTCGGCATGCTCATCGGCGTGGGAACCTTGTTGCAAACGGGCCTTGGCCTGGCAGGCGCTGTGCTCGCATCTTTGCTGGTCTTCGGCTTGAGCCTGCGCGCAGGCAACTGGAATCCGTATCGGCTGCTGCTCACCGGAGTAGTGGTGGCCGCGGGTCTTAATGCCTTGTTGAGCCTCATCCTGGTGCTGGCGCCGCAGACTGCGGTCAAGGGCATGTTGTTCTGGCTGATGGGTGACCTTGGCTATACCGGCAACCCGTTGCCTGGGTTGCTCGTGCTCGCCTTGCTCGCCGCGGCAGTGATGCCCTTTGCGCCGGCCATGAATGTACTCACGCTGGGACGCATGAAAGCGCAGTCGCTCGGGGTGGAAGTGCGAGGCATCGAATTCATGCTCTTCGCATTGGCGGCCATTGCGGCTGTGGCGGCGGTGCTCATTGGCGGTACCATCGGCTTCGTCGGCCTGATCGTGCCGCACATGGTGCGCATGCTTGGCCTCGCGGACCACCGATGGCTGCTGCCGGGCGCAATTCTGGTCGGTGGCGCATTCCTCATCCTTGCCGATACGGTCGCGCGCAGCGCATGGTCGCCTTTGCAATTTCCCGTCGGCGTACTCACGGCGTTGCTCGGAGTGCCGATCCTGTTGCTGTTACTCGCCGGCAGAAGCAAAGATGCTGCGCATTGAAGGGCTGCGGCTCGCCTATCCGGACCGCATGCTGGTCGACGGGCTGTCGGTCGAACTGCGCGCGGGAGAGATCTGGGGCGTCCTGGGCCGCAACGGCAGCGGCAAGTCAACGCTGTTGCACGCCGTGGCCGCATTGCGCACGCCGCAAGCCGGACGGGTCGTGGTCGATGACACACCAGTCGGTTCCCTGCCCAGACGCGAGCTGGCCCGACGCCTGGGCGTGCTGTTGCAGGAGGAAAGCCGCGACTTCTGGGGCAATGTGAGCGACTACGTCCTGCTCGGCCGTTATCCGCACGCGAGCAGTCCATTTGGCTGGTCCGCCCACGACGAAAGCATTGCCAGGCAAGAGATAGCGTGGATGCATCTGAGTGCTCTGGCCCAGCGGGTCTACGCGTCGCTGTCCGGCGGTGAGCGCCAGCGCGCGCGGATTGCGGCGCTGTTCGCTCAGCAACCCGCCGTGTATCTGCTCGACGAGCCGCTCCAACACCTCGACCTGCCGCATCAGATCGCGCTGTTGGACCGTCTTGCGGACGAAGCGCGCGAACGCGGCGCGATCGTCGTCATCGCCTTGCACGATCTGCTTTTCGCGGCCCGCTATTGCACCCGGTTTCTGCTGTTGTTTGGAAACGGACGGTTCAGCGTGGGCGGCGCCGACGAGGCATTGACCGCCCAGAGTCTGGGGGAACTGTATGGCTTTCCACTGGCGCGCTTCGAGGTCGGGGGCGAGTGCCTGTTTCTCCCTGCCAGTCGAGCCGGCAGGGGGCCGCATGTATAATCCACGCTTTCTCGCCGCCGTGGATTATCCCTCTGTGGATTTTTCCTCCATGGACCGCTTCCATATGCGATTCTTCGCTCGTTAATGATTCGGAAACTTCTTCGCCGGGTGTTCTCCGGCCGCTCATCGGCCGCTGCCGAGCCGAAGCGCGTTGCGCGCACCAAACATGGTTTGTCCCGGGACAAGATCAGCTCGAGCGCGCGGCGTGTCACGACGGGCCTGCAGGAAAAGGGCTTCGAGGCGTACGTCGTGGGCGGGGCAGTGCGCGATCTGCTGCTCGGACTGAAGCCCAAGGATTTCGATGTTGCAACCAATGCGACGCCGGAACAGATCCGCAGTGTGTTCCGCCGCTCGCGCATCATCGGCCGGCGCTTTCGCCTGGTGCATGTCATGTTTGGCGAAGACACCGTGGAAGTCTCGACGTTTCGGGCGCGACAGGGCGACATCCAGGAAGATCAGCGCGCCGACGAACACGGCCGTATTCTGCGCGACAACGTGTTCGGCTCCCAGGAAGAAGACGCCACGCGCCGCGATTTTACGATCAACGCGCTGTTCTACGACCCCACCACGGAGCAGATCCTGGATTTCTGCGACGGGCTCGACGATCTCAAATCGCGCCGCCTGCGCATGATCGGCGAACCCGATCAGCGTTATCGCGAAGATCCCGTTCGCATGCTGCGCGCCGTGCGCCTTTCCGCGAAACTGGGCCTGAAGATCGAAGCCGACACGCGCGCTCCAATCAAGCGCCTGGCGCCTTTGCTCGCCAACGTGCCCTCGTCGCGACTGTTCGAGGAGATGATCAAGCTGTTGTTCTCGGGCCATGCCACCGCCTGCCTGCTGCAACTGCGCCAGGAAGGCTTGCACCACGGCCTGCTGCCGATGCTCGATGTGATTCTCGAGCAACCGATGGGAGAGCGCTTTGTCATGATGGCGCTCAAGAGCACCGACGAGCGGGTGCGTGCGGACAAACCGGTCTCGCCGGGATTCCTGTTCGCCGCACTGCTGTGGCACGAAGTGCTCGCGGCATGGAAACAGTCGCAGGAGGAGGGGCTCGGTCCGCTGCCGGCCCTGTTCAAGGCGATGGATCATGTGATTCATGTGCAGGCTGAAAAGCTCTCGATTCCGCGCCGTTTCGGTTCGGACATGAAGGACATCTGGGCGATGCAGCCGCGCTTTCTCGGCCGTTCGGGCCGCAGGCCCTACAGCGTGCTCGCGCATCCGCGTTTTCGCGCCGCATATGACTTTCTGGTGTTGCGTTGTGATAGCGGCGAAGTCGATGCCGAGATCGCCGAATGGTGGGAAAACTTCCAGAAAGCCGATGAAGATACGCGCAAGCTCATGCTGCTGCCGGACCGCAATCCGCGGCGCCGCCGGCGTCGGCGCAAGCCTGGAGCCGCCCAGGCCGAGACCGGAACCGGAACCGCTCCTACCGGATCCGAATGAGCGCCAGCGGAGCGGCGGAGGCCTTCATAGGCCTCGGTGCCAATCTGGAGCAGCCGATCGAACAGGTGACGCAGGCAATCCAGGAACTCGATGCCATCGCCCGTACGCAGTTACTGGCGGTTTCCTCGCTCTACCGCAGCGCGCCGGTCGGCTACGCGGACCAGCCGGATTTCATAAACGCCGTTGCCAAGCTCAGCACGCGATTGTCCGCGCACGAACTGCTCGATGCGCTGCACGACATCGAGAACCGGCACGGACGCCGGCGCAGCATACGCAACGCGCCGCGCACCCTCGATCTGGACCTGCTGCTGTATGGAACGCTTGCGCTCGACGAGGACGGGCTCGTGGTGCCGCATCCGCGCATGCACGAGCGCGCGTTCGTGCTGCTGCCTCTGGCCGAAATAGCGCCCGAAGCAAGGCTGCCGGGGTACGCGCCGTTGCACCAGTTGCTTGAACGGGTCGATCGCCGTGGCGTGGAGAAACTCGATGCCACCTGAGAAGTATCGCTACATCGTGGTGGAAGGTCCGATCGGGGCGGGAAAGACCAGCCTCGCCCGGCGCCTTGCGCAGCATCTTGCCAAGGCTTTGCTGCTCGAAGATCCGGATGCCAATCCGTTTCTCGCGAGCTTTTATGCTGATCCGAAGCGCAATGCGCTGGCGACCCAGTTGTTTTTTCTGTTTCAGCGTGCGCAGCAAGTCGGGGGGCTGAAGCAGATCGACCTGTTCGAAGGGGGGACGGTCGCCGATTTCCTGCTCGAAAAGGACCGATTGTTTGCCAGCCTGACCCTGACCGATGACGAATTGCACCTGTATCAACAGGTCTATCAGCACCTGGCGCCACAGGCGCCCACTCCAGACCTGGTGATCTATCTGCAGGCATCGGCCGAAAAGCTCATCGAGCGTGTGCGAAAGCGCGGGGTGGCGTATGAGCGGGGCATCTCCGAACAGTATCTGGTGCGGCTCGACGAAGCTTACAGCCGGTTCTTCTACCAGTTTTCCGCCGCCCCGTTGCTGATCGTGAACAGCGATCATCTGAATTTTGTTGATGACGGCGGGGACTTTGATTTATTGTTGCGCCGCATTACCGAGATGCGGGGACCACGCGAGTTTTTCAGTCGTGGGGAATAACGAAATGCAAGGACTGAGGACATGAAAATCAGCACCAGTGCGCTGCAGAAAATGCGGCAGGAGAACGACCGCATCACCATGCTCACGTGCACGGATGCCAGTTTCGCGGCATTGCTCGATGCGGCCGAGGTAGATATTTTTCTCGTCGGTGACTCTCTGGCGATGACCGTGCAGGGCCACGACTCGACGCTGCCGGTCACCATGGACGACATGGTCTATCACACACGCATCGTGGCCCGCGGAACGAAGCGCGCGCTGGTACTTGGCGATATGCCGTTTGGCAGTTACCAGAAGAGTCCGCAGCAGGCGTTCGACAACGCCGCCAAGCTCATGAGCGCCGGCGCGCACATGGTCAAGCTCGAAGGGGGCGAAATCATGGCGCCACAAGTCGAATTCCTCGCGAGCCGCGGCATCCCTGTTTGCGGTCACATCGGCTTGACGCCGCAATCCGTGCATGCGCTCGGAGGCTATAAAGTGCAGGGCAAGACCGACGACACCGCGCAGAAACTGGTGCATGCCGGCAAGACATTGCAGCAAGCCGGCGCAAGCCTGCTGGTGGTCGAGCTGGTTCCCGCTGCGGTAGGCAAGATGCTGACCGAAGCCTTGTCGATCCCCGTGATCGGCATCGGCGCCGGTGTGCATTGCTCCGGCCAGATCCTGAATCTGTACGACATGCTGGATATTTACCCGGGGAAGAAGCCGCGCTTCGTGAAGAATTTCATGCAGGGTGCGGCCTCGATCGCCGAGGCCATCAAGCGCTACGTGGCGGAAGTCAAGGCCGGCACGTTTCCGGCAGCCGAGCACAGTTTCTAAAAAGGAGGCGGGGGCGGGGCACGAATCCGCAAAGGGTAAGGGGCATTACGTTTGACCCGCTTCCCGGTCCGTGTTGTCGACCCCCCGAAGTGAAATGGAACTCATCAGGACTGTCGCCGAACTTCGCGAACGGCTCAAACGCGAACCGCAGGTCGCCTGCGTGCCGACCATGGGCAATATCCACGACGGCCATCTGAGCCTGGTGCGCATTGCGCGGACCCAGGCGCCGGTGACGGTTACCACGATATTCGTCAACCGGCTGCAATTCGGCCAGGGCGAGGACTTCGACAAATACCCGCGCACGCTCGAAGAGGACTGCGCGAAGCTCGAGGCCGAGGGCAACACCATCGTCTGGGCCCCCGACGAGAAAGAGATGTACCCTGCGCCCCAGACCTTTTATATCGATCTGCCCAAAACCGCCAACAAGCTCGAAGGCCGGTTTCGACCCGGACATTTTCGCGGCATGGCCACGGTGGTGCTCAAGCTGTTCAACTGCGTGCAACCGCAGGTCGCCGTCTTCGGCAAAAAGGACTATCAGCAACTCGCGATCGTGCGCCAGCTGGTCGAGCAGTTCGCTTTGCCGATCAAGATCTGTCCCGCCGAGACCGTGCGAGCCGATGACGGGTTGGCGCTGTCATCGCGCAACCGCTTTCTGTCGCCCGCCGAGCGCAAGGAGGCAACGCGGCTGCGTGCAGCCATACTCGGCGTGAGAGACGCGGTGCTCAGTGGCGACCGGAACTTCATCGCCATGGAATATGCGGCGGGCGCACTGCTTGCGCGCCACGGCTGGAACGTCGATTACGTGGTGGTTCGAAACCAGCGCGCCGTAATGCGCCCTGATGCCAGCGACAAGGCGTTGGTGGTGCTGGGTGCCGCCAAGCTTGGGCAGACGCGCCTGATCGATAATCTGGAAATCGAGGCGCCCTAAGGGCCGGAAGGGCCGGAAGGGCCGGAAGGGCCGTGACGGTTGTGACGACGTGACGATCGTAAAAGGCCGTGACGATCTGAAGGGCCGTGACGGCGTGACGGTCGTGACGTCGTAAATGCATGTAGTGCGATCGTCACGTCGTCACGGCGTCACGTCGTCACGGAGTAACTGTTTTTTCCATGTCCATTCTTTTCTGCAGCGACTCGGAAGCGCCCGAACCCTGGCGCCGCGCGTGCCATGCAGCGCTTCCGCATCTGGCGTTTCGCGTCTGGCCTGATTGCGGACCGGCAGAGGCAATCCGTTACGCGCTCGTCTGGCGTCCGCCGCCCGGTTCGCTCGCGAATCTGCCGAACCTGCGCGCGATCCTGGTACTGGGCGCGGGAGTCGATTCGGTCCTGGACGTCGAGGGCATGCCCGCCGATGTCCCGGTCGTTCGCCTCATTGGCGCGGGCATGCAAGGACCCATGGCGGAATATGCGCTTTACGCGGTACTGCATTTCCAGCGGCGCATGGCGGAGTATCTCGAGCAGCAGCGTTCGGCGACCTGGCAGCCGCGCGAAGAGTCACTCGCGCGCGATTGGCCGGTCGGCGTCATGGGGCTTGGCGTGATGGGCGCGCATGTTGCGAGGAGTATCGCAGCGCTGAATTACCCCGTGGCCGGCTGGAGTGCGACCGGCAGGCCCGTCGAGGGCATCGAAACTTTTGCGGGTGCTGCGCAGCTGACGGCGTTTCTCGCGCGCACGCGCGTGCTGGTCAACGTGCTGCCGTTGACGCGGCTTACGCGCGGCATTCTCGATGCTCGCGTCTTCGCTGCCATGCCGCGCGGCGGCTACATCGTGAACATTGGACGTGGCGGGCATGTCAACGAACAGGACCTGATGAGCGCGCTCGATTCGGGGCAGTTGGCCGGGGCCATGCTCGACGTGTTCGAGGAGGAACCGCTGCCTGCCTCGCATGCTTTCTGGCGCCATCCAAAAATCATCGTGACCCCGCACGTGGCGGCGCCGACCTTGATTGCCGAATGCGCTGCGCAGGTGATCGACAGCATCTCGCGCCTGGAGCGCGGCGAACGACCCGCTGGACTGGTGGACCGGGGCAAGGGGTATTGATGCCCCGCGTCCGGAGTGCGGCGCTCAGGCAGTGGGCAGTTTGTGGTTGCCGAAGTCTTCGCGCAATTTGGTCTTGAGCAGTTTGCCCGTGGCGGTATGCGGCAGTTGCTCGACGAACACGACGTCATCGGGCATGCACCATTTCGCCACCTTGCCCTCGAAAAACTTCAGCAGCTCTTCGCGAGTCAACTGCGCGTCCTTCTTTTTCACGACGATCAGCAGCGGCCGCTCATCCCACTTTGGATGGTGGACGCCGATGACTGCCGCCTCGGCCACCGCGGGATGTGCCACCGCGGTGTTCTCAAGATCGATGGAACTGATCCATTCGCCGCCGGATTTGATCACGTCCTTGGAACGGTCCGTGATCTGCATGTAACCGTCCGCATCGATGTTGCAGACGTCGCCGGTCGGGAACCACCCCTCGCCGTGTTCATCGACCCGCAGGGGATTGCCGCCCTCGGCCTTGAAATATTCGCTGCAGATCCACGGCCCGCGCACGTGCAGGTCGCCGAACGCCTTGCCGTCCCACGGCAGTTCCTTGCCGGCGTCGTCGACTATGCGCATGTCGACCCCATAGATGGGCCGGCCCTGCTTGTTCTGCAGGGCGAGGCGCTGCTCGCTATCCCAGTCGTCGTGCCGCGCCTTGAACGTATTCACGGTGCCGAGAGGACTCATTTCGGTCATGCCCCAGGCGTGAATGACCTGAACGCCGTAGTCCTTCTCGAAGCTGCGGATCATCGTGGGCGGGCAAGCCGAGCCGCCGATAACGGTGCGCTTGAGGGTGCTGAATTTCTTGTTGTTCTGTTTCATGAACGCAAGCAGCGCCAGCCAGACCGTGGGCACTCCGGCGGAAACCGTGACTTTCTCCTTCTCGAACAGCTCGAAAATGCTCGCCCCGTCCATGCCCGCGCCTGGAAACACCAGCTTGGCGCCCACCATAGCGGCGCAATAGGGCAGGCCCCAGGCATTGACGTGGAACATCGGCACCACGGGCAGGATCACGTCGCGGGCGGAAATGTTGAGCGCATCCGGCATGCTCGAGGCATAGCAGTGAATGATGGTGCTGCGATGGCTGTAGAGCACTCCCTTCGGGTTTCCCGTGGTGCCGGAGGTGTAGCACAGCGACGATGCGGTGTGCTCATCGAATACCGGCCATTCGTACTCGTCGGAATGCGCTTCGACCAGATCTTCGTAACACAGCACATTGCCAAGTTTGGTCTTGGGCATGTGCGCCTTGTCGGTCATGATGATCCAGCCCTTCACACGCGGGCACTTGTCGGCCAGCGCTTCGGCCAGCGGCACGAACGTCAGATCGACGAACACATAGCCGTCTTCGGCATGATTGATGATGTAGACGATCTGCTCGGGAAACAGACGCGGATTGACGGTGTGGGAGACTGCTCCCATGCCCGCAGCCGCATAGTAGGCTTCGAAATGGCGGAAGCCGTTCCAGGCGAGGGTGGCCACGCGATCGTGCATCCTGACGCCCAGCGCCGTCAGCGCATTGGCTAGTTGGCGCGCGCGTCGGTGAGCGTCGCGATAAGTGTAACGATGCAACCCGCCGCCTTCGACCAGGCGCGACACGATCTCGGTGTCGCCGTGGTAGCGGTCCGCATGTCTGATCAGCGAAGAGATCAGCAGCGGCACGTCCATCATCAGGCCTTGCATCGTTCACTCCCCCTGGCGCATGTTTGGTGCCGTGAATTTTAGCAGCTTGATCCGCCGCGACGCGGCCTATCGTGGAGCGCGCCTGCTGCATTGGCGCGTTGCACTGCAAAAGAGCGTTTTCGCACTTGAGCAGTCGCAAGTAATTCGTTTTACAACGCGGATGCTTTGCGAATAGAATCCGGGCCATAAACTCCGGTATCACGTCAGGCGGTGGTGCGCTCGAACCGGTCGGCGAGCGCCTGGCAGAGAGCCGGATAGCATCAAAAATACAACGAGGCAGATGACGCCGCGACCGTGTCCCAGGAATTCCGCACGTTCGGAGTCGCCGGTCTGGTGGGGTCAATCTTCCAGAGGAGATCCAGATGAGATCCATGCAGGCCGCTCTGCTGGGGGCCGTTGCGGTTGCGCTGTCGCTGATATCCTCCGCATCGGCGCAGGAAACGATCCGGATTGCCTATATCGAGGGGTTGAGCGGTCCGTTCGCCAACGTGGGTGAAATCGGCCTGCGTCACTACCAGATCGCCGCGGAAGCCGTCAATGCACGGGGCGGTGTGCTCGGCGGTCGCAAGTTCGAGATCGTCGCCTTCGACCACAAGACCAGCCCCCAGGAAGCCCAGCTGGTATTCAAACAGGCCGCCGACCAGGGTATTCGTTACATCGCGCAAGGCAACGGCTCGAGCGTTGCGCTCGCGCTCTCGGATGCCGTGGCCAAGCACAACGAGCGCTACCCGCAGAAAAGCGTGATCTTTTTGAATTACGCAGCAGTCGATCCGGCACTCACCAACGAAAAATGCAATTTCTGGCATTTCCGTTTCGACGCCGACGCCGACATGAAGATGCAGGCGCTCACCAATCACATGGCGCAGCAGAAAGGCATCAGGAAGGTCTATCTGATCAACCAGGATTATTCGTTCGGCCACGCGGTCGCCAGGGCGGCGCGCGCGATGCTTGCGGCCAAGCGTCCCGATATCGAGATCGTCGGCGATGATCTGCATCCGTTGGGCAAGGTCAAGGACTTCGCCCCATACGTGGCAAAGATCAAGGTGACCGGCGCCGATAGCGTCATCACCGGAAACTGGGGAAACGACCTGGCCCTGCTGGTGAAGGCGGGCAAGGAAGCCGGCCTGAAGGCCGATTACTACACCTATTACACCGGCGCGGCGGGCGCGGTCACTGCATTTGGCGAAGCCGGCGTGGGTCACGTCAAGCAAGTGACCACGTGGCACTCGAATATCGGCAGCAAACAGGCGGCGGACAACACGGCCGCCTATCGCGCGCGCTTTCCCGAGGTCCGCGACGATATGTACTACTCGTCCATTCGCCAATCGATCAATGCGCTCGCCCTGGCGATGGAGAAGGCAAATAGCGCGGAGCCCGGCAAGGTGGCGCTGGCACTCGAAGATCTGAAGTTCGAGGATGACTCCGGCGAAGTGTATATCCGCGCGGACAATCACCAGCTGGTGCAACCGTTATATGTTTCGACCCTGGTGAAGGTCAATGGCAAGGACGTCAAGTTCGATGTCGATAAAACGGGGCTCGGGTTCCGCACCGATGCGCGGGTCGAAGGCAAGGACACCGTGATGCCCACGACCTGCAAGATGCAGAGGCCATGAGAAAACGGGGCAGAGGGGAGAGGGGTGAGGGGCGGGCGATCGTGCGCACCGCGCCGCCTGCCGCCTCGTCCCTCGTCACTCGTCCCTCGCCCCTCATCCCTCGCCCCACGTTCTTCGTCCCTCTCCCCTGACATGGAATTCTTCCTCGTCACCCTGCTGAACAGCCTGTCCTATGGACTGCTGCTGTTCATGCTCTCGTCGGGACTGACGCTGATCTTCAGCATGATGGGCGTGCTGAATTTTGCCCACGCCAGTTTTTACATGCTGGGCGCCTATATCGCCTACCAGACCGGGCTGCACATTGGCTTCTGGCCCGCGCTGTTTCTCGCGCCGGTCCTGGTCGGCGTGCTCGGTGCTGCGACGGAGCGCTTCGGCCTTCGCACGGTGCATAAGTTCGGCCATGTCGCCGAACTGCTGTTCACCTTCGGCCTCGCCTATGTCATCGAGGAGGTGGTACATCTCATCTGGGGGCGCGCACCGGTCGATTACCGCATTCCGAGCGAACTCGATTTCACGCTGTTCACGATGTATACC